>NZ_BAABAT010000037.1:0-113578 GCF_039537565.1 Dactylosporangium darangshiense
CCCAGACTTCCCTCGACCATCGAGCGCACCGGCAACCCGGCCGGTCACTCCCACACGCCCTGACCCGCGTCCAAGATCATCGGGCTGGACCGGCCGGGCACCGAGACCTCGTCGGTGGATCAGGGCTTAGTGAAATAGGAGGGTCAAATGGCGGGTCGCCACAGTCATGCCGTCGGCGTCGACTTCGGGACGTCGACATCGCTCGTCGCCGAGCGCAAGGGCCGGCTGCCGGCGACCATCGTTCCGCTCGGCGTAGGTACGCAGTGGTTTCCCTCCATCGCCGGATACGACGATGAGGATCTCCTGGTCGGCGAGGACGCCGACGAGCTGCCGAGCGACCAGGTCATCCGCTCGGTGAAGCGAGCGATCACCCGGCACGAGGATGCCGTCGTCGTCGCCGGTGCATCGGGGCCGCAGCGGGTCGCCGCTGACGACGTCATTATCGCGATCCTCGCCGAGATCGGCCGGCGGGCCGAGGCGGCCGGACGACCGATCACCGGCGGCCACGATCTGCGGTTGGGATGCCCGGCGATGTGGGACGGTCAGCAGCGCAGCCGGCTGCTCTCGCTTGCCACGAAGGCCGGTCTCCCGGTGGACAGTTCGACGCTCATCGACGAGCCGATCGCTGCCGGCGTGGCATGGGTGACGCACCGGTTCATGCAGTACGGCGAACGCCCGAAAGGACGCCTGCTGGTCTTCGACATGGGCGGGGGCACGCTGGACATCGCGGTGCTCGACATCGTCGGCGGCGAGCAGCCCGAGATCTCCGTGCTGTCCGCACTCGGCGTCGACCAGGCGGGTGACGCACTGGACCGTGCTGTCGCAAACCAGCTCACCAGGATGTACGCAAAATGCGGGGTCAACGTCTGGGATCGCGCACCTGAAGAGTACGTGGACGCAGTGCTGCTGCGAGCTGCCAAGACTGCGAAAGAGCGCCTGACTCAAGTCGCTGAGCAGCAGATTCTCCTTCCGCGTCGCCCGATGGGAGACGTGCCCGTCCTCACGTACCACAAGGAGCAGTTGGAAGAGGCATTCAGACCCCAGATGGACCGCGCGCTTGCGATGATCTGGGCCGCGGTTCGGGCGGCCCGGCTCACCGAACGCGGCGGGCGGTCCCCGGAACAGCTACGAGCGATCAGTCCTGCCGAACTGGCCCAGGACGTCGACTACATCCTGCTAGCGGGCGGCATGAGCCGCATTCCGTACGTCGAGCGGCGAATCGGCCGAGCGTTTCCACGGGCGCAGGTGTTTGACAACGCCGGGGTGGCCGCCGATGAGGCGATCGTGGCAGGGCTCGCGGACACCGGCAGTTACGAACGGCTGAACCTGCACCGCCCTGGCTTCGACTTCGTGGTCGAGTGGGAGGAGCGTGGCGAACGCCGCCAGGAGGTGCTGTATGAGGCCTACACGCCGCTGTACACCGCACAGCAAGTCCTGAACGGTATGTTCGACCTCGGTTACGCTCGGCACGGCCGGGAGTTCCCGGGACCCTCGCAGGGCACTGGTGTCCTGCGTGTCCGGTCCATCTCCGGCGAATACCTGAGTCTCGCCTACGTCGACGGTCGCGGAATGGACGATCGCCGAGCGATGGACGGTATCACGCTCAAGTTTGGTTCGAGCAGGATGGCGTTCAAGCTCTACTGCGACGGGCGCGTGCATATCCGCGACGCGACCGGCTGGGACCTGCAGATGCGGGTGGAACGGTGGCCCGTCATCCGCGGCCGCGACCATGCCCAGCTTGTGCTGCGCAGTGTTGAAGGAGACAGCACGGTCGCGCCGACGGCCTGGTATCTCAGCAAGGACTGGGCGCCGCCGCACTCGCGATGACGACGGCGACAGAGGTGAGCGACAAGCTCAACTCCTTGCTACCAATCAGCCTGTCCCTCACGTCGCGCCGGTTCTCACGGAGCCGCCGCAGCCATCCGTCGTTCAACCGGATGATGCTGCGGCTGCGATGCTGCGCCTGCAGCTGTCCGATGAGCTCGATGGTCTTGCGGATCTGCAGATCCAGGGAGCTTTCCCGGGCCCGGATTCGGCCCTCCACCAGGGCCGCGTTCTCCTGAGCACGAAGCCGTTCGGTCTTTCGCCGCCGTGCGGAGAGCTCGTCCTTGGCAAGCCGCAGCAGGTGTTCCGTGTCGGTGGGTGCGAATGAGGGCCCGTCGCCGAGGTCGCCTTCGGCCAGAGATTGCAGTAACGCCTCACCGACTCCGGCAGACACCTGGCGGGTGTCGACGTCAATCGCCGTAGCCCACAGCTCGCACAGCGGACGCAGCCCCGTAGTGACCGCAAGGTCAAGACTGACGAGGTACCGTCGACCACTCGGCAGGCCCTTTACACAGACCGATCCGAATCGTGGGAGCGACAGCGTCTCCGCGTCCAGCACCTCCAACGCGATCCGCACCAGCGGGTGCCGCGCCGATACCAGCTCGACGTTGTACCTGCTCGCCACCTCGGGCTTGAAGGTGCAGTCCAGCGGGGTGCCGTCCTGCATGAGCGCGGCAAGCTTGGAACGGCTGTACCGACTGCCGTCGTCTGTCGACCGGTGCAGACGTAACTTCGTCGCCAGCCCAGGCGATCCGACGATCCGGAACACCCCGTTGGCATCCACGTCTTCCCGACGGCCCCCGACGCGAACGAGGAGTTCGTCGATCATCCTGCAGATCTCGGCGGGACCGATGAACCGCCCGTTGCCCGGTCCGTCCGCGGTCATGCCTTCAACGAGCAGGTCGTCGAGGCCGGAGAGATACGCCCGCGAGTTCTTCAGATCGTCGGCATCATGCCGGCGCTGCTCCAGTGCCACGACGATTCGATCGACTTCGTGCTGCCGTCCGGCGGCATCGAGCTTCGGGTCGAGCACCCGTTTTGAGATGTCGCCGATCTTGTCCCGCAGGATTGGTTCGAGCTCGCCGATCGAGTTCTGGAACACGCCGATGCGGTCGTAGAGGCGTTGGAAGATGTCTGTCTCGATGGTGCCGGGCACGTGCATGTTGTAGATGAAGATCTTCTCGTGCTGCTGCCCGAACCGGTCGAGGCGGCCGATGCGCTGTTCTACTCGCATCGGGTTCCAGGGAAGGTCGTAGTTGACCAGCACGTTACAGAACTCGAAGTCCAGGCCCTCGGAGCCGACTTCGCTCAGCAGCAGGATCTCGAACCGGCCCTCACGAAACTCGCGCATGATCTGCTCGCGATGCGGCAGCGGTACGCCACCGTCCATGACCGCAACGGTGAAGTGTTGCTTGAGCTGTTCAGCAAGGTAGGCGAGCGTGCCACGGAAGAAGGAGAAGATCATCATCTGTCGCAGGCCGGCCTGCCGGATACGTAGCAGTTCCTCCTGTAGCTTTTCGTACTTACTGTCGACCGGTATCGGCCTGCGCAGGATTTCAGAGTTTGGGATTTGGGTCGGTGTCTCGTCCGGTTCCTCGTCGAAGTCGTCGAACGACTCCGCGAACAGGTGTGGCTCGCGTCGTTGTATGAGCCGCTGCGACGCGGGAATGCAGCTGGCCGCCTGCCGCAGCGGCATCTGCATCACGAAGCCCGGGGGACTGCCGGACTCGAGCGCCCGGGCCATGCACCATGCCATCACGGCCTCGTAGTACCGCCGCTCGGCATCGGTCCACTCGACGTCAATGCTGCGCGCCTCCCGGGCCGCCTTCGCGTCCGGAACCTCAGCCTTTCGCGTCCTGGTCAGGACACCGCCAAGGACGTTCAGATCGGCCAGCAGTCGGCGCGCTCGGGCGATCTCGTCAGGCCGCAGCGGGCGTTCCACGTCAAGCAGATCACGAAGAATCGCAAAGTCTGGCCGGTCCGTCACCGATGCGCCGAACTCCAGACCGGCGAGGCGGTCCAGTTCCGCGACGAGCTTTCGTGGCGAGTGCCGTCCTTCCCGCAGCAATGATCTCGCCACACTGTTCAACAGTTCGTTGGGCCACAGTTGGGCGTCGAAGACGGCCTTGTCGCCGAAGTTGTCCGCATCGAGAAGATGCATCAGATTGAACAGGTCGTCTGTGCCGAGGTTCAGCGGCGTGGCTGACAGGAACACGAGGTAGTCGGCCAACGACGCGAGCAACCGGCCGAGTGCATGCGTCTTGCTCTCCCGGTTGCGCAGATAGTGCGCCTCGTCCACGATGATCAGGTCGAACCGGGGCTGAAGCTCCTCCAGAACCTCCAGTACGTCGGCAGTCCGCAACGACTCCAGGGACATCACCCCCCGGATCTCCGGTTCAGCGCCGTCTCGCAGTCGGTCGAGCAGTTCCGCGAGATCCCGCGGTTTGAGCGCCGGCAGGCTCCGGTCGAACCTCCGCTCCATTTCGGTCTTCCACTTAAGCGTCAACGCCGCCGGCGCCACCACAAGCACCCGCTCGAGCCGAGAGCGTTGCTCGAGCTCGCTCCAGATCAGTCCCGCCTCGATCGTCTTGCCGAGGCCGACCTCGTCGGCGATGAGGATCCGACCGGAGGACCCGGTCAACATCTTGAGCACCGGCTTGAACTGGTACGGCCGGAAGACCGTCTTGCTTGATGCGAACGAGTACAGGACATCAGTCAACGGATGGTGCAGCTTCGTCCAGGTGAGCGTCAGCGAGATGTCGGCAGCGTTCGCCGGCGGCTGCTGCAGCCAGAACGCGGGATCACGCGGGTCGCCGGCAACCGGGACCAGCGCTTCCTCGCTGTAGGAGCTGACGGTTCCCTGAATGTCGACCTCGTACTCGTATCCGCCCGGTACGGCGATCACACGTCTGATCCGACCAACCGAGTCAGTGCCTTTCGGGCGGACCACCGCGCCGGCGCTCAGGCCCGGCCTACCGGCGAACGGAGCAGCGTTGTCCCAACTGTCCTCATAGAAGATACGCGCGAAGCTAAGGTGACCGTCCTCGACGTAGCGTGACCGTCCGCCGTCGGGCGACCGCGGTTCGAGGCCGGCGGCGACGAGCACGATGTGCCATACCCCTCCCACCTCGAACGCATACGTGCCCTGATGCAGCAGGCGTCTGGCGATCCCGGACGGGGCGGCGGCACGCACGCTAGGGGCGATTTGCAGGACAGTGTCGCGCTCATGCTCCGGTACGTCGCCCATCACCAGGCACGACGCTGGCTGAAGTGGATTCAGCCAGCCCAGGTCACCGTGTGGCGGTTTGTAGCGGAGGTCATCGTCTGCCATGTCGTTCCCATCCCCAGCGGTCTGCCGAGCATATTGACGGCATCAGCAACAGCAGTACGGCCGATCGGCCACCTTGTTCCGGCCGCAGCCGCGCAAAGATTGGCAAACGAGTCGCTATTCACCCATCTCGTTCACAGGACCTCGCCGTAGCCCGTACTCAATGACATGCCGCATACCTGGCGCGCTCATTCGAATCGGGGCGCCTCGCCGATCCGCCGAGTTGCTTCGTGGCGTGTCGTCTCGCAGTGCGGCGAGGCTTCAAGCGGCCGTCGGCATCGAGACGGCCCCGCTCCGGACGCGCGCGTCGCGATCGTCATCTCGCGCGCCGTGGAACGGCTGACGGTGCAGTGCTTCACGCTGCGCGACCGCCGTCGGTGGGGTCTCGGTGCTGGCGGCCACAACGCCGAGAGCCACGGCGGTCTCCGTGACGAGGATGCTGCGCTGCCGATTGAGAGTTACCTCAGCTCTTGCCACCTTGTATCGGACCATCGTCGTCTACTACCGGGGGAACCGTGCCACCTGAGAAGTCGTTCATCGCCGACCCATGGCGCAATCTGAGGCGCTCGGGCGCATGGGTCGCCGTCACCGCCACCGTGATCTCCGCGGGGCCGTTGGCCTACAGCATCTATCGCAACGCGACCGGGCACGGCGACCACGCGCTTCTCGTGTGGACTATCGGCATCGCGCTCGCGCTCGCGGGCTCCTGCGTGCTCGCCTGGCGTATCTGGCGGACCGACGACCACACGACGCAATGGCAGCTCACCGCCTTGTGCTGGATCACCGTGATCGGCGTCGTCGCCAGCACCGGCATCGTCAACGGGTCGGGCCGATGACGGCCTTCCGCCGCGAGCCACGAGCCGGATGCCGCTCGTGGCAGATCAGGCACCGGACGGTGCCGGGCTCCTTGCGGTGGTAGCGGCGCAGGTCGACCGCCTCCGACAGCTCCACGTCTCGCCCCTCCGGATAGGTGGGCACGCCGGCCACGGTTCGCAGCGTCCAGCAACCGGCGCACCCCGCTACGGAACGCACGACCGCCAAGTGATCGTCGTGCGTTGATCCGAAGCCTCCCCGGTGCGGGGTGTGACGAGGGGTATGGTTTGAACCCCAAAACCGGCAGGCCGAGCCTGCTCGCCAGATCTCTGGCGGTGGGCCAGACGTCAGGCCCGCCTTCGAGCAGGTCGAGCGTCATCCGGCAGGCGTATCCGTTGAAGCGCACGGTCTCTGGCGCGGCAGCGTAGCCCGCTGTCAGGGTGTCGGCGGTGGCGGCCTGGTCGTGCCGGAGATGGTGGCCGCGGGCAACCTCGACAAGATGCCGTGCCCGGCGCGGCCGGGACGGGATTGCCGCGGCCGCGGTCCGCCGGGCCGCGCGCAGCGCCTCACCAGGCTGGCGCAGTTCGACGGCGACGGTGACGGCGTGGGCGTCCATGATGATCCGGGAGAACGAGGTTTACGGCTGGTAATGCGACTCCGGCAGCCGGTCGGCGACACGTCCGGCCTCATCGAGGTTAGCGCAGCGCGGTCAACGCCTCCCCGATCCTGGCCGCGGTGAACGCGGCCCCGAACTGCAGCGCGCCGTGCAGCGACGCCAGCCAGCCGGTTGAGCATCGGCAGCCGGGGCGGCAGGAGGCGGCCGTTCTCCACGGCCTTGACCCATTCGGCGGACCGGCCGATGGGCCCGGCGACCACCGCGCGGGAGTCACCGGACCGCTGCCGGTAGAACTTGATCTTCTCGCCGACGGTGAGATCCGGCTGCGCCTGCATGGTCCCCCCGGGAGTGGGCCGTATTGACACGCGACGTGACGACCGTATCTCCAGGCTGGGACGTCAGCACCAGCCGGTCGGCCAGGGGTAACCAAAGCCGCATGGCGCGAGGGCCGGCCGTCGGTGTCGTGCAATCAGCGCGAGTCCTGGCGCGGCCCTTCGAACTCGATGCCATCCTCGTCGAATCGCCGCGGGTCGGCTCCCAACTTGTTCGGCGCCTCCCACGTACCGTTCGCGGCCAGAGTCGCCGCGCGTACGTCGGCAAGGAAGGCATTGAGGCGCCGCCCGTTGCGTTCGGCGAGGAGCCGGTTGTCGATCCGGACGGGCTGCCGGCGCGTGTCCGGAGGATTCCACGGGAAGAAGATGTCCGTCCAAAGCCCGATGTCGACGATGATGCGGCGCGGGTCGGTGTCCTCCTCGACGTCGGCGTAGATCGTGATTGGCGGCGAGGTCTGGTCCGTCGGAATCTTGGCGCGATCGCTGAGGTCGTAGATGGACGAGAACCACTCTTCTTCGATGCGGTCGCCCGGCTGGTACCAGTCGTCGCCGACGACGAACGCGAGTCGGGTCGCGAGGGTGAGCCGCTCCCAGCCGGCGCCGAGGATGAACCCGGCCGGGAACACGTAGAACTCTGGCGGCAGGTCGGGGTGCGCGGCGGCGAAGTCGCCGATGTAGCCGTCCCGCGCCCGGTCGTACCCGATGTCGTCGAACCGCTCGACCCGCAGCACGCCATACCGCTCCCCAGCGGCGAACAACTGCTGCTCCCAGGCGTGCAGGACCGCCGCGTCGGCCGGGACCGCGAACGATGGGCTCCAGACGATCAGCGAGGAGGATTCGAGAATGTTCCAGTGATTGGCGTGCCGGTCAGGGGCAGGCGTCGGCGATGTCATGAAATTGGTCCTTTGTCCAGCGGTGCACGCCGGTGCGATTCACGATGATGAGTTCGTCGACAGCGGGCACGGCCGCCTGGGCATAGGGCGCTCAGGCTCTGCCGCTGGCGTGGGTGCCTGAAATAGGCGGCGAGTCCTGACGGTCGAGCACATGCCGGATGCTGGCCGGTTCTAATTAGATACAGCACTGCGACCTTCGCATATCCGGGCGGCGCCTGCTGCCGCACCCCTGTCTGCCCGTCGACGCCCCTTGGCCATTGAGTTGCTTGATCGCCACGTTCAGCTCGCCGCCGAGAAGGTCCGACGTGATCGACTTCAGCTGGTACGACCGTGGTTGGTGACGTCGAGGACCTCGGAGTCAAGTTTTCTCAGCAGGCTGGGGGCCAGGTACCCAGCCGTCGAGTCGGACGTGGACGTTCGGATCTTCGCGCAGCAGGTGCACGGCGAACTCGGTTTCACGCCGCTTGCCGAGGTTCGGCGGCAGCCCGACAGCCGGGTTCGGTGACAACGTCGGGTCGGCGTCGAGCGGGCCCGTCGCCTTGTGCGGCTGGTCGGCGAGTTCCTCGGGATTGTCGAGACGGCCCGAGGAGACGAGAGCCTGCAGCTATGGGATGAGCTGCGCGGTGACAACGTTCTCCAGCGCCGTTCCGATGAGCTGCCGTTCGTCGGAGGTGAGGGTGGTCCGGCCGCGGGTCATCAGGTCGGCGGCGTTGAGCATCAGCGCCTGTAGCGACGGGTCGAGCCCGCTGATGAGGGTCCGGGCTCGGTCCCGCGGGCCGAAGACCTTCCCGGCCGGCCGAAGCTTGACCAGTACCTGACTGCCGCCGGTATCGCGCTCGAATGGCGGCGCGACCGCTACACAACACCAACCAGACCGGGCAGTGACCTGTTCGCGAGCCGTACTCGCGGTACTCGAACTGGGCCGCTGTTGCCCGCCGGACCGGACGCCGTCTCAGAGGCTGACGCCCGGCTCGGCGCCGTGCTGGACCGCGGCGGCTTTCTGGCGGTGCTGGTGAACCCGCGGCCTTCGGCGGTGCCCGCAAGGCGCTGCTCGACCGGTTCGGGCTTACCGAACTGAACGTCACCGCCGTCCTGGTCGAGACGCCGCGCACCCTTGGCGTGTCGTGGGAGCTGGTGCTGGAGTCTGATGCTCGCGAAGCCGCCCACCCGGACCACCGCAACCTGGAGAGCGTCGTCCGGGCTGAGGTGGTGCCGCGCCTCACCGCCGCGCTCGCCACAGCCGCAGCTCGTCGCCCGACGACGCTCCGCAGTGGCTTAGCGTGGGTTATCGAGGTCCTCCCTGCAACGGGATTCGGGCGATGGGCTCATGCCACCGGTACTGGCTGCGCCCGGCGTCCTGGATCACATCGAGGAGCCAGACCGCGCCGACGGTCAACGGCGCGCGGTTTGGCCGTACCGCACGCCGCAGTTGACTCTGGACGACGCCAGAGTCTTCCGGGCCGGCCGCGTACGCCAGGCTTATGTGTGGGACGCCAGGGTCGTAGCGCAGCGCGTCGGCACCGAACACGCCGCGGATGGCGGTCCCGACCCGTTCGCTGAGCATCGCGAACGGCTCACCGGGCAGGTCCAGATCGAGATCCACAAGGATCCCGGCTGCGCTCGCGAGCTGTGGGCACCGAACCGGCGGTGGCAGTGAACGGCGCGAGCGGTCCGACCTGTTCGTGTAAGCCGGCGATCAGCGCCGCCCGCTGCGCCGCCGTCACGGCGGCCCCGGCGCGCCCGGTGATCACCTGCACCGTCGCGTGGAGCCAGGCGTCCGGCACCACGGACAGCGCCCGATGCCGCGCCATTACGGTGCGGCTCTGCTCCACCAACCGCCGGAACTCGGCGTCGATGCCGAGGTCTGGCAGCACGTACACATGCCAGCGCGTCGCTTCCGCCCACATGCGGTCGGTGGTGATGAACCGATCCACAGCTTCCCTCCATGAGACGGCATGGGCAGTTGGGGAATTAGGCGTCAGCGTAGATTTGCGAGCTGAACTCCTGACCCGCATTCTCACAGGCCCGTCGCTCCCGGCCCCCTCAGCCGGTTCCGAAGATCCGGGCCAGGACGGCGTCGTGTTCCTGGTAGATGGCAGTAGCGCGCTCAGGCAGGGAATCGGCTGGGTCGATCGTGACCGACGGGCTGATGGCCGCCGCAATGGTCGTCGCATCCATGGCCAGCAGTTCCGCGCGGTAGAGCTGCGCAACCGTTTCCGCGATCTGCACGCCGTAGCTGTCGATGTCGCCGGCGTATCGCAGCGGTACGCCACAGCGGTTGGCCAGTTGCAGGAGCACGTGGTCGACCGCCCGCAGTTGGCCGCTGGTACACGCCAGCGGGATCCGGCTCCCCCGGACGAGGGCGACTTCGATGACGGACGGGTTCTCTACGACGGTCAGCGGCACCGGAGCGAGGATCGGTGGCGTGGCGATGAGGTCGAGCAGAGTAAGCGCGACGGGCAGGGCGGAGGCACGTAGCCGCTGGTCGATCGGGCCATCGCCGATGGCGTCGACGTTGTACAGAAGCACAGTTGCGGATAGGCGGTCCGCGAGGATGCCGACGTCAGCGAGGAGTTCGCGAACCAGGTCGGGCCGAGCGGGCTCAGGCCGGTCGGTGAGTTCCGCGACAGCGGCGACGAAGCGTGTTCCGGTGGTGGTTCCGAGGTCGAAGAAGTGGGGATTGCCTGTCGTGTCATGGGCGAGCTTCGCCAATGGAATGGGCGGCTTTGCCGGTATCAGGGCTAGGGCATCGGCCAGTGCGTCGATGGTGCTGCGCGTCTCCGTGTCGTCGTCGCCGAGGCCGGCGGCGCGGAGGCGGGCGACGAGACGCGGAACTTGTGGAAGCCGTTGTGCCGCGTATTCCCAGAGCTTCTCGCGCCGGGCGAGAGCGACCCGGTTGGCGAGGCTTCGATTGACGATTTGTTGGCCGGTGGCGCGTTCGACGAGCTCAGGCAGCAACTGACCGTCGATGTGCAATACCCGCAGAAGTTCGCGTAGCGGCACGGTAGTCGTGGTAGCGGTGACGGTCACGGCGGACCTGTGGCGGCGGGCTGTGGTGGTGTCCAGCCAGGTTCGCAGCACCGAGATGCCGGTGCGGGACAGCTGAGCGACTCGCACCATGTTGATGGCTTCCGGAGGCTCGCCGGCACATAGGCGCCGGTGGACGGCTTGCCACAGTGGGGCGAGGTCGGGATCGTCGGCAAGACTGCGGACGTCGGTTGCCATGCGATCAACTGTCCTGCGGGTCGTCCGCGGCCGGCGAGAAGTCGAAGGTGAGCGGTTGTGGCTCTCCATGGCCGCGCCAGAGCCAGGGCACTGTGACTCGGCTTCGGCCCGTGGTAACGAGTTGGTGGACGACGACCTGCCGAACTTCACGTTTGATCATGGGTGTCATGGTCGGTGTGGTGGCGAGAACGTCGAAATTCCAGCCGCGCAGGAGGGCGAAGATCTGACGGAGGTTGGGCTCGTCGAAGGCGGCGTCGATCTCGTCGATGGACAGCAGGCGCGGGCCGTTGTAGCGCTGGTCGGAGTACATGGACCATGCGGCGGCCAGCAGCGGCAGCATCGTGGCGAGCCGGGATTCGCCGGTGCTGAGCGCTTTCAGCGGGTTGGATCGCGCGTTGACCGG
The DNA here is from genome assembly GCF_039537565.1 of Dactylosporangium darangshiense. Taxonomy (NCBI): domain Bacteria; kingdom Bacillati; phylum Actinomycetota; class Actinomycetes; order Micromonosporales; family Micromonosporaceae; genus Dactylosporangium; species Dactylosporangium darangshiense. The sequence continues at coordinate 11,435 of NZ_BAABAT010000037.1, forward strand.
CCGGAATACCTCTGAGCCGTCGGTGCTGAAGCTGCGGTGAGTGATGTTGATGTGCCATTCGTGCCAGGAGCGGTAGTCGAAGGTGTGGGCGACGCGGTCGGCCCACGCCTCGGTGGCTGCGTCGTCCATCCGCTTTCGGAGGACCTCGTACATCTGGTTGAACGTGTCGTCCGATGGTGGCGCGGTGAGCAGTTCGATCATGCGTTGGGCGTCAGGGTCTTGGCGAACGGTCCAGTCGACTTCGACGCCGACTCGTTCCACGCCGGTACGTACGCCGGCAAGCGTTGCGCGGATTTGCCGGACCAGCTCCTGGGCCAGTTCGCGGCGGTCTTGGATATCGCGGCGCAGCTCAGTGAACATCGACGTCTTCAGGGTTGCCTTGACGTCCTCTCGCAGGTCGGCTTCCAGCCGGCTGGTCGTGGCGCGCAGTGTGGCGACCGCCTGCAGCAGGTCCTCACCGACGGCGGCGTTGGTGGCAACGAGCGTGACCCGGCGCCAGTCGGTACCGTCCAGGGTCGCGATGTCGACCTGCTGACGGAATTTCATCAGCGCCTGGTTCGCTGTCCGTACGGTGCCTTCGAGGGTCTGCAGCGCCCGATCACGGGACTCGGTGAGCGCGCCGAGGCGGTCTCCAGAGGTTTCCTCGGCCAGGATGCGCCGTGACCAGGCGATGGCGGCGGTTACGTGGGCGGGGTGCCCATCCACGTCGGTGGGGAGGTCGTCGGGCACGGTGGCGAGTTTGTGGGTGACCAGCAGCCCGATGCGGCGTGCGCAGAGGTCGCGTTGCCGTTCGGCTTGCTGCCGTTGGGGTACGAGTGCGTCCAGGGTGGCTTTGGCCTGGGCGGCACGATTGCTGGCCTCCTCGCGATTGAGCAGTACCCGTTCGTCTTCCTCATGGTTGGCGGTGCGCTGCTGGTCGAGGGTGTTGCGGGTGGTTCGCAGGTGTTCGTAGTCGGCTCCGTGCAACTGGCGGATCTCGTCGACTTGGGCCTGTACCTTGGCGACGGCCAGCCGGGCTGTTTCAGCTTCGGCCTCACCCGTCGTGGCGTCGCCAAGAGCGGCTTCTGCGGCTTCGTCGGTGTTGTGCCACCGTAGCAGTAGGTCGATGGTTCGAGCCGCGGCATTCTGCCAGGACTGGACTTGCTGGCCGAGGGCCGCAACGGCGTCGCGCAGGGTGTACAGCGGATCGGCGGCAGTGGGCAGCATCATGCCGTCGGGCAATGTCGCTGCAGCGTTGAGCTCGCGCACTGCGCTGCGGACCTGGCCCGAGGCGTCCGCGTGACGGGCCGTGGCTTCCTGGACGGCAACCTCCGCATTGGCGAGGTCGTGTGTCGCCAGGTCTTCGTCATGTTGCGCCGTGCGCACCGGGCCGAGATCAGGGAAGTCTGCCCGTTCACCCTCGGCCTGCCGCTGCGCCGCCTCTGCCTGTTCCAGGTTTGCGGTGGCGACGGCGAGCTGCTCCATGGCTGTCGCGTGCTCAGCATCAGCCTGCTCACGGGCTGTCCGGCGCCCGACCGCAATCTCGGTCTTGTCGTTGGCCACCCTTTGTGCCTCGGCCAGCCGTGCTGCGGTAGCCGTTTCGGCCGCATCGATTTCGGCCAGCCGGCGCTGCAGGGCGAGCTGGGCAGCGGCGAGTTGCTCGGCGGTCTCCCGCTGCGCAACCCCGAACGCGAGGCGAAGTTCAATCACCCGCTCGCGGGCGCCGTACAGCCCAGCGGTAGCGGGGAATCGGTCGCGTTCCGCGCTGGCCGCCGCCAGATCCTGGTCGAGCACGGCGCGGACCCGCTGCGCTTCCCGCAGAGCGGCTTCAGCTTGGTCGAGGCTTGCTTGCAGGGCGGCGACGTGAGCCAGACGAGCGCGTTCCCGTGCGGTACGGCCGATGAAGCGGGCCTGGTAGTCGGGTGGGGCGAGTGCGGTGAGCGAGCCCACCTGCAGCCGGCCGCTCGCGATGTCGCTGTCCGGATCATCGACGGCGACCGCTCGCAGCAGAGTCGTGATTCGGTCGGCTGGCACGCTCGGATCGGCTTCGACGACGAGGAAGTCGGCCAGACACCGCCCGCTGGCAGGGACCTCCGCCGTGATCGTCACGTCGCCTGCCGTGACTGTGCCGTTCTGATTGACGAGTGCGTCGAGCAGCCCCGCGACGAGTAGAGCCCCTTCGAGCCTGTCGGCCTGCTGAGGCGTGACCTGTGGGGCGAAGTCCACCAGCGACCAGAACGGCGCCGCCCGGGAGTCGATGCGTGCCGGTCGCCACGGCGGGGCAGACGGTACCGGCGCCTCTCGCTGAGCCTCGGCAAGCTTCGCCGCCACGTCGCCGACAGATTGTTCGCTGTCCTTGACCAGCCGGTTGGCGTCGGTGATGCGTACCCGTAGATCGGCGGCCGCTGCGGCGTGGGCGCGTTCGACAGCCAACGCCACGACCGGCAGGTCGATGAGGTCGGGGTCGTCGGGCAGCGGTACCGCATCCGGGGAGAGGTGCACGAGTCCGGTGCGCCAGGCGGCCACCTCGCCGGCCCATTCCGTGGCGACCTCGGTAGCCGTGGCCGTGGCCGTGTGGAGCGCCCGCTGCGCCGCGGTGGTGATCTGGTGAGCCGCTGCGACTGCCTGGTCGTGGGTGGCGGCGGCGTCTGCACGCGCCGTTGCTGCGGCAGCCTGGTCCGCTTGGGCGGCTGTTTCGGCCTGCTTGAGCGCGTCGCCCGCCGCGATGGCTTCTGCTTCAGCCGCTTCCTGTGCAGCTGTCGCCCTTCGCAGGGCACCGCTGGCTGCCTGCTCGGCCGCTCCGGCCGCCGCGACTGCCTGCTGGTGCCCGCCGACATCGATACGTCGTGTGGTCGCCTGCGCGGCGACGGAGAGCCAACGGGCCAGCCGATCCAGGTCGGTGCGTTCGGTGTGGTCGACCAGGGTGGGAGGCAGTTCGGGCAGCTCGACACGGCCGCGCTCCCAGTGCGCCAGGCTGGCGCGAAGCTCGTGCTCGCGGCCCTGTCGGTCGGTGGCTGCCTGCGCGCAGCGACGTTCTCGACCGTCCTGTTCGTCTTCCGCCCGGCGCAGTTCAGCTGCCGCGGCCAGTTGCTGTTCTTGCGCACCCGAGTGCTGACGCAGGGCGTCGTCGACCCGCCGGATCTGCTGGCCTCGCAGGTCAGTCCATCCGCTTGGCGTGCTGGCCAGCTGCGAAGTGTTGAGCTGGCTCGTCTCTGTGTCGGGTCCGGCCTCCGCCAGCAGCGCCGTAGCTTGAAGTAGCCGATCGAGGACCGGGTCGGCGCCGATACGGGTTCCCGCGGCCTGCAGTTCCGTCGTAAGGCCGGAGAGATGGCGCTGGGCAGCTTGCGCATCCTGGGCCGCCTCGGTGTTCTGGCTCGTGGCCCGGTCAGCGTTTTGGCGCAGCTTGGCAGATCGGGCGGCTTCGCGCCGGTGTTGTTCTTCGAGGTCGGTCAGCCGTTGCTCCAGATGGGGCAAGTCGGCGCCGGCGTGGTTACGCAGTTCCGCGTCCGCGGCGGCGAGTCGTCCCTCGATCTTCGTGAGGGCTTCGCGGAGTTGTCGCCGGCGATTGTTGGCAGCCTCCACCGCCGAGGTGGCGGTGGCGAGATCGGTGTCGGCCTTGCGCGTCTTCCGGGTCTGATCGTCCAGCCGGGTGACCGCAGCGAGCAGACTCGCGGCTTCCGCCTGCGTCAGGGCCGTGACGTAGCGACGGTAGGCATGTTCAGCGCGGTCCAGCAGCCGTACCTCCTCGCGACCGCGGCTGAGCTGCTGCTCAAGGTCCGCGATGCGTTCCATGGCCTCCGCGATGACTGCCAGCCGTACCGGGTCGAGGGCCGGCAACGCCTCGGTCAGCACCCTGCGCATCTCATTCGGGGAGATGGCCTCCGCCGTTCGTACGCTGCGCAGGCTGCGCAGTACACCGAGCAGGGCATCGAACTGCACGTCATCCAGCGGTGCGAACAGGGCGGTGCGAACCTCGGACTTGTAGCCGTCCTCCTTGCCCACAGTCAGGTGGTGACCCGCCGCCCGGGCGAGCCGCTGCGAGTCGGTGAACAGCCGCCCACCGCTCGCGGCGAGTTGCGCCGCGAGGTCTTCTATGGACACCGGTTCCCGATCGGTCTGCAGCGACAGCTCGACACCGATTCGGGCTGGGACCACGAAGAATGCCCGGTGCAGGTCCCCGCCTGCCGAACGCAGCCACACTCCGGTCGTGAGGTACTCGACCGTGTCGTCGTCGGCGGCGCGGCGGCCATACTCCAACCACCACGCACCAGTGCGGTCCTCGCGTGGGTTGCGGTTGGTGTGCCGGTCGGCCAGGGTCCCGGCTGACTCACCGGACACCGACAGCGCCTTCGGCGCCCAGTCGGCATCCAACAGTAGGGTCACGAGCATTGAGGCGGTCAAGGACTTGCCCGAACCGTTGGGGCCTGCCAGGGCAAGCCACCCGTCGGCGAACAGCAGCGTCTCGTCAGCCCATGCCCATGAGTTGACCGCGCCTGCACGGGTCGGTTGCCACCGGCCCACCGCAGCGGGAAGGCCGACAGCGGAGAGGTCCGGCTCCCCGGTCGGTGCGGTCGCACCATGGGCCCGTGTGAGCTGGTGGGGCAGGACCGTCACGATGGCTCCTCGAGTTCGCCGGGCCCGGTCAGATCAAGAGTGTCGGCGACCCATGCGGGACTGCCTGAGTCCCGTTCAGCGGTTCGAGTCGGCGGCTCGCCGCGGCGCACCTGAATCCGCCACAAATGGATGCCCGGTGTCGGCCGCCAGCAGTTGGGTGCGTCCGCGCGGGTGAGCAGTCCTGCCGCGACCAAGTCTGCGGCTGCCGCTTGCGCGAGCACGGTCAGCTTGCCTGCATACGACGAGCCCCACCGAGGCAAATCCTCCCGTACCGCGGTGATCAGCGCCTCGATCTCGGCCAGCGGCAGTTCGGCTTCCGGCTGCGGCCGCCGGGTAAGCTCGGCAAGCAGCGCGAGGGCGGCCTGCCGGGCGGTACGCCGGCCCAGTGGGAAGTCCATGCTGGTGGCGCCGCTGCCTGGGTTGGTGACCTCCCACCAGTCGCGGCGCACGGTGGCAACCAGCCCTAGCTGCGACGCGACGGTGAGTGCCCGTTCCCGGCCCGACAAGGTCAGCAGGTATCCCACTGGTGCCGGGTCGTCGGTGGGATCGACGCCGGGGTCGTCGACCACTCGCCGCAACGCCGCCAGGCGGCGCCCGTCCACGCTGGCGCGGTGGTCCACTGCGGCGGCTTGAGTCGCGTCGGGAAGGGACGTGGCGGTCAACGCGGCGGCGTGCTCATGTGTGGGCCGGCCGCTGAGCCCGAGCAGGGTCGGCGACAGCGACGCGAACTTGGTCGCCAAGCTGTCGCGGTTGGCGGTGATGACACAATCCGCCGCGTCGTCGGCCAGGGCTCGGTCCAGATCGGTGTCGATCGCGATCTCGCCCTCGGCGACGAGCAGCTTCAGCGCATCGGACAAGTCCTGGCGGGCGGTCTGCGCCTGGCGTTTGCTGACTCCGTCGGTGGCCACGATCCGGAACGGGGGCAGCCGACCCTCTGCCGTCTCCGCGGCGCACACCTGCGCGATCGCCTGCACGAGCTCGCGCAGTGAGATGCGCGGGCGCCGCCACAGCTGTTCGCACACCAGCGCCACCAGCACCAGTACGCCGATTCCGGCCAGCGGGCCTGGCCGGTTGTCGCGCGTGACGAAAGGTCCACGATCGGCCGGCGGGTCATCGCGGCGTTTGTGCAGACGAATGACTCCAGCGACCTCATGTACCACGAGCGTCCAGCCGAGTTCGTCGCGGAAGAACGCGGCGAGCTCACGCTGGCCGCGCAGCAGCGTCCGATATCGGGCCGGGTCATCGATGACGCTGATCCGGCACACGGCGGTCAGGTGCCGGGCCGCCTCGGCTACCTCCGGGTCGAGGGTGCTGTTGCTCATGCCGCTGTCTCCCCAACGGTCACGGGATCATCCACGATGGTCTCGTCGGCCTGACCGGTTGGTGTCACGGTCACGCGGAGATCCGGTCCGGTCAACTTACCCTCGGCAAGCGCCACGGTCACCCGCACGCCGGGCTCACCCAGTCGCACCCGCACCACCACATCGGCACCTTCGGCCTGAGCGTGCCCGAAGCCGGCGGCCGCGTCGAAGTGTTCCAACGCGACCTCGATCGCCGCGAACAGGATTGCAGCTGCCGCGCTGTCCAAGCCATTGAAATGAGCCAAGGTGACTTCGCCATCGGTGCGCAGCAACGTCGCGAACCGGCGACGACGAGCGGCCGCTGCTGCGGCTTCGGCCATTGCCGTGGCGCGGGCTTCGCTAGTGTCGGGTACCTTGCGGGGCCGGCCCGACTGCTGTCCGGACCGCTCGTGTTCGCGCAGGGTCACCTCGACGTGGTGACGCGTGCGACCCGCAGCTGCGACGCTGGCGTACGAGACATCCTCGTGCATCGTGCTGACCATGGCGTGCCAGGATGGCCAACTGCCGAACGCCGCCGCATACACGCGCCGGGCGTCCTCGTCGCTGGCCTGCGCGTGCAGGCTGTACGCCAGCTCACGGAAGTCCGCGCTCAGGTCGCTGCCCCGCCGAAGCGCCGTGTAGCGGCGGTCGATGGCCACCAGGAGCGTGTGCACCGCACCGGTCGCCGACGCGATCAGCCGCTGTACCGAGCCGTCCGGCGCGAACCACGCCGCCAGGTCGCCCAGTCGGCGGACCCTTTCATCGATCCAGTGCTGCTGATCCCGGGCATCGACAAGCCCAGCGTGCATCGCCGCCGCCTCCACCAGCGGTCGGTGTCCGGCAAGCGCCAGATCAACCAGTGCTTCGTCGACGCGCCGCAGCGCCCGCCCGTACTCGCGGGGGAACTGCCGCAGCGCCTCGACCACCCGGTCCCTGTTGTCGCCGAACAACGCGTCGTCCGTCACGTCAGACTGCACCATCTGCGCCAAGGCCGCGTAGAAGTCGGCCGTCACGTGGTGCATCTCCTCGATGCGTGTCCCGACGTCGTTGAGGTCTCCGGGCAGCAGGCCCCGATCGTGGCTGAGGTGCTCGAGTAGCGCCCGGATGGTCCGCTCCACATTGTCGAGCAGACGGGTCGGCAACTGCAGCGCCCGATGCGCGTCCAGCACCGCCGAACGCACCGCCGCCACCACCACACGCCCAACCCGAGTGAGCGCCCATGCCTCCTGCCGGCGTACGACCGCGTCCAATCCCGCGCTGAGCGCGGCGTAATCACGAAACGGCTCGACCAACCGTGCCCTCGTCAACTGGTCGAGCGTGTCCCGAACCTCCAGATCGGTCAGCTTGTCGCGGTATCCCACTTCGCGTACCTGAGCCACGATGTCGGCCAGCGTGGACATCGGCGCCCGCGTCGACAACTCCTCCAACGCGGCGAGCAATGCGGTATTGCGCTCCCGAGCCAGGTCTTCGGGCTGTCCGAAGCACCTCCACACCACCGGGTCGATGTCCTGCCACCACAACCGAGGCTGGCTCGGCACCCGTCACCTCCACATCGGTTGCCTTCGAGGACGAGGATAAAGAGCAGGTACGACAATCCGACGTGCCCGAGTTGGATGTTGAGCGATATGCGCATCATGTCGGTTCTTGCGAGCGGCACCGTTCGGTTCGCCGCACCACCGAAGGTCGATGAACGCATTAGCGAGCCGCAGGGCGGGTTCGATCAGAGCATGTCTATCAATTGACTCTCAAGAATCACCGCCGGACAACGCCCGGCATGCGGACAGTCCGCCTGTCCGCATGCCGGCCCAGTGCTGCCCCAAACCTTGATAGCGCTACGCAGATGAACAGCGATTGCTACAGAGCCACTGGCCAGAGCGCGACGAGACGCAGCGGGCAAGCAGCATTGTGCACGTCGATGTTCGTTACTATGGTGGCGCACGAACTCTGACCGGCCGGCTACTCCGCCGGCGTGGACGGGAGGTTGCAATGGGACAGCGGCCCCGGCAGCTGACCCCGCACCTCTCTGGGTTGGACCGATTCGGTAGCGAGCTACGGTCTTGGCGCGTTCAGCGGGGTCTGTCGCAGGATGCTTTGGGTCGGGTGGTGCACGTCAGCGGCGACCTGATCGGCAAGATCGAGAAGGCGGTCCGCCGTCCCACCCGGATGTTGGTCGAGTCCTGCGATACCGCCCTCCAGGCGCAAGGCGCCCTGCTGGCTGCCCTGGCATCGGTCGACGAGTCCGTGGCGCCGGCGCAAGTGGACGTCGGCGAGCCGACGGACCCGCTGGCCGTGAGCGCCTCGCTGAGCGACGCCGTGCTCTCGTGGCGGCAGATGCTGGCGATGCTGACCGCCGACGCCGACAAGCTTGGGCTCGCCCGAGCGGAGCCGATCGTGCGGGGCCAGCTGCAGGTCATGGCTCGGCTGCGCACAGCCGGACTGAGCCGTCCGGCGCCCGACCTGATGGTGGTCGAGTCGTTGTGGGCAGAGTTTCTGAGCTGGATTCACGACAATACCCGTCCACTCGGCGGTGGCGCCCGATGGCTCGAACTCGCCGAGTGGCTCGCCGGCGGCGCTGGTGCGCTCCAAGTGGCGGGCTACCTGCTGATGCGGCGCAGTCAGCAGGCCATCGAGGGCGGCGACCCTGCTTCCGCGATCACCTTGGCCCGTCGGGCGCAGGCGCAATCGGCCTTGCCGCCAGGGACGCATGCTTTGAGCGTGATTCGCGAGGCCCAGGGTCTCGCCCACGCCGGTGACGAATCCGGCAGCCGTGGAAAGATCCAGCAGGCGTATCGTCTGGTCGGCAAGAGCGCCGTCTTCACGGACGATCTGAACCTGACCGGCCACTGCACCCTCGGCTACGTCGCTGCCCACGAGGCATATTGCAGGCTGGTGCTCGGCGATCCGGCCGGTGCCGCCGCCCAATACGAGCACGCCTTGGCGGCCCTGCCGATTGGTTCGGCCCTCGACGAAGGGCTGTGGCGCGGCTACCTCGCACAGGCATATGCCGCCACTGATCGGCTCGACCAGGCGGCCAGCCAAGCGTCCGACGCCCTTGCCGTCGCCCGCGCGACCGAATCGACCCGAACCATGCGTCCGCTCAACGATGTCGCGGTGGCCCTCCGCCGGTCGAAGAGCGACGCAACCGCCGAATTCCTAGCCACCTACCGCGCCGCCGTGCACGCACCGTGAAACCATGAGTGCCGTGGAATTGATCACTACTGCCACCAGCGTGGATGAGCGCCATCGAGCGGCCGCCGTCGCCGTGTTGCCGGTCGGCAGTTTCGAACAGCACGGTGAGCATCTCCCTCTCACTACAGACACTGTCGTCGCTTGCGCCATCGCCGCCGCCATCGCCGAGCGTTACCAACTCCTCCTGCTGCCGCCAGTGACTATCGCTTGCTCGCACGAGCATGCCGCATGGCCCGGCACGGTCAGCATCAGCGCCACCACGCTGAGCGCAGTCGTGCGCGACATCGCCGCTTCCCTCGAACGGTCCGGCATCCACCAGCTGGCGATCGTCAACGGCCATGGCGGCAACTATGTCCTGAGCAACATTGTCCAGGAGGCAAACGTCGGCGCACGGCGGATGACCTTGTATCCGACCCGAACGGAGTGGGATGCTGCCCGATCGGCGGCCAAGCTGACCAGCAGCGGTCACGACGATATGCATGCCGGAGAGCTCGAAGTGTCAATGCTGCTACACGTCGCCCCTCACCTTGTACGCGACGGTTTCGTGAGTGGTGACCATGCGGCGCCGGACCGCACCCATCTCCTGCTGCACGGCATGGCGGCCTACACAGCCAGTGGTGTGATCGGGTACCCGTCCGCCGGATCAGCAGCCAAGGGCGCTGCACTGATGGAATCGCTGACAGAGTCTTTCGCCGGCCATCTCGCCGAGCTCGGCAAAGTCGTGACCGGTGACGCGGGCGCGGACTGACCGGCACGGAAGGCCGGCGCGCGGCCGACGTGGGCGATGGTGCGTAGTTTCTCCGCGACTTCCATGGAAGGCAGGTGACCCGTAGTGGCCCGCAGGGACTTCTACCGTGATCCGGAGGCACCGAAGGCGAACAGCGTAGTGCCGTCGGTTGTCGCCGCTGTCCGCAACGCCGCGGGTGAGCTGTTGATGATCCATCGGACCGACAACGACAAGTGGGCGCTGCCGGGTGGCGGGCACGACATCGGGGAATCCATAGCGCAGACCGTCGTGCGGGAAGTCTTCGAAGAGACCGGGATCGTGGTTGAGGTCACCGGGATCGTCGGCGTCTACACCGACCCGTGCCACGTGATGGCCTACGACGATGGGGAGGTGCGGCAGCAGTTCTCGATCTGTTTCACCGCGGAGCCGGTCGGCGGTACGCCGACCCCGTCAAGCGAGTCCCGTGAGGTGCTCTGGGTCAGCCCCGAGAACCTCGGCGCGCTCGACATCCATCCGACGATGCGGCTGCGTATCGAGCATGCCTTGGCGGGCCTGCGGCAACCCCACATCGGTTAAGCGGAGCGATAGCACACCGGCCGTCCGCACATCCGGCCACGACAAGGCTCCTTGTCGATGCCTGCTCGCCGAGGAAGGCGGGCGCCGCGACCCTCGGACTAATGCCGTCCACTGCATGGGTGGCCGCGGTCTCAGGCCACGGGTCTGACCGGCGTGGCCGGTTCGTTACACCGGCGAGGGCGGGCCAATGTCCGTTAGCGATGGTCGATGCCGCTCGTGGCTTCGTTCCACGTGGCGTCGAACCACGACTGGGCGGATGCTACGAACTGGGTGGCGTGGGAGGCGACATCGCTATCGGCGATGTAGTGGAACAGCGGGATGCTGCCGCCCGTCGAGACAGTGTCGTCACGCCGCTCAGGGTCGCCCGGTCCGGCCTGCGGCCGGGCCGGGTTGAACCCGAACATCGCCTCCTGGCGATTCAGGATGTAGAGGTCGGACATCGGCGCAGTATTGAGCGCCTGGACTTGCACGGCCACCGACATCGCCGGCTCAAGGTCAGACAGCCGCCGTATCAACTCCACGCCGTGCCGCGTCGCGCCGTCGCTGGGCAGCATGGCCGCCGGCCGCGGCGCGGCGGTGTCGGTCGGCCTGGGCTCTGCAGGCAGCGCCAGCCGCATGGTGATGCTTTTCGGCCGGTGGTTACCACCATGGGCGGCATCGAGCACGTGAACGAGCGCATCGCGTAGCTTCTCGGCTGAGACGCCGGCAAAGTCGATGGTCACGTGCGGGCGAGTGAGGGCAGCCGCGATCGCCGGTTCTAGGATGTCTGGAGGTTGACGCCGTAGGCGAACGAATGAGCCACTGCCCTGGCGCGTGACGATGAGACGCTCGCTGCGCAGGACTTCGAGTGCCCGCTTGACCGTCTCCCGGGCCACACCGTAGTGGGTCGCGAGCTGCGGCTGTGACGGCAGCTGGACACCCGGCGCGAGCTCACCGGTCAGGATCGCCGCGCGCAAGACGTTGGCGATCTGCTGCGAGACGTGCTCCGAGCTGTCCGGATCCAGCGCTGTCAGAGGTATCGCGCCCTCAATGGTGGGTGCCATCCGTTCAATCGCCTGTTCTGCCTTGCCGTGTCGTTGCTCGCGGCGCGAGTTCGAAAGAGTGTTGCCCAGGGTGGTCGAGATAGAGCAGGCACAGCAACGGGTCGCCGAAACTGTCCACCGCCGTTGGCGCGAGCGCTGGACAGCCCGCCATGACGACGATCTCGGACGCCGATAGTGTCCATCGGACCCACCATTCGGCTTCTTTGCTCTGCTGCGCCATGGCCGCATGGGCGTCGAGGTGTCCCATTTCAAGGTGGCAGCACTGCTCCGCTGGGACTTCATGCGCTCCATGCGGCCGGTTCGTCAGCCATTCGGTCTCCTCGGCGGAGAGTTGCAGTCGCGCAAGGCACCTGCTCGGCACGTCGTTCCCCTGGTCCATGCGTAAAGTCCATCCGTGATCCGTCGCACTGTCAACAGCCATCGCGCCCGGCCAATCGTGGCGCGCAGGGGACGATACGACGACTTATCAAATGCGGTCTGGTGCGCCAGTCACCTGCCAGTTCAGGCCAGCGACACGGTGGCATCGTGGGCAGGAGTCGCCAATTGGTACAACCGTCTCGGGTCAGAGCTTCTCGAACGTCGCGTTCAACGGGCTTTCGATGTCGACGCGGCAGATTTTCCAGCCGCCGGCAAGGGCGCGTTCCGCGCTCACCTTCCATCGTTCTTCGGCCTTGTCGACGTGTATTCTGTACGGTTCCTCCTCGCCGGGATGGAACGCGGCTCGAAGTCGCATGACGACCGTCAGCGTTGCCGGGTCGTTCCTCATGTCGCTGTACCGCTCGATCGTGAAACCGAGGCTGAAATCGAGCTGATATTCCTTGTTCCATTGCCACCACCGCGCGAACGCCGCTCTGGGCTGCTCCGAGCAGAGCGTGTTGTCGAACGTTTTCTTGTCATATTCGCCCTGGTAGTCCGATGTGCATTCGGCTCGCACCACTCGCCCTCCCCCGTAGTGGTAATCCAGGTCTGACACGCATGACGCCGCGGTAAGGGCAGAGAACGCCTCCTCGGGGGTGGGCTGCCCCCGGAACCCGAACGCGTCGGTACGGTCCCATGCGATGTTCAGCACGCCCGCCGCATTGGCGGCAAGGACGATCGCGAGAGCGGCGAGGTAGACGATGGCCTGGCGGGCAGTGCGTTGACGGCGGTTGCGCCAGAACCACGCCGAGAGGACAGCCAACGGCAGGGTACCGAGTGTAAGCCACGGTATGTACCACAGCGGGAAGCGCAGCCAGTACCAGATGATCAGCGCGGCCCATCCCGCCAGCCAGGGGGCGAGGAGGACGGCGGAGAACGCCCACGAGGTCCGGCGGGTGGCCCAGATGCCGACGGCGAGCGTCCCAGCGGCCTGGAATGCCGCGACGCCCGCAAGGAGGGCGACCTGGTCGAGGTGGTTCTGGCCGAACAGGGCGAACAGGCCGAGGGCGCCGCCCAGGCACCCGGCACCGCAAGCGCCGAGCATGGCGACGAGCAGGGTGACGGCGGTCGCGGTAGTGCGGGCGGTCGCGGTGGGCTTCGCCGGCGCGGGCGGGTCGATCGGTCGGCCGTCGACCGTGACCGGTATCGGGACGTAGATCACGGTAGGGCCGCTGGGAGGTGCGGCCGGCGCGGGCGGCTGGTGCTGCTGCGGGATGGGCTGCCCGTCGGGCTTAGGCAGGACTTCTCCGCTCAGCGGCGGTGGTTGCGATGGTGGCTGGTGCTGCCCCTGATCGCTCATGATCCGGCCCCGACCTCCCTGCGTTTCGGATCGTGTTCTTGTCGATGCCGGCGTCGAGAGGCACCAACAACGCCCGCGGGCGTGACGGCAATGAGGCGGGCGTGGCCGCCTTTGGAACCGAAGCCACGGCGTATATCAATCCGGCTTGTCCACACGCTGTAACGCGCTTAGGTCCCGCCGGCCGACGACCTGCCCATCCCGATTAGCGTCGACATTGTACATAGCCAGTTGGCGATATTTCGGCCGGCTGGAGTTGAACCGGCGGCCCGGTGCCGCAAGGCGAGCGGGCGATCCGCCGGGATCACGGGCCTTCTCTGGCGTCACAGTGTCGGCAGTGGGCTCATCGGGTAGGGGCTGGCGGTCGGCGTGGCAGCGGGTCAGGTCACGAAAGTGCCGCCAAACTTCGGTGCCGCGGTCGCGGATTGCCGGCATGCCGCAGTCGGTGCCGTCGCAGCCCGCCTTGTCCAACAGCAGGATCAGCCCGGGTGCGGTGGTGATCCGGACGGCCAAGGCGGCCAGCACGGCGTCCTGATCGGCATGCGCCATCACGACGTGACTCACCGGGTCGTTGCCGCTGTGTTCCGAGCGGGCCACGAAGTGATCAAGACGTGGTGAGCGGACACGGCCGTGTCAGCGGCGGTGCAGTACGCGGCGACAGCGCGGGGAGTGAGCGGCGGGACGATGCCGGGGCGGGGCCAGACACGGACCTGAGCCCGAGCTCGGCCGTGATCGTCGGGCACGACGTGGACCGCGACGGCCGCGATGTCGGGGTGGGCACTGAGCTTGCGGCGTAGCGATGTGCCGCGACAGCGTTGGTTCGCCGGGGTGAGGTAGTGCTCGGCAGGTTCCAGTTTGCGGACGATGATGCGTCCGTCGGAGGTGAGGGCGCCGATATCGCCACTGGTCCGCCAGGCCAGTGCCGGTGGGCAGGGTTGGTCGGCGCGATGTGCGACGGTGGCACAGCCCGCGAGGCTGGCGGCCTCGATGAGCCCGGCAACGCCGGGTGGGATCGGCTGTCCGGTGGGATCGACGGTGCGGAGCCGGAGGCCGGGCAACGCCGTTAACGCGGTTGCGGAGCGGTCGACGGTGGCAGTGGCGCCGTCGAAGGCAGGGGCGTGGTACCAGGTGGTCATGGTGACGTCGGCGGCCGCGGCGAAGTCGGCGAGGTGGTCGGTGGTGGGTGGAGCGATGGTGGCGGGGACGACGACGCGGCGCAAGGCGCGGGTGGCGATGCCCAACCAGCCGGGCGATCGTTCGCGATGTTGGAGCAGCGCCTTGATTTGGCCAGGGGCGAGGACGGCCCAGTCTGCGTGGGTGTCGGCTGCGGTATGCAGCCAGCTGGCGGGGGTGAAGTCCGGTTCGAGGACGACGGTGCCGCCGGCGACCAGCTGTCGGATGGCGATTTCGAAGATGGCGGCGGCGTGTAGGGGTGCGGCGATGAGGGCGGTGCCGCCGGTGGTGAGGCCGATCGCGTCGCCGACGCGTGGGATAGTGGGTGGTTCGCCCCCGGCGAGCCAGATGTGCCGGATGCCGTACTCGGTGTGCAGATGCGCGCGCCAGGGCTGGCACCAATGCGCGACCGTCGTGGTCTGCGTGATCGCGTCGTCGACCGCCTTCGCCCGAAGGCCGAATGGGATAGGCAAGGGGATGCCGTCACAGAGCCACACCGCAAGGGCGTCGGCGATCGCCCCGACGGTGGGCATGGCCACGAGCGGCGCGATCGCGGTCGCGCCGACCCGACGGTCCGCGACACGCTGGTAGGCCATCCGCCACAGCTGCCCGAACGTGGTCGTGCGGTCGCGGTCGACCACTGCGATCCGAGTCGCGTCGGCGTCGGCGAGCTGTCGGAACCGATCCACAATCGCCTGCACAGTCGTCAAGCCCGCACTGCTGAGTAGGGTCGAGGCCGGGCTCATGGACGGCTCCAGCAGCACGGCGGCCGGTGCCGAGCCGCGCCGGAACAGCTTCCGGTAGTGCGCCCGGCGACGTCAGTAGATGCCGGTGGCACGTCAAAGAAGATCGGCCAGCTTCCTGGCGGCCTCACTCGGTCGCTTCCGGTTCGGAACATCGCGTCGTCCTCTGTAGATGTCGGCTGGGTTCGGATGCGCCGGGGTGGGCCGCCCGCGCCACGCAGAGCTGCGAGGTGAGCGCCGTGCGGGCGGCCCTGGTAGGGGCCACGCGGCCTCCCATCGATCCCGGGGGGATCGGCTGGGGAGGCGCCGTGTGCGTCATCGCAGCTCCATGCTCCTGCCACAGGAAGTGCCGATTCCTGAAGCGATGAACGGAAAACGCTGTTCCCTGCGAGCCCCACCGGATCGCAACACCATCCACAATCACCACTGGACGATGCGCCGTCGATACGCTGGATGCGGACAGCGACGATGTCCGCAACGGCTGTCCGTTCGGCAACAACCCGCCGTCGTGTAACAATCGGCATTCGTTCATATGCGGTCCGCGATGCCACAAACGTGGCGATTGAGATGGGTCAGACCCCGAAGCGGTTGGTTCCGGCGAGGTCCGTGCTGGACTACGCGGGCGCGCGGGTGCGAGCCATGCGTATCGCTCGCGGGCTGTCGCAGGCGGTGCTCGGCGCGCTCGTGTTCGCCCACCGGGATCTGGTGCGCAAGATAGAAACCGCTGAGCGGATTCCCTCGGGCGAATTCCTCGGCCGCTGTGATGAGGCGCTGGAGGCTCGCGGCGCGTTGGCCCTGCTCATACCGCTGGTGGAGCGTGAACGACTACTCCGCAGCGCACGCACCGATACCACCAGCCCCTCGGCCTTTCAAAGCGGTGCCACTGACCGGCCAGTCCTCGACTGGCTGCTCACCGAGTCCGCCGATCGGCAGCCGGCCACGGACGATGACACCGTTGTGGACGCGGCTGCGCGACTGGATCGGTTACGCAACCGGGGACCACGCCCATGGCGCAGGCACGGTTTATCCGGCGTAGCTGACGCGCTGCGCGGTCGGCTGGCCGGGCTTGCCGCGACCGCGCCGCAGATCGCGACCGGGATGTTGGAGCTGGCGGGGTACGAGGCCGTCGACCTTGGCGTGGACGGGCTGGCGCAGCGGCACTACCTGCACGCACTTGAGTTGATGACCCGAACCGGCAACCGCGTCTATGGCGGGTACCTGGTCGCGGTGAGCCTGGCGCACCTGGCGTTGCACTGCGGCGACGCTGAGCAGGCGTTGCGGTTAGCGACCGCCGGTCTGCGCGACACTGAGCGCCAGGCCACCCCGGCCGTGCGGGCGGCGTTTCGCACCGTGCAGGCCCGCGCCCATGCCCGCCGCCGCGACGAAGCCGCCTGCGCCCGCTGCGCTGCTGTACGCCGAAGCCGACCTCGCCCGTAGCCGCCCAGGCGAGGAACCCGGCTGGATCGGGTACTTCGGCGAGGCGGGCTTCGCCGACGAGAAGGCCCACTGCTTCTTCGACCTCGGTCTCTACGAGCCGACGCACCGCGAGACCATTACCGCCCTGGAACTGCTGCCAGCGGACCGGGCGCGCCGGATCAGCATCGACACCGCCCTGCAGGCCGCCGCCCTCGCACGCGCCGGCGAGTTCGACGAAGCCTGCACCGTCGCCCGGCAGGCCATCGATCATGGAGCCGGGGTGGCATCGTTCCGCACCGTACACCGCATTGTGCTCATGCTCGCCGAGCTGCAACCACACGCGGACCTGCCGCAGGTTCGCGATGTCATCGACTACGCCCACACCACGCTGACTCCGTTTACTACTCCGGCGTAGCCATCCCGTCCCGATTGAGCACCGCACGGTAGAGGGCAAGCTCGGCATCGAGGGCCTGCCGCTGCGCCACGTCTGACAGGTAGTGGCCGACCTCCTCGAACTTCAGCATCCCGGCAAGCAGACCGCGGCGCCGGAGCGCTTGAGCTAGCGCCCCGGCATCCCCAACCGGCGCAACGGAGTCGTCCGCAACAACTGCGGGTCCACGATCGCCGACCTGGCCACCGCCAGCACGAACGGACCGTCGTCGCACGCCGCTTTCAGCGCGGTGTAGCCGCCGGCGCTGGCACCCGAGATGAAGACCGCGTTGGCTCGCACCCGGCGGCCGACGATCAGGTGCAGTGCGGCTGCTCGGCAATCTTCCACGTCGAACCGGCCCCAGTTGCCGTCGAGGGCCTTGCGGAACGCTCGACCGTAGCCGGTACTGCCGCGATAGTCGACGTCCGTGACAGCGAATCCCCGGCTAGTGAAGAACTGCACCTCAGGGTCCAGCCGCAGCTCGTTGTGATACGTCGGCCCGGCATGCGGCCGCACAATCAACGGCGGCACGCCCTCCACAGTCGGCACGGGCGGATAGAACAACACTGTCAGCTGGCCGTCGACGGCATCGACCTGCATCACTTCAGGAATGGACACCGCCCGTTCTGGGAGCGGCTGGGCCGGGCGGCGGATTACCTCGACGGCGTCGGTGCCGTCCACGGCGACCAGCGCAACCTCCGGGACATGCGTCGAAGACGCGCCGATGAGCCCAACACGGTCACCACACACGACCAAATACGGCTTGATCGACGTGTACGGCAGGGCGACGGGCTTGGCCCTGCCATCCGGCTCGACGACGAGCAGCTGCTGGCACGGACCTACCTGCGTCGTGATCGCGACCCGCCCGCCCGGAAGCAGCACATAGTTGGCGTACCCGGACTCCTATGGCGCGGTCGCGCACTCCGCGGCCATCGGCGCCACCGCCTCTACGACCCCGTCACGCCACCGGTACAGATTCCACCAGCCCGACCGATCGGACATGAAGTACAGCGATCCGTCAGCCGCCCACGCGGGTTGGACCGCTGACTCGTTGGGCCTGCCCGCAACCCGCCGGGCATCCTCGATCCGACCACCCGTCGCGTAATCGGCGGCCCACACCTCGCACGAGTCCCAAGGCATCACCGTGGAGTTCCATCGCATCCATGCCAGCCGGCCCGCAGACCGCCGCGGCGAAGCCACAAACCCGTCAACAGATAGCAGCACGCGGGCGTCGGGACGACCCGGTCTGACAGCAACGAGGTCATCGCGTGCCTCGCTCTCACGTACGGCGAGCAAGTCACCGTCGTCCGGAGCAAGATCGCCGTACATATCGGTTGTCGAGATTGGGCGGCACCCCGACAAGCTGACCGGTCGAGGCATCCACCGCCACCACCTGGTCCGGCTCGAGAACCGTGTACGGCTGCCCACCGTAGGCGTGCAACGTACTGCCGATGCCGCCGGCGACGCCGTATGTGGCGAGGCGCCCGGCATCCCATCGCATGAGAACCGATCGGCCTGAAGATGGCCGAGACTCCAGCCACCACAACGTGGTGCCGTCACTGGTCAACCAATCAAAGCCGGCACCCGGGTCGGCGACATCGCGATCGCTCACGGCCTCTTGAACCAGCGGTCGAACTTTTCCGCGCACTCAACGATCACAGCACACCAGCCCTCGACTCACCCACGCGGCTGTACTCGACCAGGCGGTAGAGAGCAATCGGCGGCGGCGCCGAGAGCCAGCGCAAGTGCCTGGTGCGCCGGAATTTATCCACAGTGATGAACTGACACTTGTCAGTTACGCCACCCGTTGACACCCTGATCCGGGTCCGCGTCACGATCGATCGGGGGGCATATGAACGACGAGACACCATCGGGCCGGAGGCTCGACCACCTGCGGCCGACGCGCAGAGGACTCGCCAAGATCGTACTGCTATTCGACACCTTCCTGATGCTCATGCCGGCGATTCTCACGTTCTCCGTGGCGTCCAACCCCCGCAACCTCCCGCGTGATCCCGTGCTGTGGGTCGGATTGATCCTGGCGGCAGGTCCTGTCCTGGGCTCGTTCGTGACCGCCATCCTCCTGCTGCTCGCGCCGCGGGACGACGAGGAGCGGGAATGGAAACTCGCCGGATGGACCGGCGGGCTGTTTGGCCTCGGCGTGATCATCTTGATCGTTGCCGGGTCACTGAGCAGCGAATGAAAGGTGGGGCGCGATGACGTCCAGAGTGTCAGACGATCCGGCCACTGCCTCAACGTCGGCGGTCTTGGTGCGCGACTCACGAGCCCGGATCAGCGTCCCGGGTTACTTCCGTAATGATCACATTGTCGGCTTGCGAGGGTCTGGGAGGAGTCGATTCGGCAATCTCGGGCACGCGGCGACCCTCCATGCCAGGCCGGGCCTCGGGGCGCGACGTCCGGGACTCCGACGAAGTTCAGAACACGATGCCCGAATCTCCGAAGCGCCAAGGCGGCGCCGCAGACCGTCGTGCAGCACCCCAACGGCCGCCCTGCGCCAACGCCGCTGCCTGAAGGTCGGCGAGGAACGCGTTGAGCCGGCCACCGTTGCGCTCCGCGAGCGGACGGTTGTCCAGCACCTCGTCCGTGCCCGGCCAGTCCTCGGCCGCCGGGTTCAGCGGGAAGAAGATGTCGGTCATCAACGATACGGCGACAACGAACTGGCCCTCGCGGACGTCGGCGAACAGCTGGATCGGTGGTGCATTCCACCGCACCGGGACCTTCGCCCGCTCGCCGAGCTCCGACGTGCCGTCGAACCAATCTTCCTCGACCCGGGCGCTTGCTGCCCAGCGGGTCTGCGCCGGCGCGTAGGCGAGACGGGTCGAGTACCGCATCTGCCAGTAGCCACTCAGCACGTACCCGGCCGGATACTCGTCCAGCGGCCCGGGGCGGTCTGGGTGGGCGTCGGCGAAGTCGCCGATGTAGCCGTCGCGGTTGCGGTCGAAGCCGATCTCCGGCGAGGTGTCGACCCGCAGCATCTGGTGGCGTTCACCGCCGTCGAACAACGCCCGTTGCAGGCGCAGCAGTGGCTCCGGGCCACCGCTGACCGGTAGCGCCGCCCACCACTCGAACATCTCCGGATTGTCGTAGGCGTTCCAGTGGTTAGGCACCGGCCGGAGGTCAGGGGCAGGCGCCGGCGAGCTCATGCAGCTGCTCCGCAGTTCATCGCAGTTTCCCCGTTCCGGTTAACGACGCTGAGCTCGTCGTGCGCTGGCGTGCCGCCAGGCCACAGGACGTTGCCGGCGACCCCGGCGTACTTGCGTTGGTGCATGAGCCGCGCGAATCCAGCCCGGTCCAGGCCGTGCTCGAGCATTGTCGGTTCCAGTACAGCACGGCGACCCTCGCCTAGCCGGCCGGTTCCCGGTCGATCACCCCGGTCTGGCCGTTGAGGTCTGTTGCGTCGGGCGTTCTCCAAGTAATGCAGGCTTGAGCGGTCAGCGACCGACGCGACGAGTCAAGTGCAGGGCACACCGAAGCGGCCAGATGTGTTGCCCGGCGGTCAGGATGAGGACGAACGCGGCACTGCCGATGAGGACGAACGGGAGGCGGTTGGTGCTCACGGCGCCGCCGTGGTCCTCACACTGCCGGTGATGCGGGTCGATGTCATGCGATCGTGGGTGGGCAGACTTCTCCCCGGGAACCCGGTAATGATCAACTTGGGGCCAGCAGGCGCCCGGCGGTAAACACGCCGATGAGCGTCCACGGCCGGGCGTGTCGGGCGAACCGGCGCCGCCAGGCCAGTACCGCAGCGCTCAGTGCGGTCAACGCGTCGGCCAGTTCGGTGGGCTGGGGATCCAGGGCGGCGAGCAGGTCCGGGTCCAGCTGGGCAGCGATCTGCACGCCCCGCCGGCGCAGCCAGTCCAGATGCTGGCGGCTGCGGGCGGCGCGGAGCCAGCGGCGTACGGTGCCCGGTGCTCGCCCCAGCTGGGTGGCGATGCGCCGCCAGCCCTGCCTGTTGGCCTTGGCGACCAGCGCAGCGCCGATGACCTCGGCGGCGTCAGCCCGACGCGGCAGTAGCCAGCCGGGCAGCAGCACCTGGGTGCGCCGGCAGGCGGCGCAGCGGGCCCGGCGTGGACGTACCGCACGGGTCGAGCCGTCCAGCAGCCGTACCCGCCGTGCCGCCGCGTATGCCCATGGCCGCAGCCGGCCCCCGCAGCGCGGGCAGGCGAGCACACCGGCGGCCAGGTCGGCTCCGACCTGGTCCGGCTCCGCCACGACGATCACACGCTGCTCCCGCCACGAGGGTCAGCCTTGCCTACCACAGCGGCGAGTGCCCAGGGGTCAACTCGTGTTGGCCGCGGTCCCGCCGGACCGTCCACAAGAGACGTCCACGGCGCCTGTTCGGACCCGGCACCGTGAGCACCTGCCGCGCCAAGTCGATCAACACTCCGGCGGGCGTACGTCTCGGCCGTGCTCTTCATGCTCAAGGTGATGCTGCGGACGAACCCCAGACAGGGCCGTCCCTCATGCTCACCGTCAACGACGGAACCGGGCTTCTACATCCTCAACCTGAGCGCCGCCCAACACCAGATGCTTAAAGAGTCAGCGTCGATCGCCGGCACCGATCCTGGTGGCAGCCGCCCAGGACCGCCACCCGAGAGTTTCACAGATGCTTGACACTCGCGTCCCACCGCCGGGTCCGCGGTCGCCAGCACCGGACTGCCCGAACTTACGGCGGTCGCCCACGATGAGCGGGCATGGCTGATTCGGACACCAGCCGAGCTCCGGCACCAGATCGCCTCCTTGACCAGTTGAGCATTCAAGGTCTCCGTCATGTGAACCGCATTTGACGGCGTGCGACAACCGTCGATACGTTCAACGCCGTTCGAGGCCCGTCAAGCAGAACGGGAATCCGCAGTTCGCCCGGCGAGCTGGACACGTCGCCAACGGTCCGACCAGCCGGGTTCGTCTCGGCAACCGCCGTCACGTCTGCGGCGCCGCACCGGCCCAACGGTGGATAACGCGGGACGTGCTGTGCGAAGCGTCGAAGAACGCTGCAACGAACGCGGTGACGGTGTCGGTGTCGAACGGCTGGCAGGAGAAGATGTTGAGGAAGGCGGTGCGGCTGCGTTCGGCGAAGTGTGCAGTGATGCTTGAGGTGGTGATGAGCTGGACCAGGCTGTAGCCTGCGGCGTCGGGATCGTGCAGGGCGAACCGTTCGCACAGCGGCTCACCCCACGCGGTCATGCCCAGCTGCGCGACGAGCACGCTCGCGAAGCGACGAAGTACGTCCCCGTCGCTGATCATCTCAAGGTTGCAGCCGTGCAGGTCCAGGACCAGCTCTACGCCCCACGGTGTCACCGCGCCTGCCACATTCGCCGGGCCGCTGGCCGGGGGGGTGTTGGCTCGTGCGTGCCGGTTGGTGTCCATCAGGCCGCCTCCGCCGTGAGTGCGGCCGTCTCGTACGTCCAGTAGTGCTGCCCGTCGGAACGCTGGCCGCGGTAGCCGAACGGGCTGGTGTCGTCGATGTCGCGGGCGCGGGCGGCCCTGGCGAGTACCACATCGACGACGCGGGCCAGCCTGGCGTTGGCGTCGGCGAAGTCGAGGCCGATGATGCCGCCGTGCTCGGCGGCCTGGTGGTACATGCCGGTGATCAGCTGCACGAAGGTGCCTTGCGGCGCGTGATCGGCGACCACGACGAACCCGCAGTACCAGACACACCGTTCCGCGTAGGCGTGCGGCCATCGGGTCCGGAAATAGTCGGGCGAGACCGCCGGCCATGCGACGAGATCGTTAGTGAACGTCGCCAGGGCCACGCACCGGCCGCCGTCGGCGGCATCGAGGATGCGCCACTTCTCGATGCTGCTGTTCATGCAGATGTCGGCGAATACGGCATACGGCAGCAGATGCGTTTGGACGGCTTGGTCGGCCATCACGCCCATCCGCAGCGCGTACAGCCGCCACGCCTCCGCCAGGGCATCGCCGTTGAGCTGCAATGCAATGTCAGTCTTCAGCAAGGGGTACTCCCAGTCAGGTCCCACAGTGGGTCAGGTGTTGCACGGGCGAGCGTTGCGCGTGCTGCTAGTTCTGCGGCCAGCCGTCGGTGGCCTTCCGCAGGTCGTCGGAGAAGGACGGTCGGCGGCTTCCGCCGTCCTCCGGGTGCGGCCGGTGCTGCCGACCGGATACCGTGGCCCACCAGCACGCCTAGCAGCAATGCGGCCGTGCCCAGCGAGACCTGCGGTGGCCCCGAACCCGTCGTGCCACCGCACTCCGAACTCGGCGTCAACCCGCGAATGGACAGCCACCGCGACGTCGAAGGCGGCGGCCAAGGTCACCCCCACGACCCGTCGCAAGACGGCCCAGCGGACCAGGCCCGCACCGATCGCGATCACTGTGCGCCGTCCGGCCGAGTTCCCGGTCGGCGCCGCCGGCCCGGAGGGTGGATCGGCACCTGCATCGCCCGCAGCCAGCAAGTAAGGACCCGGCGGCTCATCTGCAACTCCTCGGCCACAGCCGTAAGAGGGTGCCCGGCCAGGTATCGCGCCGCTGCGACAGGTGCGCGCTCGTCGGTCGGCGGTGGCAGGAGGCCGTACCGGCTCAGGCTGTCCCGCACCGTCGATGGGGACACGCCAGCCAACCGGGCGATCCGATTCACGGACCGGATGATGGCGTACTGCTCGGCCAGCCAGTCTCG
Organism: Dactylosporangium darangshiense; assembly: GCF_039537565.1. Lineage (NCBI taxonomy): Bacteria > Bacillati > Actinomycetota > Actinomycetes > Micromonosporales > Micromonosporaceae > Dactylosporangium > Dactylosporangium darangshiense. The sequence goes on from NZ_BAABAT010000037.1 coordinate 35,028, forward strand.
CGATAGGGACGCGCCTGCGTGCGGCCGCAGCGCAATGCGGGCGCGGTCCAGCCAGCGGTAGATCGTCATCCGGCCGACGCCGGCCTCCACGGCCAAGTCGCCGACCTCGGCCTGCTCATCGACGTACCGGCGACGCAGCCACGCATCGCGGGCTGGTCCCGGCCTTATCAAAGTCGTGTTGGACATAGGTGGCGGCCTCCCCATACTGCCTGCGGCGCCGGTCGTGCAAGCGGTTCGGACGACAGATGCATGCCCCGCCCCGGGATTGGGTGCCGTTCTCGGGGCGGGGGTCGAGTGGAGCCGAACGAACGCCCAGTACCGTGCGGTCGGGCGGTCCACAGGCCGGCAACGTGCAGCGAGGCGAAGACGCCAGGCGCCTTGCCGCGTCCCCCGTGCACGTACCGGATTCGGATTGATCGTGCCGATCGGCAATAGCATGCCGTGGATATGCGGGCACCTGCATTGACGATTTCTGCCAACACCATGACGATTTGTGCCAGGCCTTCCTCATCGCCACCAAACGGTGGTGGCCGCCTATACGCTGCAGTGGTTCTGTGCTCTGGCCGACGTGGCGCGGCGTTCTTCGTGTACGCACACCCACGCCCGGCCGACCTTGGTGACGGTGAGGGAGGACCCACAGTCATGCCACCGCGTCCCAAACACGCCGTGTTGGCCGGCGTGCGGCGGCGTTGGCCCAACAACCGGTCGACAAGCCCCGACTCCCACACCGTCAACACTTGCCCAGACGACGGGCCCGGGTGGATGGCGCGCAATCAGAACTCGGCCCGGGAACCGGCTGGAGACACCCGGGCCGCTCAATGCGGGGCGATCGATGCTTCAGGGCTCGCTCTGGCGCGCGATCCAGAGGCAGGGGGCACGGCATAGCCGGTGAGGGGCCGCTGTGGCGGCGCAGCCGCCGGACGCTACAGCCGTTCTTTACGCAGAAGAACACACACGAACTGGCGCCCACATCGCCACGACGGTCGCCGAAGCGATCGACCGGTTCGCCCAGCGGGCCGGCGATCAACGAGACGAACCGGATCACCCAGCTCGTGGTGCGACGTCCGTATGGTCATCGTCAAGTCCGAAGGGCAGACGGGGAGTTCGAAGTGGTGCGGAGCGTCCTGCGCAGGTTGGTCATTGCTGGTGTGGGCGCCCTGTGCCTGGTCGGTTGCTCGTCGTCACCGAAGCCGCCGGCAGAAAGTCCTGCCGCCCCAGTGCCTTCCCGATCCACCCCGTCCCCGTCTCCGTCGGTACCGGCCGGAAACCTGGCGTGGACGTTCCAAGCCGTGGACAACGCATGGATCGTCGCGACGCCGGACGGTTACGTACTTGCCGACGGGCATGAGGTCTTCAGTCTTGGCAACGACGGCCGGCAGCGGTGGCATCAGAGCTACGGCGACGGCGATGTTGTCCGCGTCGACGCCGCGGGGAGCACCGTGATCGTCTCGTGGAAGAACCCGCGGCGCGAGGAGTGGCCGGGTTCTTTGATCGTCAAGGCGTTCGACACTACGTCGGGTACCGCGCTGTGGAGCGATGACCAGCCCTCCTTCGTCTCGGTGCACGCGACCGCGGTCTACACCTCGGTGTGCCATGGCGGGCAGAACAATCGGATCGGCGACTGCCACCTCTCAGCGCGTGACCCACGGACCGGGCACACCCGGTGGACCATCGCCACGTACGCAAGTTCCATCGTCTTGGGGCCGGCGAACCCGCTGGACATGGGCAGCATCGCCGCACCACCGGTGCCCCCGTACCTGGTGATCGAGTCCTTTCCCACCGGGTACGCGAGCAAGACCTTCACCACCGTTGATCCGAGTTCCGGCCGCAATCTCGGCACCTCGATCAAGGCCATGGCGGCCACCCAGACCAGCCATTTCCTCATCGAATGGGATGACGACCGGAACCGTCCGGAGACGGGCTGCACGAGCACATTGGTGGTCTGGGGCCCGCACGGCGGAAACGCGACCTGGCGGAAGACCTTCACCAACGCCGTCCTTGCCGACGGGAAATGCCGCAACATCGACTACGAGGTCGCCGACGACGCACTGGCGCTGGCGGACAACTCGGGCGCGACGACGCTACTGGATCTCGCCACCGGAACGACGGACTGGACCGCCGGCGAGCCTGGCCCACCGATGCTGATCACGAACGACGTCCTGGTCATCTCGAACGCCGACGGCGGGGTGACCACCTACGACCGGAAGACGGGCAGTCCCCAATGGCGGACGATGGGGCCTGCACACCGCGACGCCCTGGTTGCTGATCTGAGTACTCGGGTACTCGACAAGTGGCTGGTGGTGTACGACCGCGGAGCGGGCGCCTACTGTTCTTCCGCGTGCCCGACGGTCAGCGTCCTCAACCTGGACTCGGGCTCGCTGTATCGCGCCCCGCAGGGCAGGCTGATCACCACGGCCGACGGGATCGTGATCACCGAGACCAAAAGCGTTAGGCGGCCCAACGGAACGGCGGACTATCACGCCTACGCGATCCATTAGGCGGCCGACCTCAACTCAAGGTGGCAATGCCCCAAGTTCGTTGGCAAAGGACACCTGTCCGTTGCAAGTCGGGTGCTGGGCAGAACCTCGTGGCCCACGGCGGCCAGCCTGGTGTTCTCTGGCGGGATGACCAGTGCGGGGCGCTCATACGGGTCGTGCTGATTGTGCGGCGTGGTTACGATGCCGGCGCCGCCGGGCCGGGTCCGGACCTGCGAGTCGTAGCCGTCGACGGTGGGCATGTACGGTGCCAGGTCCTGGTTGACGACGTCGAACGAGGTGGCGTTGACGATGTCGGTGCCCTCGAAGTCGGCGGCGATCTGCAGCAGGATGTCGGCGATCTTCTCCATCTCGTTGCGGCCCGCGATCGCCTCGTCGATGCGGTAGTCGAGGGCGGTCTGCCGCAAGTTTGGCGGAGACGTCGGGCAAGGTACCCAAGCGCCAGCGGGCACGGCACCGACGTGGCCAAGGAAGCGGCGGATCGCCCCGCAGGTGACGGCGTCCTCGTAGCGTTCGGTGCCGTAGGCGACCAGCGCCCGGGTCTCGACGCGCAACGTTGCCGGCTGGGTCATGACCACTCCCCGGATCGTGTGGGCACCGGCTCAGGCGGTGTGAATTCGGTGACGAACAGCGGCGAACCGAAGTACCTGGTGCGCACCTCGATGAACTGGCGGCGGTGGTCGGCCACGGCCGCCAGCAGCGCCGCCCGGATCTCGGCGGCGATCTCGTCGTCGGCCAGCAGGCGCAGCGTGCCGGGGCGGATCCACACGTCGATTTCGCCATTCGGTTCGCGGGCGACGGTGACCCTCTGGCCGGGGGAGCGGCCGGTGGCCCGGATGTCCTTGACAGATTCGTAGTAGCGGTCCAGGTGCGCCATCGAGATCCCCTACGCCGGCTCGGACATGGTCAGCGCCTTCTTCGCGGCCAACCGGCTCAGGTCATTCGCGTACGTGGTCGCGGCCTGCTCGTTGTCACGCAGGTTGATTGTCACGGACGCCGTACCCCACCGATCGTTCTTGGCCGCCCACACGGTGACAAATGTCTGCGTGCTGTTGGTCTGGGAGCACAGGCGGAACGCGTGGTAGCCCTGCGGGACCTCCACATGTTTGTCGGTGACCCCGCACTGCGCACTGGCCACGTCCTTACTACCGGCGTCCGGATCGAGCGCGACGACGGTGAACAGGTCGAGGGTGCCGGTGTACTTCTGGTCGGCGGTGACGAAGGCAATCGTGCACCTTGAGGTGGACTGGTGCTTGCCCTTCGCCCGGCCTTCGTCGGGATCGGTCACCGTCCAGGTGCCGCCCAGTTCGGTCTGCAGGCCGGGGGCCACATCCGTGCAGGTCGGCACCCAGGGCCGGTCGCGGAACGGGCCGAACCACCACACCAGGCCACCCGCGATCACGAGCGTGACCGCGGCGAGCCCGGCGATCAGCCGGGGGCGCGACCAGCTCACCAGCGATGTCCGTAGCGTCGTTCATCGGGGCGGTCCGACCGCTCGGCGGCACCCGCTTCGGCCTGCAGCGCCGCCAACGCCACCCGGGCGGCGGCACGTACCTGACCGGCGAGAGACTCGTCCGTGTGCCGGTGCAGATCCTGCAAATCGACCTGTACCTGACCGGCCTGGTCGGCACGCAGGCGCACGGACCGGTCAGGCGAGTAAACGTCCGCGTCCGGCTGCCAGTTCTCGTATGCCACGAATAACTCTTCCGGCAAGTGCATCGACCTCTTATGCAGTCAGCGCCCTCGACCCTGTCCCGGTTCATTTCCAGGATGAAGGCGAAGTGCCAGTCTAGGACAAGCGAGCAACGAGATTGATCCCATTGATCTCCGCCGAACAGTCCAGACACGCTCGACAGGCGCCGCCGCACCGTCCGCGCAGGCACCCCGCCGCCGGCCACCCGCACCTGGCGCGCGGCAACACCTCGCTGCCTACGCCCTAAGCTAAGCGTCGACCGCCAGCCCGTAGAACCAGCCCAGGCCAAAGCCGCCGACGGCCAGGGCCACGAGACCTGACGATACCCACGACCAGAGTTTCAGGCGCTCGGCCGGCGCGAAAAACGCGGTGTAGGCACCGACCAGGATCGCAAGCCCGGCCGCCGTGAACGTCACGACCACGACGGCCAGGACCACGCCCGTCCAGTCGTTGCGCACGCGACCCGATCCGTCGATTACCCATATGTGGTACAGGATGTTGGCCGACACGAGCGCGGCGGCAACGCCAGTGCCCCGGGGCACCCAGGTAGGCTTCACGTCGGCAAGGATAGCGAGGACCGACAATGTCCAATTGTCCACAGCGGACAATACCCGCGCCGGTGATACACGCGCAGGTCTACAGCGGCGGTGTCGGGGGAGTCGACGGTCGGGCCGCCAGTATGGCCGTCAGCGCTGCGTTCACCTGGCCGCGCCGACCGTCGTGGCCGCGGGTCGCCGCTGTGGCGTGCGCGGTGTACCGTGACCCGTCCGGCGCGATCATCGGCAGCAGCGAGACGGTGGCGCGCTTCCGGCTGGACCTCCCGCCTGGCAAGGCGGACTGCTCGATCACCGTCAACAAATGGCTGCCTGTCAATTTCGACGAGTCCCGAACCGAGGTCCTTCTCCGGTGCGGCTGACTGAGCGGGCCCCGCCCCCTCGATCGGCCGGCTGCTGGTGGCTTCGGGGCTCACTCGTCCTCGGCGCCCTGAGGGCTGGCTCACCTTCGTTCACAGCGCGATGCCGAACTCGTCGAACTGCCACAGCTCGGTTTGCGGTGACCCCAATGCTTCCCATCGACCGTGCGCGGCCAGCGTGGCAGCCCGAAGGTCGGAGAGGAAGGCGTTGAGGCGCCGGCCATTGCGCTCGGCCAGCAGCCGGTTGTCAATCGGCTCGATGCCAGGTCGGCGCTCACGGCGGTTGCGCGGAAAAAAGATGTCGGTCTTCGAGGAGACCTCGACGTAGAGGCGGCACGGGGAGGTGCGCTCATCGACGTCCGTGTAGATGTCGATCGGCGCGCCGGTGTCCTCCCCGGGAACCTTGGCGTAGAAGCTGAGGTCGCCGACGGAGGAGCACCACGATTCCTCGATGCGGTCGCCGGGCTGATGCCAGTCCTCGCCCACCACGTACGCGAGCCGGGTGGCGACCGTCAGCTGATTCCAGTGCTGCAGGATGAACCCGACCGGGTAGTCGGCGTACTGCGCCGGCCGGTCCGGGTGCGCGGCGGCGAAGTCGCCGATGAATCCGTCCCGCGCGCGGTCGTAGCCGATCTGGTCGGCCTGTTCGAACCGCAGGATGCCGTGCCGTTCGCCGGCGACGAACAGCGCCTGCTGCCACGCGTGTAGGACCTGGGCGTCGACGGGGACAGGAAACGACGCCCTCCAGTTGAACATGTCGGTCTCGTAGATGTTCCAGTTGTTGTGCAGGCGGCCTGCACCTGCCGGCAAGATCATGGAAGGCGCTCCTCGGGCTCGTGAATCTCGTTACTGTTCACGATCTCGCCAGTCGGGGAGGAGGCGCCATCCGATTTCGGCGTCGCCGCGCGCTGCGGCGCGAGCGGACCGTGTCGGTGTTCGCCTCCGGACCAGATCCACAGTAGGAATCTGGGGAGTCGCGCAGCGGCCACTGCGAGTGGACGTTTCCAACGCCCTCGGCCGCTGGCGGCTGGGGCGAGGACCGCCACCAAGGACCCATCGTGCGCTCTGGCACACGTAATCGGCCACGGGCTGCTCACTGGACGGATCAATGGCACCGGCTGTGAGCGATTCTGGAGCCCTACCAGGTGACAGCGCCCTGGCTGCTGACCTGCCCTCGCAACGCCGCGGCGATCGCGCCGCCTACAACCGTCTGCACCCCGGAGCGCTCGACATCCCCGCCGCCATGTCCGACCAGGAAAGCGGCCGGAGGCGAGTACCGGGCTCGTCGTGCACGACCCCAGCAGACTCGCGAGTTGCTGCCCATGCATGCTGGCATGGAATGTATGTGCAATCACCCAGTCAGTCAGCGAAGAGCTCGGCCAGCCGGTTGTTCTCAGCCGCCCACAGCGCCGCCTCGTAGGAGTCCGCGAACCAGATGTCGGTCTCCGGCGCCCCGGCCACCTCGGCGAAGCGCCCGATGTCGTCGGTATATATGCACATCGGCAGCAGATGCTGCCCGTCGCGTTGCCATCCGGCCAAGCGCAACGCCACCGCCGCGCCGTTGTCGTTGACGAAGCCCACCCACATGGTCCCGTGCCCCGCATAGAAATCCACGAGTGTTATGGTCGCAAACGATGACGCGCTGACGGGGGAGCATCGGTCCCGCGCGGCATGTCCCGGCGGCCGGGACGGATCAGCCGGCCGGCCTCGACCGCACCCCAACTGAGTGCAGCACGACCGGCGCGGCGCGTTCCTCCTCACCCGGCCGTACGTCGACAAGATCCCCGAGGCTTTAGCGCCTACGCGCGCACGGATTGCGGGTTGGCAGCTACTCGTTCGACCGTCCCGGCCGACGTGGCCCGGGCAGCAGTCGATGCCGACCATCTCGAACCTGCCGAGAGCACCGACAAAGGGGCATCAGCGCCCGCAGTGCTCCTTGGCCGCTACGACCAGCAGGGGCGGCGCTACCGTCGAGATCATCCCGGCCGCCGCTCAGCGCGCCACCCAGGCATCCTGGGACGGCACCAGCATCAGCGCCCGTTGAACGGCGGACTCGTCGCGCTAAAAGATGGTCCCGTTCTCGTCGAACTGCCATGACGGGGATCCCGGAGCATTCTCCGCCGTCCACTCGCGGTCCGCGTGCTGCGTCGGTTTTCGTCAGCGCGACTGTCCGGTCGCGGAACTCGAGGATGTCGACGTTCTGGCCGTGCCACGTAACGGTGTCGACGACGTTAGGCGTGATCCCCGAGGTGGCCTCGTCGAGGGACAGGGCGAGCATCTTCGGGGTAAGCGACAGCCCGGGGTTGACGGGCAGCGCAACGCCCTTCTTCGGCTGGACCCAGCGGCCGGCCAGCGTCGACATGTGGTTGGGGTCGCGGCGGGCCCACCAGGTGGCGTCGCCGTTCACCGCGGTGTGCAGGTTGCTGGTGCGAAGTTCGGCTCGGCCGCCGCCCGGGTCGGTGATGGTGCCGCTGCCGTACCCGTCGGCGGTGAACGTCAGGTCGGCGTCGACGGTCGCGCCGGTCTTGTCGGTGAACATCATCTCGAGGCGCGCGCCGCGCGCCTTCGCGACGGCGTCGATCGCGTTGTCGATGCGGTCTTCGACGCTCGGGCTGCGGCTGGTCGCGAGGATGCTGCCGCCGGCGACAGCGAGCACGACGGTCACCCCGGCGGCGACGGCCGCCATCAGCAGCCGGCGGCGTCGCGGTGGGGCACTACCGGAAGAGTCGGGGTGTCCAGTCGGTGGCGGGTCGACGGACGGCTGTGGGGCTGCGCTGCGGCGTCTGTCTGCGGCGGTGCGGTGGAGCGCGGCGATGGGGGCTCTGCCCATGGCGACGGTGCCGCGAACGGGTCGTCCATGTGGGAGGGCCGGGCCCAGGCCGACGGCTCGTCTGGCTCGTGGCCGGACGGCGCCGTGCTGTGGTCGTCGGCCGTCGTTCCCCCAGGGATCACCGAAGGTCCCCGATCCACTGTGGATCGGCATCGCCTGATCCTACGGGCAGGCGGCGTCGACCGGGGGCCCGACCCATACCCTCGAGCGCAGCAACCGATGGATCATGGCCTCCGCGGTGCGCGCTGTGAGAGGCGCGGCAGATCGGCTGCCGCCCATGGTCGTGAGGTGCTTGCTGCGCAGACTGTCTGGGATGACGTGGCGCGACGCGTTGTGGCCGCGGCGGGATTGGCCGTGGTGGGCGCAGTTGCCGCCGGGCATGCGTCTGTACGTGAACTCGCCCGTGCCGGGGATGAAAATCCAAGCGGTCAAGATGTACCGCGAGATCACCGGCGCGGACCTGACGATGGGCGTGCGCGAGGTGGAGGCGATGGCCGACGACGCGACGAGTGATGCCGACACCGTCACCGGCTTAGAGCAGCGATGGAGAAGTGCGTCGGGCCGGGCCGCCGGCGGCCCCGGGGCAGGTAGACCACGCACTGCACATCAGCTGAGTAGCGGGCGAACCCTGCTCGTGGGCCCGCACCCGGCGGCCTCCCCCGGTCGCATCCTGAGGTGCTGCGCCCGCAACTCGTCGGGTGGCTGCGGCACGGAGGCGGCCAGTACAGGGTAGGGGATCGGCGCGAGCGCACCGCCATTTGAACCGAAGGCGGTCAGGTCGAAGAGCCCTGTGGAGCGTCTGGTCTGCCTCACTGCGGGGGAACGAGTTGGACGTCGCCAGGGGTGCGGGGTTGGCGTTGCTCGGGTGGCAGGTGTCGGTCGCGCAGGATGGCGCCTTCGGGGACGACGGCACGGGAGATGCCGATGCCCTGACGGCAGTTGTCGCAATAGAAGGTTCCCCAGCCGATCATCTGGTCGAGGTCGCCTGTGTACACCAGGTGGAGCGCGTGATGGCCGCAGTTCGGGCAGGCCAGACCGCTCAGATCGCCGGGCGTCTCGTACGCCAATTCGTACAGTTCGTCCCAATCCGCGTATGTTGCCATGGCTATCGTCCTCTCGGCTCAGGCCGGATCGGCTGGTTGTCCCACCACTCCTGTTCGTGGGCGTATGCGCGATCCTCCCAAAGGTCCAGCTCGGCCTCGGTCCTCGGGAACGGCTTGCCGGCCTTGATGTCGTGCAAGTGGTACAGCTCGTGCACGAGCGTGCGGGCCAGGTCTTCCTCGCTGCGGAAGGCGGGCACGAACAGGCGGGTATTCCCGTTGGGGAACGTATTGCCCTGGCGCCCGCGGCACTTCACGTCCGCGAATTCGATCGTCAGCTCGGAGATGTCGATGCCGTACGTCTCGGCGATCTTGCGGACCGAGTCCATGTTGTACGGCTGCACGGGCCCTGCACCGCGCTTCGGGCTGGCCCGGTGTAGCGCGTCGTCGGCGACGTGCTCGCCGTCGCGCAGCTCGTGCAGCAGCGTCCGGAGCTCCCGGATGAGGTCACCGAGGCGGCGCAGGACCGGCATGAGGCGGCGGAGGCTCGCCAGGAGCGCCTTCAGGTACTTGCCGATCTTCGCCGCCCACGACGCCACGGTGGTGGTGACCTGTTCGACCACCAGCGGGGTGGCGAAGCCGGGCGAGGCGGCTTCTTCGGCCGCGTAGACGATCAGGCGGGAGACGCACGTCGCGATGAGGTCCCGGACGATCCGGTAGTTCCTGCGCCATCACCTGCTGCTGAAGGGCGACCAGCTTCGCCATGACCTCGTCGCGGTCTTTCCCGCGACCCTTGCGGCGGTCCGGTTTGCCGTCGCCGCGAATCCCGACGGTCAGTAGGCCCTGCCAGCCTTCCGCGTTTTCGAACATGCTGTACTCCGAGCCTGGCGCGAGTGCAGGTTTGTCGGACTTTCTTCTGGTTGCCAAGGGGTAACACTCCGGTTCAGTGCATGCGGAGGTCCGCGCCGTCGCGTGGCGCGTCAGGGTGTTGGGTGGTGCGCGGGCGGATGCCGGGCTGCCGTTACCGGCGTCCGGCTCGGGAGCCGTCGCGATTGGCACGTGAGGTGCGGAAAACGCCGCCAGCCGATGCTAGGAACGGCCTCTGCCGTGGTGGTCGTTGATTGAGGCGATCGCCATCTGCCACGACTCGTACGCACCGGCTACCGCGTGTTCCAGTGCGGCGCGTTGCGCGGCGCTGAAGGTGTCATCGGCCAGGACGCGGCCGATGGTGGTGATCAGCTGCGGATAGGGCGGTTCCTCGGGCGGGAGATTGAAGTCTTCGCGGGTGCCGTAGCCGAGTGCGATCGCCGCGTCCCGCGGATTGATGCCGAGGGCGCGGCAGATCGCGACGACATGCGTTGCGTACGGGCTGTCGACCGTGCCCCGCTCATAGCGCTTGTAGGCCGATTCGCTGACGCCGGACTGTTCCACGACGTAGGCCACTGTGTAGCCGCGTTCCGCGCGCGCTGCGCGGAACAGGGCAGCGAGCTGCTGCGCTGGACGCGCGTCGGTGGACATGGCGACACCATAACCGTCCAGCGGTGACGCCCCGACGCGGGAGACCGCCGGTTCGCATCGGGTCTGGTGCCGATCGGAACCTCGGCGCAATCTGAGGGTGTATGACGTTCGACGCGCTGCTTTCTGTGGTTCACATCTGAACCCTTGCACACTTCTGCGGCAAAGGCTAGTTGGCCAGAACACTTTTCGGTCCTGATCTGAACCCCTACGGTTCGGGGTCATGGATGACGCTTCGATACCCCCGGGTCCGCAGGCGCGCCGTCCGGTTTGGAACGACGAGGTGTTCCGAGCACGGACCAAGGAGCTCGGCGCGAAGACCGACCGCGAGCGGTGCGCCGTCGCCGGCATCTCGAAGGCGAGCCTGCGTCGGTGGAGGCTCGGATCGGTGAGCCCCTCGTTGGGGCGGCTGGGTCAGGTCGCCGGACGTCTCGGCGTCGGGATCAACGATCTGATCCGGGAGGCGGCGGCATGAACGGCGACGCGGAGGTCCGGCCGCTGCTGCGGACCGTCGCCGAGGCCGCGATCGAGTTGCGGGTCGGCAAGAACACGGTCAAGAAGATGATCAAATCGGGCGAGCTGAGCAGTATCACCATCGGCGTGAGCCGCCGGATCCCGGCCGATGAGGTCCGCGAGTACCTCAGGCGCAAGCTGCGACAGGCGGCGGTTGCCCGCGGCGAGGGCGACGATGAGGACCTGCCGGCGGCATGACTCGTCTGGTGCCCGTCTCTGCCGCAGACTGCTCCGCGGCGGGCCTCCGAGCTGCGTGCCGAGGACCGGCCCCACCGGCCGTGCGTGACTGGCGCATGCGGCCGGAACGCAGCTCGGAGGCGGCCCGTGTCGCCGCATGAGGGCCGCCGTCGGCCGGTTCCGCCGCGGGACGCGCAGACGCGCGTTCGCCGGCACCGGTTCGATCCGGATGATGCGGTGCCGGAGGACTTTTGGGGGCGGCGAACGTGTGTGGCATGCCAATGTGTCGGTGCCGCTGGCGACGCTCGCCACTTCGCTGATGACGAGGCACCGCCGCGCTACCCCGAGGTAGCCGACGAGGTGCGTGAACTCGAGCGTCGCCGATTCGGCGAACGCGACGACCTTTGACCTGCGCTTCGCGATCTCCGCGAGGTTGCAACATCCACGCCTGCGGATGCCCTTCGGGTGATCCGCTGCTGGATGCTGCCCGCTGAAGGGAAGCAGGAGGACCGCGATGGCGGAACCGGACGACGAATCGGTGACCCTGCGCCAATGGACTGATGTGGTACGCCGTGCACGGCTCGGGCGGACCACGAAGGCGGTCGCGCTGATGATGGCCACCTACGCCGACAACGACGGCAGCCGCGTGTTCCCCGGCATCTCCCGGCTCGCGGTGGACTGCGAACTGACCTACAACGTCGTACAGAGCGCGCTGCGGACGTTGCGCGCTGCCGGACTCATCGAAGTCGTGCGTAAAGCCTCCCGGCGTGGCCAGGCGGACGAGTACCGCCTCATCCTGGCCGCCAACATCCTCGACCGGGTCGAGGTGCTCACGCCGGCACAGGTCGCGACAGCGGCGGCGGACTTGGCGGGGCACCGGCGGGGCCGGTACCGTCCCGCGACCCCGGCGGCTCGCTCGGCGGACGAACTCAGACCGGACCTGCACCACACCGCACCGGGCGCAGGCGCTGACGGAGCAACGGATCTGCACACCAGCGCGCGAGGTGCAGGCCACTTCGACCGGCACCGGGCTGCACCCCACGGCGACGTGCCGACAGCGGCGGCTGCACCCCACGGCACGGTGCACCTGCACCCCACGGCGTCACCACCCACCACCCATGGACCACAACACCATCCACACCATCCCAACGACAGCGCGGTTCTTCCGGACGGTGCGGTGGTTGGCGACGTCGAGGCCGCCGCGCCGGGGCGGGCATCGGACGGCCGCTGCGCGCACGGCCTGGACGGTCCGACCGGGGTCCGATGTCCCGCGTGTCGGCGCAACCTGCCAGTGCAGCCTTCTGTCGACGGCGCGGCCGGACGACCGCACTTGCAGCTCGTGCGGTCGGCGTGATCGCGTGCCGCAGACGAAGCGATCTGGTGCGGACGGCGGTGCCGTCCGCCGGGTCGTCGCCCAGGTGATCGACGCCGACCGGGTCGGGCCGCGGGACGGTCTTAGGGTGAGAGGCGTTGGCCGTCGACGGATCGATGAGCAGGGAGCAGTACATGCGCGGGGTTGACGTGTTGCGGGCTCGGGTCGTTTCGAGCCGCTCACAACGGTATGTGGACGAAGCGATCTCCGCTTACGGCGCAGGCGCTTATCGGGCGGCGATCCTCTCCCTGTGGATTGCGGTGACCTCGGACCTGATCGACAAGATCCGGCTGCTGGCCGAGCAGGGTGAGCCGGCCGCGGTGGCCAGCGCAAAGGAGCTCGACACCGCAATCGCCAGCGCCGACAAGGTGGCCTTGCAGCGGTTCGAGAACGGACTGCTCGATGTCGCCCGCGACCGGCTGCATTTCATCGGTGCACGCGAGTACGACGAGCTGTCCCGGCTCAAAGTGGATCGGAACCTGTGCGCCCATCCGGCTTACGTTGGCGGCGACGACGAGTTGTTCAGCCCCGGCCCTGAACTGGTCCGGGCCCACCTGGCGGCCGCGGTCGACGGCCTGCTGGCGCACGGGCCCGTCACGGGGCGCAAGGCCATCGACAGATTCATCCGCGAGATCGAGGAGCCGTCGTTTCCGCGCGCGGATGACAAGCTCAGGGAGTATCTGAAGGACAGCTACCTGGATCGCGGCTCCCCGACACTGCGTACCAATCTGATGAAGGTGGTCTGCAAAACGACGCTGTCCGCCGACTTCGAGGAAGCCATCCGATGGCGCGCCACTCGCACCGCGATGGCCATGTTCGATCTGGCGCCGACGGAATTGGAGAACGCCGCCCGGCAGATCCTGAACGACCGGCAGGACGGCCTCGACGATCGGGGGCTGAAGCGACTGGTCTCCGGACTGTGCTACCTGCCGTTCACCTGGGATGCGCTGCGAGCGGGCGCCCGGAATCGCATCGAGCAGTTGCTCCGCGAGATGAGCATCACCGACATGCTCGATACTTATGAACTGTTCGGCCCCCTGCCCGCCGCGCCGGTCGACGGCATGGTGATCGACCGGCTCGCGGACGCGGCCACGGAGGTCGGAAACAGGCGGCGCCCGGTTGACCTTCATCGGCCCGAGCGTCGCCTGCTGCCCAAACTGGAGGAGTTGCTCGCGGAAGAACGGTCCTACATGTTCGCCGCCGGCGTCCTGACCTGGATCAACGCGATATCGGAGCTCGTGAGCGCCGATGACCTGGGCCGCATCCTCGAGATCGCGACGGGCAACACGCAGGTGTACACCTCGGTCCTCGCCAACCAGCAACTGACGGTCCTGCGTGAGGTCACCGCCGCCCTCCCCGGCGCCGACGTGCATTGGCAGGCCTACGACGCCCGGATCGAGGCCCTGTTCCCGAGCCACCCGGCGACGTAGCCGTACCCGCTAAATATCGATGGTGATTGGCAGGAGTGGCACGAAACTGTAACCAAAGCTGACAGAGAGCGCTCTCGCCGTGATCGCCAGATGCCACGTTCGTTGCTGTCGACGTCGACGCCAGCTCTGTCCAATGTGTTCCGTGACGGCCTCCTCCGGAGCGGTCGCTGCGGCACGGAGGTGTTCTGGTCCTGGTGTGCAAGGTTCTGGACCTACTGGCGCGGACGCCCGGTTCCGGGCTGTTTGGCGCCAAGCAACTTGCAGGAATCGAAGTTTGGCGAAATGTGTCTGGTTCGTGCCGCCGGGCACACGTCGCCGAGCGGGTGGGAGGCAGGGGTGTGAGGACTTGTCCGCTGGTCGCCCAACCGTGCAGGTGGCCGTCGGTCCGACCCGTCGTGACGGCAACGGAATGGTAACGATGATGGTGGATGTGCAGGTCGCGCCGAGGCGGACATTGATGCGGCGCTACGCCCCACTTCGTTCATCTTCGATCTTGACAGCTTCCGGGCGGCGTGGTTACGTGCCCGAGGTCTTGGTTGGTGCGCAGTTGATCACCGTCCGATGTGGAACTCAGCGCGCAGCCTGCAGCGGCCGCACGGTCGACCCGACGGGAGTTCCAGGCTGGGTTTTCGACGCTGAACTGCATCCGTCCGGGCCGGGAGCGGGAGAACTCGTGCGCCATTGGCGAGCACCTGCGGACCGGCGTCAGAACCACGGGGGAGGGGCGAAAGGATGGCGCAACACGCACGATCGACACACGGTGGCGGCAGACCGCCGGGCACGCTGGGTAAGCCGGGCGGTCTCGGCGTGCTGGTCGGCAACGGCTCGATATGCGGCCGCCAGGAGGCGGGATGAAGGCCGAACGCAGTGCGAGGGCCAAGCACGTCGGACGGCTGATCAGGGAGGCGCGCAAGCGCAAAGGCTGGTCGCAGACCAAGCTGAACCACCGCTTCCGCGAGCTGTGCGAGCACTTCGGGTTCGACCCGACGACGTACGAACACGTCAAGGTCAAGATCAGCCGGTGGGAGAACGGGAAACGCATTCCCGATCAGCGCAGCCGGCGGCTGCTCGCCCTTGCTCTCGGAGTGCGGCCCGAGTCCTTGGGTCTGCCGCTCGACCCGCTGGACGACTGGCCAACGTGAACGACCGGGACGGGCTCACGCCCTCGGGTCTGTGACCAGCAGTTGAAGGACCTCCAAGAGCAGTGCCGCGTAGGCGTGTAGCCCGCTCGGAACGTCTGTATCGAGCTCGACGGCATCGTCCGGCCGCGCGGCGACGGCCGACTGGCCGTCGTAGCAGCCGGCCACGCCGGATGCGCGGGCGTTGCTCGCGGCGGCTGTCACTCGCTGGCGGCTGCGCCGTACCCGCTCGGCCAATACGTCGTCCACGCGGCCGGACGGCAGGTCGACTGCCGGTAGCAGTCCGTCCGGATCGGCCAGTAGCACCGAGGGCAACACCGGCTTCACGGCCTCAACGCCGTGCAACGTGCCGGCCACCGCCGCCGCCAGCACGGTCGTGGCGAACGCGGCGTAGCTGGCCGCAGCGACCGTGTACGTGGCGAGGCACTGTTCCGCAAAGGTCAGGCGGGCGTCGGTGTGTTCGTCGGCGACGAGCCGGCGGAACAGCGTTGCCGGGTCTTCTTCCGGTGTTGCCTCGAGGGCGTCGGCGGCCTGTTCCTCGGCGAGTACTGCCTGCCCGAACAGCTGCGACGCGTTGTTGCAGGCGAGCCCCAGGTCGCGCAGCTGCGCCGCGACTGCGGACGGCAGCGCGTAGGCGAGGTCTTCCTCGATCACGCTGTGCGACTCGCTCATCCACGGGCCCCCTCCGGAGTTGTGCCGCTCGCAGCGCGGCACCCGTTCGACGCTCATATACGAATCGATCAGCAGTTCACTATCTAACGGCCGGTGGGTAGGTCGTCAATGCCTGCCGGAGTTCATTCATCCGATCTACCCGGCGGCGAAACTGGTTAACCCTGGCCAACTTACGCGCTGCCGCTGAAGCGACGATCCTCGGTGCGTGACCAGCGCATTGCGCCGGTTCGACATCCGCTCGCCACGGTGGCCGTCTGCATCCACGACGCCAGCACGTGAGCGGCTGCATCGTGCCGGCCGACCCTGCACACCCTCGTGGTGTGCGGGCGGCGCTGGTCGCAGGCACCGCGGTTGCGGCGATGACCCCTACCGGGCAGTGCCGACGACCTGATCAACACCGTAGCAGCCGCCGATTCGCGGTAGCTATCGCCCTTCGCCCGTCTCCACCACGTCCGGCCAGACGACCCGTCGTGCCGGTCTTCAGCATGCCGCCGGCCCGGTCCGGTGGCCGGGAGGGACTTTCTGCATGCGACGTACACCCCTCGCCGCCGCGGTCGCTGCGGCCGCGTCGGCAGCTGCCGTGTTCGCCCTCGCCCCGTCGGCGAGCGCCACCCCGGCGTTCCCGGGCGGCGGCAGCGGCGTCCCCGACAGCGCCCCGGTCATCATGACCCTTACCCTCGCCGCCGACCCGTCCGCTGTCTCCGCAGCAGCAGCCGCCGTATCGACCCCGGGTAGTCCCACCTTCGGCCGGCATCTGAACCGCAGCCAGGTCCGGGACCGGTACGGCGCCGACCCGAGCCAGGTCGCCCGCGTCACCCGCTGGGCGAGCAAGGCCGGGTTCCGCGTTGTCGGCCTCGACGACACCAGGTCCCGGCTGACCATCACCGGCAACGTCCGGCAGGCCCGGGCCGCGTTCGGGACCCAGCTGCACGACAGCTCCGTCGCCGGCGTCCGGGTCCGCACCACGGCCTCGGCCCCGCGCATCCCGGCCACGGTCCGCGGCGACGTCCGCGCGGTGTCCGGGCTGAGCCAGCAGGTGGCCCGGCCGCTCATCGCCCGCCCGGCCGCGGTCCCGAACGCCGACGGGCAGTACTGCTCGGCCTACTGGGCCCAGTACAACAAGGCGTCCGTGCCGCAGAAGTACCCGGCCGGCAAGCAATCCAACGTCCTGTGCGGCTACACCGGGCCGCAGCTGCGCGCCATGTACAGCCTCGGCAGCAGCGACCGCGGCCAGGGCCAGACGGTCGTCATCGTCGGCGCCTACACCAGCCCGACGGTGCTCGCCGACGCCAACGCCACGTTCGCCGAGAACGGCGTCCCAGCACTGCCGGCCGACCAGTTCGTCGTGAAGCAGTACAACCTGCCCGGCGGGGCCAGCGGCTGCGACCGCGACGCCTGGACCGCCGAGCAGGCCCTGGACGTGCAGACCGTGCACACCCTCGCCCCGGACGCGCGGATCGTCTACGTCGCCGCCCCGGACTGCACCCAGCTCGAGGAGGCCGTCGCCGCGGTCATCGCCGACCCGTCCGTCGACGCGACGGTCATCTCCGCGTCGTGGGGGATCGTCGGCGAGCCCAACGACAGCGCCTACCTGACTGCGACCAACACGATCCTCGCCCGCGCGGCCCTGCTCGGCATCGGCTTCTACGCCGGGTCCGGCGACTACGGCGACAACTCCAGCCTCGAAGGCGCCACCGGCCCGACCGCCATGTTCCCCGCGTCGTCGCCGTGGGCGACCGCGGTCGGCGGCACCTCCACCGGCCTGGGCGGCAGCAACCAGGTCGTCATGCAGACCGGCTGGGAGTCCGCGGCCAACGTGCTGTCCAGAGGCGCTTGGAAGCGGCTCAGCCCGCCGCTTGCGGGCGGCGCCGGCGGTGGCCCGTCCCACTTCTTCGACAAACCGTCGTGGCAGGCCAACCTGCCCGGCGCCAAGCGGACCGTTCCGGACGTGAGTGCGCTCGCCGACCCCTACACCGGCTTCTACGTCGGCTACACCGTCGGCGGGCAGTACCGGGCCGGGCCGATCGGCGGGACCAGCCTGGCCACGCCGATCATCGCCTCGCTCACCGCGGTCGCGCAGGCCCGCACCGGCGGCATCGCCGTCGTCGGCCTCGCCGCCCCCGTGCTGTACGCGAAGGCGGCCGCCGGGCGGCCGATCGTCACCGACGTCACCCACACGGCCGCCGGGATCTGGACGCCGGCCACCGCGGCCGGGCAGCCGTCCGGCGACTACCTGCTCGACCTCGACGCCGGCGTGCAAAGCCTCAAGACCGGCCCCGGGTACGACCCGGTCACCGGCCTCGGCGCACCCGGCCCGAGCTACCTGACCGACCTCGTGTCATGACCGAGCCCGCCACGCCGGCCCAGACCGGCGCCACCCACCGCCGGGCCCTGGCCGGCGTGGCGGGCGCCGTCGCGGTCGCCGCGATCATGCTCGCCGCCGCGACCTGCCGGGCCCACCCCGGCCGCATCGACGCCCCAGTCCCGGGCCCGTCGGCGACCGGGCCGGCCGCGCAGACCAGCGCCCCGGCCACGCCCACGGCACCGGCGAGCCCGTCGCAGTACCCGGCGGTCCCGGTCGTCCCGGCCGCCGTCCTGCACGACCTGCCCGCGGCGACCACCGACACCACCATCCCCGGCGCGCCCCTCGACACCGACCTGCAGGCGGGGACCGACGGCGCGGTCGTGCACAACCACAGCACCGTGGCCGTGTTCGACCGCCCGGGCGGCCGGCCGGTCGCCACCCTGCCGCCAGTCCAGGCCGGCAGCCCGACCTGGTTGCCGGTCATCGACCGGGAACCCGGCTGGTTCCGCGTCCTGCTGCCCAGCCGTCCCAACCACGCCACAGGCTGGCTTGGCGCCACCGGCCTCGGCGTGGCCCGCACGCCCTACCAGATCCGGGTCAGCATCCACGGCACCCGGCTGCAGCTGCACCGCGACGGCGCCCTGATCGGCCAATGGACCGTCGCGGTCGGCGCCCGGGCCACGCCGACCCCGACCGGGCGGACGTTCCTGCTCGCCTCGGTCGTCGACGACAGCCAGCGGATGTCGCCGCTGATCCTGCCGCTCGGCATCCACAGCCCCACCCTCACGACCTACCACGGCGGCCCGGCCACCACCGCGATCCACTCCTGGCCGAGCAGCGACGTCTACGGCAAACACGTCAGCAACGGCTGCATCCGCGTACCCCTCGACGCGCTGCACGCCCTGGCCACGGTCCCGCTGGGCACCCTCGTCCAGCTCGACCCCTGAACCCGACCGGAAACCAACTCCGGTTCCCGGCCGAGCACATCCATCCGGCTCCACAACCCACACGAAGGGATGAACCGAACGTGAAGCGTCTGCGCCTCGCAACGGTGGTCATCGTCGGTCTCAGCGCCGGCGGCGCCGGCCTGCTGCTCTACACCTCCACGGCCGGCGCCGCGGAAACCCACCGCGACGCCGCCTACGGCATCAGCGCCTCCGGCGCCGCACCGATCGGCGCCAAGCCCTCGGTGTCCAGCACCGACGGCACCACCAAGACCGCCAGCGGCGGCGCCAGCTCCTCCGACGGCACCATCACCCTCAGCTCCGCCACCGTCCGCGCCGGCGGTGGCAAAGCCTCCGCCGAGATCTCCGGCTTCTCCGCCTTCGGCCTCGTCACCGCGTCGCACGCCACCGCGACCTGCACCAACGGGCAGGCGTCCTCCAGCGTGAGCGGCACCCCGGCCGGCTCGGTCGGCCGCAACGCCAAGGTCACCTACGGCGTCAAGTCCACCAACAGCGACGGCTCCACCACCATCATCGCGATGCGCGTCACCGTCACCGCCGGCGCGGGCACCGAGGCGGCCATGATCAACGTCGCCGTCGCCACCTGCGGCGGCCCGACCGGCAGCCCCACCGTCAAGCCCACCACCGTCAAGCCCTCCACCTCGCCCACCGTCACCACGTCGCCGACCATCGGCACCTCACCGACGACGAGCTCGTCGCCCACGACGAGCGCGCCGACGACGGGCGCCCCGACGGCGAGCTCCACCCAGACCTCGCCCGGCGGTGGTGGCACCGGCACGGCCACCGCGGTGCCGCCGTCCCCCGCCACCACCAGGGCGCCCGTCACGGGCTGATCCACCGGCCGGTCCCGGCAACGGCGGGCCGGTGCGCATGTTCTGGATGCCGCCCTGACCGGCGGCGTCCAGAACGCTCCCGCTCGAGTACGCCTACCAGAGACCGGCTGCCGCTGGCGCCGACCGCGCCGGGCACCCCCCAACACGCACCAGAAGGAGCTCGTCATGAACCGTGCGGCGACTGCGCACCACGCTGCGCAGTACGTCGCCTGGCACCGCGACCAGGTCTTTAAGGGACAACCGCTAGCCGCCTGACCCGACCGCCAGTCCCGGCTTCGACCGTGGCCGGCAACCTGCAAGCGCTACCGTTGGCGAGCATGCCGCACGTCAACGAGGACCCGTTCCGCCCTGGGTCACGCCCGCTGGTGTCCACAGAGCCGGACATGCCGCCTGGGGTGCACGCAATGCTGAGGGTCCACGGGATCGCTTGCAATGATGCCGGGCTCGCGGTCCTCGAAGCCGAGTCACAGTTCGCCCGAGCCGCGGACGCGCTCGACCGGCACTCGGCCGACGCCAATCCGGCCACCGTCACCGGCTGGGTCAACGACGAGCTGCACGCAGCGCACCTCGAACACCTCGAACGGCTCATCGCGATCTACGCCCGCACCGCGGCACAGTACGCGACGCTCGCGGTCGAAATCGCCAGCGCCGTCGCCGACGGACGGCCGCACCCCGGCCAGGCGGAACTTGCACCGTTGCCGTCCGACGTCCTGTCACTGGCCGAGCTGCATGTCCCGCGGCTGCAGATTCCACCATCGGCTGTCCGCAGGCGGTGGTTGCACCGGCTGCCGGACATCAACGCCGAGCTGTCCACCGCGCACGAACACGCGCTTACGGCGATGCGCCACGCCGAGAGCACTCCGGTCGCCTTCAACGACCTTCGCCAGCACAGCGAATACAGCGCCCCCTACCTCTTGGAGGCCGACGTTCCAGCAACGTTGCACGAGTATGCCTCGCAGTGCGCTCTGGCCGTGTCGATCATGTATGCATCCGGGGAGTGAGCCGGCGGCCGTTGGGTACCACGCGGGCGGGAATGCATGGCCGACAAGATCCGTCCAGCCAGTCCTCGCCGTGCTCTACTACCTGGTCAAGGTCGGTGGTGAGCCGGTCCTCGTCCGAGGCGGTCAATCAAGGGTCAGGTGGTGCGTTCGATGCATGACCATCGACGACCGGCTCCCGGGACGCAGGGGTGGGTGAACCAGGAGCAGCAGGCTTGGTGAGCCGTCGACCCATGGGATGGGGTCGGGAGTAGCATGTCGTTGCCCGTGCATGGCCATGCCGATTTCGTTGGAGCTAGTCCGGAATACGCACCAGGTGAACACACCCTCCGCAGGTCGCTGGTCGACCGTTGACGAGCTGGCGTTGGTTGCTCGTCAGTCCGTTCGCCGTTTCGAACTGATCAGCTGCCTCGATGCGCTGTACGACGTTTCTTGGCGGTCAGCACGGCAGCTTCCGAGCCTCGCGTTCCTGATCGGGCAGGCCCTCGCCGGGGAGCCGGTCGGGGAGCGTCCGGCTGGACCCGACAAGGTTGCCGACTGGCTGCAGGCCATCCGGCGTCGAGTGCCGCTCGTTGACGAGTATCAGCAGGCGGAACGGCTTGACCCGGATCTTCGCGTGCACGTGTTCTGGGACGACCGAATGTGGCCGCTACATCCGGGCCTCCTCCAGGACCCGGAGCAGGTTGTTGAGCAGTTACGCCGTTACGCCGTTGCGGCTGACCCTGTGCTTGTGCCGGTGCTCGGGTTCGGCATCGCCGATGTGATGACGATCGGTCTGCGCGCCATAGCGATGCAGGCAGCGTTCCGAACAGGCCGGCGCGGCGGGATGTCGAGCGCCGAGGACAGCGAGCGGGCCCAGCCGACCTCTGGGTCGTTGATCGAGTTCTGCCGCGAGGTCGATGCCGAAGGGTTGCCGTCCTGGCTGCAATTCCCAGGCGATCTGCAGGTCGATGACCGGCTCCGGGCCGCGGTTGCCTGGTGCACCCGGGACGCCGCCGAGGTCTCACGCAGTACGTGGCTGCTGGACGGCGCGTTGCTCGTCCAGGCTCTGGACGCCGTGCTGCCCGTCCCGGCGGTATTGGTGCTTGACGCGCTCGCGACGATCGGCACGCAGCTGCTGAGTCTTGCGGGCAAGAGGAGCCCGGCCACGGCGTCGAGCCTGCTGGATGAGGCTGAGCGGGCGTTCGCGGTGAGTGTGCGCGGCCTGGGCACCCACTTTGTCGGCCCGGTGCAGTGTGCCCGATCGGGCAGGCTGACCGGAGCGATGTTTCCCGCCAGTCGGCGACTCGTTGCCGTCCAGGTCGCCGTCGGTACGAACGAGCGGGAGACCGCTCGAGAGGCCGACCGGGCACGACGCCGGCTCGCCGCGGTCAAAGTTGGCCACGCCCTGACAATGGACATCGGCGCCTCGAACGCCGAGCGGCTGGCGACCCTGATGGGTCCCCACGGCCCGCTCAGGCCCGGAGAAGCAGCGACGACGGCGCTGATTGCCGGCAGCACGGTGATTCGCCGGGTAGTCATCGTCGACGGGCCGTGGAACGCTCCGGACAAGGTCCGGCCCGGCACGGTCTTCGTGACGCTGGATGCCTGGCGGCAGATCGCCGCCAGCGTCGGCGGCGATCACGAGGAGTTCTGGGCATTTCTCGACGAGCTCGCGGAGCTGCCCGGCTTGCGGATGATCGAAGGCGCCACGCCCCTGACGCTGTGGGACACGTTCCAGCGCCAAGGCGTCCTGTTCAACGCCGCGATGAGCCAGTTCCAGCCCGGACCCGACGTCGCCAGCCGGTGGGAACGCCGCGCGGCATGCGACGCCTACGAGATCGTGCTGCGATGTGTCGGCCTTCCCGGACTGCGTGACTGGCCGTTCGCGGCGACCCCGACCAATGATTCCTTGACCGTCGGCCAGACCACCCCCTACGAGCACGCGGTCGTCAACGCAGACCCACCAGTCGTGTTCGTGGTGGACGCGGACAGCGCCGAGGAGCGCTTGTGGACCCAGCTGCTCGGCGACGCGATCCGCACCGGGTTGACCGAGCTGGCGACCGCGACGGGCGGCGACCTTGCCGCCGGGTGGCGGGCGTGGACCAGCGCCATCCCCGACGCCATCTGCGTCACCTTCTACGCCTTGCCGGCCAACGCGCAGCAGGCGGTAAAACTGCTCGCGTTCGACGGGATCACCGCTCACCTCGGCTACGTACCGCCCGCGAACCTGACCGCCACGCCGCCGATGCTGCACCAGCAGCTCGGCGACGTGCTCTGGTGCCTGCTCGTCACCACGCTCGCCGCCCGAGACCAGCAGACCACCGGCAGCCACATCGTGAACGCTGCCACCGCGGCAGCCGAGCACGACGACGCTCGCCACGCCGGCGAGGCGTTCCAGCAGGCATGGGCGCAGCTGCCCCTCACCGCGACGTTTCACAGGACGTCGTCCGCGCGCCGTCCAGCCACCCGAGCCGTCGCGGCCACGCTGAGCGAAGGGGCCCGCGCACGAGCGCAACGGTCCATCACGAGCTATATGGCCGGCCGCATCAGCCTGGACACGCCGGTTGACGATCTTGACCAGGTCCTCCTCGGCGAGGTCGCAGCCGGCACGGTGGAGCTACTGCTCGATGAGCTCTCGCAGTTCGGGTCAGCCGCAGCGTTGCGCACGGCCGCGGTCGCCGTCGAGCGCCTCTGGGCCACCCGGACCCGCACCGACGACGATCGGGTCCTGCGACGCGCCTTGGGCTATCCCACGGAGTCCGCCGTCGACGACGTCGCCGTCGGGAACATCGTGGCCAGCCGCGCGGCCGACCTGCTGACCGAGGCGATCGCCGGGCACTGCCCCGAAACCGGGCTGGCCATGGACCACCGGGACTGGCACCGGCTGTTCAACCTCGCCGCCGTGCTGGTCCATCTCCTCGGCAGCCGCGACCAGGCACGCGCCGGCATCAGTTCCGACGGCCACACCGACGCCGAGGACCGCGACCTACCGTTCTACGCCGAGCGCTACACCGCCGACATCCACCGCACCCACGACGCTCGCCACGGCCGGACGCTGCTCAGCGTGTCTGAACCGGACCCGGCATCACCACCGGGCCCCGACGACGGGCAATTCGTGTCGTGGAGCGACATCGTGCGTGAGCGGATTCAGGCGTCGCGGAAGTCGCCGTTGCACCAGCAAGCGGCCAGAGCCGCGCTGGCGGCCAACACCATCCTCGTCGCCGCCTACGGCACCGGCTTTGACGAAATCTTCGCCGTCCTCGCCGCCGCCGCTGATTGGGAAACCAGGGACGAGGTCGCCGAAGTCCGCGTCGTCGAGCTCGTCGAGACCGTCCGCAGCTGGTCCGGGCTGCAGCCGGATCGGCTCCACCAGGCAGTCGATCTACTGACCCTGCATGCCGGCATCGCTGCCCGGATCACGATCGGCGAACCGCCACGACCACTCGGCGAGCGCCTGTCCGGCAGACCCTTCCTCCCGGCACCCGACCGGTCGGCGACGCTGCTGGTGATGCCCCGCCGCGTCGCCTGTGCAGCCGAACTGCTCCTTGCCACCGTTCACGTTGCCCGCCTACCCTGGCCGGACGCACCAGCCGAGGTGAGCCGGGCCTTCAAGGATTGGGAGCAGTGCGAGCAGAGGGCGTTCGAAGCGGACGTCGAACGCGAAGCTACGGCGCCCAACCGAATTCTGATCCCGCGACTCAAGAAGAATCGGGCAGCGAAGTGGGGCATCGCCATTCCCGGCGAAATCGACCTCATCGTGATCGACGTCGACCAGCGTCGAGTGTTCGTCATGGAGGCAAAGGCCGGACACGTCGCCACCGACATGGAGCGGGTGCTGTACGACATCATCGACTACCACGGCACACCGGACTCGGGCCATGCACGCTGGACGGGTTTCCGCTCCCCGCGCAGCGGCCCGTATCTGCCCAAACTCATGAACAAGGCGGACGCGATCCGAGGCCAACTCGGCGCGTTGCTCCGCGCGCACGACCTGGACGCCGAGGCGGACGGCTGGCGTGTGATCGCGATGGTGGTGACCCCCGCCCCGGTCCCCGCCGCCTACGTGCCGCAACCCATAATCCCGTTCGCCACCATTGACTGCCTGTCGCAGGTCCTGGCGGATCCCGCTACGCCCGGTCCCGGGCCCCAGGTTCGATACGACATGACGTCGACGCTGGATGACGGCCGCTAGATGCATGGCGAGTCGGCGTCGACCAGCCGCATGCAATGGCACTACGGCTGTTCGCCGACGGGGACGTGGGCCGGTCGTGGTGGCGGATCCAGGCGCGCATCCGCTCCACGTCCCCCTGCCGGTGATCGCCCAGCTGCGGATGGCGCTCATCAGCCGACTCCGGCGGCGCTGCATCGGGTGGACTCTGCAGCTCCAGCTTGGTGCGCCGGACTGCGCGGAGTAGGTCCCGTCGTCGCACGGTAGCCCACGTCGTCGAGCGCAACGCCACGTCGCCGGACCCGTTAAGCCACCCCTGTCGCAGCCGACGGGCGCTCGATTCCTCCGCCCGGACGCGCGGCCGTCGCCAGCCGCTTCGCGCCCCCGCGCTGGGTCCAGGCCCAGCGGCCAGCTGCACGCGGTCGACCCTTGACTATCCACTGCGGACGGACGCGGAAACTGGTTAACACTGGCCAACTGTTGCGGGCGCCGCGGCGTTGGCAGGCTCGATGGCAAGGGAAAGTACCGGTTCCGGTCGCTAGGTGGCCGTCCATCCACCGCACGCGAACGGAGTGCGATGCGTCTGGCCGGGAGGTCCGGCCCGGCGCTCGGCCGGCCGGTCGTCTGCGCGGGGACCCCCGTGCGCCCGCGCAGACGACTGCGGCCTTGTCAGAGCGCTTTCCCCCCATTGTCCATTGTGGAAGGGGCATCGCGCTGTGCCGTCTCGTTCATCGCCGGGCACCACACCAACCCGTGGCCGCCCGGTCGCCGGGCCTGGTGTGCTCACTGGCCGCCGCGGCCGGACGCCGGAGCGGTCGCTGCCGCAGGCACCGTCATACGACCACGTTCTTGAGCCGCGGCCGGTGCCGCGCGAGCTCAGCGACAGCTCGCCGCTGCGGCGGGCGTGGTTGCGGGCCGCGTCGCTGCGGCCGGGCTGCCCGCCGGTCGTGGTGTCCTCGGCGGACGGCGGAGTGGGCCGGTCGACGATTGTCGCCTCGCTCGGCGCGGTCCTTGCCGCGGCGATGCCGGGTCCGCCCGCGGCGGTCGACGCGACCGCCCGCGGCTGGGGCGGCCTAGAGCATCGGGTGCCGCGCCGCAACGACGGCACCGTCTGGGACCTGTTCGCCGCGCTGCTCCACGCCGGCCACCTGGACCCGGCCGTGCTGGACGCGGCGATGCAGCACGGCACGTCCGGGCTGCACACCGCGATCGGTGAGGTCCGGCGCACGGCGACGCGCCGTCCGACGGTCCTCGCCGAGAGCGTGCGGGTCGTCGAAGCGTTGCGCGGCCCGTATCCGCTCGTCCTTGTCGACGCTCCGGTCGCTGACGTTGCCGGGGTGTGGCAGCTGTTCGCCGGGGCGTGCCCGGTGCTGGTGGCCCGGGCCGGCGTGGACAGCGTGCAGCACACCATGCGGCTGCTGAGCCAGCTGCGCGGTGTCGGCCTGGACGAGGCGACGGCCCGCACGGTGGTCGCGGTGACGGCGACCGTGCCGCGCCCGGCCCGGCAGGTCCGCGCCGCCGTGCGGCAGCTGGCCGCCGGGGTGTCGGCGGTGGTGAGCGTGCCGTTCGACGAGCACCTCGCCCGGCCCGAACCGGTCGACCTCGCCCGGCTGCGCAAACCGGCCCGGCACGCCCTGGTCGCGCTCACCGACGCGGTCCTGGCCGGCTGCCCGGCAGACCCCGACCAGGCCGCGGGCCTGCTGTCCAGCCCGACCAGGACGCACTCGGCCGCCGAGGACACCGGATCTGCGGACAGAAGGGCCCGCTGATGCTTACCCACGCTGCGGCCTACCTAGCCGCGAAGGCCGCGAACGCGTACGCGCTCGACCCGACACCGACGCCCACCGGTGCAGGGGACCTGCCGGGCGGGTTCGACTGGTCCAGGATCGGCCCGGACCCGAAGCAGGTGCCCCGGTCCGACCTGTTCTATTCGCTGATCAACGGGGCGCTCTTCCTCGGCGTCGCGGCAGCGCTGACCGGCCTGATCGGCGGCGCGATTGTGTTCGGGATCGGCCCCGTGTTCGGTGCCCACATCCTGTCCGACCGCGGCAAGACAATGATGTGGAAGGCATCGCTGGTGGCGATCATTATCGGGTCGCCGGTGGCCATCATCAGCTTCTTCCTCAAGCAGTAGGCGCTCGCGATGAGCGACTACCGGCCCGTCTTCGACGCGCCCGCCGGGGCTCCTCGGCCGCTGCCCTGGCTCCTGGCCGTCCTGCTGCTGCTCGGTGCCGGCGCCGCGATCGACCGGTGGGTACTGCCCCATCACCCGGCCGCGGCAGGTCCGGCCACGACTTCGACCGCCGAGCCCGGCCCACCGGCCGCCGATGCCGGACAGCTTCCGGCCACCGCCCGCGGCGCGGGAGACGCCGCCGCCCGCCTGGAGACCCTCCTCGCCGACGCTATGCAGCACCCGGCCGATGAAGCACGGCCGCGGATCGCGGCGGTCATCGCGCCCGACGCGAGTGGCCTGGCCGACCAGCTCGCCGGTGGCGCACCGGCCGCGACCCCGACCGGTGCGTCCACCGTGGTCCGCCAAACGCTGGTCGCCCGCGTCTGGACCCAGGACGCCGCCAACCCGGCCGTCCTCGCGGTCGGCACGCGGATCGAGGTGCAGACCTACGGCCTGGCGCTGCTCGGCACCGACACCAACGGCACCGGCGCCGCCCCGACCACCGCCCTGACCGGCGGGTGGACGGTGCACGACCTGACCGTCGAGCTCACCGACACCGGCTGGCGGCTCGTCGCCCTCAAGACACCGGTCCCGGCGCCGCCGCCGGACGTGCGCGGCACGCTGCGCGACGGCAGCCCACGCGACCTGCAGCTGCTGACCCGGGTCCTCGGCCCGGACAGTTGGACCCCCGGCACCCCCGCATGACCGCCCCCATCGCACACCCGGGCCGGCGGGCCGGGCTTCGGCGGCTGCTCACCGTCCTCGTCGGCGTGATCCTGGCCGTGGCGGTCGGGGCCGGCCGCGCGGCGGCCGAGCCGAGCCCGGCACCGAGCCCGCCGGTGCCGTCCACGCCACACCCGACCGGGTCGCCGACGACGCCCGCGCCACCGGCGCCCTCGGAGACGGACATCCCGGGATGCGGCGGCACCGTTCCCGGCACGGTCCAGCGGTGGTGCTTCCTGTGGGTCCGCTACACGACCAGCCCACCGGCGGGCGCCCCGTCGCACTGGATCACCGCCTGCGCGCAGGGCCTGACCAACGAGCAGCTGCAGCAGTGCCAAACCGTGGCGCTGACCCTGGACGACCGGCCCGGCGACGGCACCCCGACCGTGCTGTCCGACGTCGCGCCCGGCATCCCGAGCGCGCCCGAGCTCGTGCGCTGCGAGCTGTTCGCCGAACGCGGCGCCGCGGACCCGGGCAACGCCAACCGCTGGAACTACAAACGCGACCAGTGCCGGATCTGGGCCGCCACGTTGTCGCACCAGCTGCGCGACCCCGGCGACGGCAGCACCCCGCCGAGCACGCCACCCAGCGACGGCGACAGCGACTGCGGGCTGACCGACGTGTCGTGCCAGGTGCAGAACATCCTGAACAACGCCATCTCCAACGGCATCCAGGGCCTGGTCAACATGACCGTCAAGTGCATGGCCTGGCTGCTCGGCGAGGTCGCCAAGGCCGTGTTCGACGTGACCGCACCGCCGAAACCCGACGAGGCGTTCTACTTCACCTACAACTCCACCGCGTCGATCCTGCTGCTGTTCGTCCTGCTGTTCTTCATCATCACAGTGATCATCAACGGGCTGCGGGTCAACGGCCCCGGCCCACTCGCCACACTCGGCGGGCTGGTCCGCGCGATGCTCGGCATCCTGTTCGCCGGCGGCCTCGCCTGGATCATCGTCGCGGCCTGGGACGAGGCCACCACGTCCCTGATCAACGCCAACAGCAACCAGCGCTGGGACGCCGCACTGTGGGTCAAGGCCGTCTCCACGCTGTCCGTCGGCGGCGGCACCGCGCTGCTGGCACTGCTCATCGCCGGGCTGTCAATCATCGGGCTGCTGCTGCTCCTCATCACCCAGCTGTTCCGTTCCGAGCTCGCCGAAGGCGCCGCACTGCTCGGCGCGTTCGCGATGACTGGGCAGGTGGCGCCGGAAACGAAGCACTGGGCGCGCCGCTGGTTCTGGACCCTCAACGCCCTCGGCATGTCGCGGTTCGTGACGGTCGAGCTGTGGATCTACGGCACCCGGTCGGCGTACGAGTCCGACCTAATCACGGCCGGGAAAGGGCTGCTGATCATCTGGATGATGGTCATGACGCCGTGGGTACTGCTGCGGCTGCTGACGATCGTCGACGGCTACCTGTCCGACATCAACGCCCGCGGCGTCATGGCCGCCTTCGGCGCGCAAGCCGCGCAGGCCGCAGGCGACGCGCCCGGATCGCCCTCGTCAGGCAGCCCGGGCGAGCAAGCGGCGCAACTGATGAACGGCAACCTCGCCGACCTGCCGGGCGAGCAGCACTCCCCAGGCAACGTGGCGAGCGAGTCGGGTCGCGGCGGTGTCGGCAAGGCGGAGCCGCAACGCGAGCTGACCGACGGGCCGAAAGCGCAGGGGGCGGACGCGGTCAGCGGCGCTGGCGACGGCACCGCCGCCGGCGACCCGCACGGCGCCGGCGGTCCGGCTTCGGGCGGCAGCGAGGGTGGACCGGACGCTGGCGGGGCGGACCACCCGAACGCGGATGAGGCCGCCGGGGTCCAGCAGCACAGCCAGCAGGCCAAAGCCGACCTGAACGCCGCAACCACCACCGCCACCGGTGGTAGCAGTGCAGGTGTGCCGCCCGGCGGGACCGGCGCCGGAAACGGTCAGCCCTCGGGCACGTCCGGCACCGCGGCCGATGACGGCGATCCGGCGCCCAGCACGGGGAGCGGTGGCGGGGACGGCGGTGGTGCGGCGTCCGGCATGGCGGGGTCCACCGACGCGGACCCGCTCATCGCGGCGGCCGGCGCCGAGCACCACCAGTACGCCGAATCGATGTCCCCGTCCGGCTCAGTGCAGCCGCTGGACACGTTCATCCCGGGCGCCGAGCACGGCGGCGGATCGGGCGAGCCCGGCGGCGCGGGCGACAGCCCACCCGGTGGAGAACCCCCGACTCCGCCGACCGGCGGCGCCGGGAGCGGGGGTGGTGGTGCGGCCGGCGGCGGGGCCGCCGCGGGCGCCGCCGAGGTCCCGATCATCCCTGTCTGACCGACCCTGCCGATGCCGACCGTCCGACCGGCCTGACCTGGAGATGCCGATATGCAGTTCTCGTTTCCCCCGCGCAGCAGCCGCGGCGCGGTCATGGGCTTCACCTGGTCGCAGATCGTCATGGTCGCCTCCGGCGTGCTGTGCGGCGTCACCGGCGTCAACCTCCTGGTCAGCGGTCACCGGTGGGCTGCGGCCGGGCTGCTGCTCGCCGCGGCGCTGCTGTGGGTGTTTGGGCTGGTGCGGCTGCGCGGGCGGCGGGTCACCGAGTGGCTGCCGGTGATCGGCGGCGCGCTCGTCCAGCGGGCCGGGCGGCAGGACCGCTACCGCGGCATGGTCTTCGCCGCGGGCAGCGTCGCCGAGCACCTCGACCTGCCGGGCCAGGGCGCGGGGTACCGGTGGCTGCCCGCCGTCGCCGGCGACGGCACGACCCACGTCGGGCTCCTCGCCCACGCCCGGGAGCGGACCGTCACCGCGGCGCTGCTGTGCTACGGCGCCAACTACCTCCTCGCCGATACGGCTGTGCAGGAGCAGCGGCTCGTCGACTGGGCCGGCGTGCTGAACATTCTCGGCACCGAGTACGCCGACCTGGGCCTCGTGCGGTGGGCGCTGACCACCCGCGCCGTCCCGGACACCGGCAACCGCGCGCAGCGGTACCTCGCCGACCGGGCGATCGACACCACCAGCCGCGCCTACCAGTCCCTGGCGGAGCTGACCGCGGCGGCCGGGCCGTCCGCGCAGCGGCACGAGACGTTCGTCGTGGCCGTGTTCGACATCGCGCGGATGTCCGGGGAGATCGCCGACGCGGGCGGCGGCGACGCCGCGGTCGCCGCGGTGGTCCTGGACAAGCTCGTCGGGATCGAGGCCACCGTGTCCGAGGCGGGCGTGAGCACCGGCGGGTGGCTAAGCCCGCGCGCCTACGCCGCCGTGCTGCGCTCCCAGTTCGACCCGGCGGACCAGGCCGAGCTCGACCTGCGCGGCACCAACGCCGGGGTACCCGCCGGGGTGGCGCCGCGGCTGGCCGGCCCGGCCGCGACGGAGACGGTCGGCTGGAGCGCGCTGCGGCACGACTCCGGGTTCTCCCGCACGTTGTGGGTGGCCGAGATGCCCCGCACCCTCGTCGGCGCGACCTGGCTGACCGGCCTCTACACGAGGGTCACTGGCAGGCGGACTGTCACCCTCGTCGCCCAGCCGATCCCCGCCGCCCTGGCCAATTTGGCCGCCCGCCGCGAGCAGGTCGCCCGGGCCGGGGACGAACTCACCAAACGGAAGCTCCGCCTCGTGCGCACCGCGCGGGAGCAGGAGGAGGCGCGGTCGGTCGCGCAGATTGACCGGGAGCAGGCGGCCGGGCACACCCGCTACCGCTACGCCCTCCTGGTCACCGTCACCGCCGAGTCCATGGACGCCCTCGAACAGGACACCCGGACGGTGAAACGCATCCTGGCCCGGGCCGGCTGCGAAGCCGTCACCCTGTACGGCGAGCAGGACCAGGCGTTCCTGGCCGGGGCGCTGCCGCTCGGCCGCGGTCTGGCCCCGGTCCGCGGCTGGTGGGCGGCATGACCCGCCGTACGGACCGCGTCCGGCTGCGGCGGGAGACCGGGCTCCGCGAGCGGGTCACCGCCAGCGCCGAGACCCGCGACCTCGCCGCCGCCGAACGCGCCCTGCAGCTGGAGCAGGCGGCGATCCGCCGGGCGGAGGCGAAGCTCCTCGGGCAGCCCCGGGCCGACCGGCGCGGCGGCTACGGCCGGGCCGCGGGCCGGGTCGGGTGGCCGCTGCGGCTGCCGCCGCTCGTGACGACCAGCGCCCAGCTGTGCTCCGTGTACCCGTTCGTCGCCGACCCCGGCCTGCCGGTCGATGGCCCCCTGGTCGGCTTGGAGGTGTTCTCCCGGGCCGCGTTCACGTTCTCCGTCCACGAGCTTTACCGGGCGCGGCTGATCACCTCCCCGAACGTCGTGGTCACCGGGGAGATCGGCAGCGCCAAGTCGAGCTTGCTGAAGTGCCTCGCCGCGCGTGGGGTGCCGTTCGGGACCCGCTGCTACGTCGTAGACGTCAAAGGCGAGTACGACGGCCTCGCCGACCTGATCGGCATCCGCTCAGTCCGGATCGGGCCCGGCCTCGGCACCATCATGAACCCCCTCGCCGGCATCCGCCGCGACCCGAACCTGCCGGTCGAGCAGTGGCTGCAGATCCAGCGCACCCGTCGCCTCCTGCTCCTGGAGGGCCTGCTGGAAATCCAGCTGGGCGGGCCGCTGCAGGAGGCCGAGCGGGCCCTGATCAGCTACGCCGTCGACGCGGTCACCGGCGCCGACACCGCCGTCGACCCAGACCGGCAAGCGACACCAACCCTCTCGACGGTCCTGGACGCGATGGGCGACCCCGACCGGTGGCAGCATCAGCTGCAGCGCCTCAACTATCCGCTCGAGCAGTTCGTCGCCGACTCCCGGCGAGTCCGCCTGGCCCTGCAACGCCTCGTCACCGGCGCGCTCGGTGGCCTGTTCGACGGCGCCGGCACCGGTGCCGGAACCCGCCTCGACTTCACCCAGGCCGGCGCGGTCCTCGACCTGCGCGCGATCCGTACGTCGGACCAGATGACCGCGATGGCGATGAGCTGCGCCCAGGCGTGGCTGGAGGCCGAGCTGTCCCGCCCCGACGCCCCGCCGCGGATGTGCATCTACGACGAGTTCGCCCTCGTCGCCCGCCACCTGCCGCTCGTCAGACGGATGCGGGAGCAGCTCAAGCTCGCTCGCGCGCTCGGTGTCGCGAACGTCCTCGCCTTCCACCGGTTTTCCGATCTGGCCGCGTCGGGGTCCGCGGACTCCGAGCAGGTCCGCATCGCCCGCGGGTTGATCGAGGACACCGGGGTGCGGATCTCCTACCGGCAGGCCGCCGGTTCTCTGGAACAGGCGCGGGAGTTCCTCGGCACCACCGATGTCGAGACCGACCTGCTGCGCTACCTGCGCCAGGGCGTCGGCCTGTGGCGGATCGGGACGCGGCCGTTCGTCGTCAAACACCAGCTGTCCACGGCGGAGCGGGCGATGGTCGCCACCGACAGCCGGATGGAGACCGTGCCCGGCGTCGACGACCTCCCCGACCTCGACCACGCCCCTGAGGGCGACCGCCAGCGCCGCGGCAACGCGCCAGCTCCGGACGCCGCGGCCGGCGACGAGCGCCGGTCTGCGGCCGCACCGATCGGGGTGGCGTGATGGCGCGGCCACCTCTGTCCGCGCCCGGCCGGCAGCTGCCGCAGCGCGGCTGGACCCGCGCCGACCTGTGGACCCGCGGCGGGCTCCTCGCCGCGATCACCGTCCTGACGGTCCTCGCCGGCTGGACGCTGTGGCTGGCCGGACAGCTCGGCGGGGTCCTCGCCCACGGCACCTGGCCGGGCGCCGGCCCGGGCGACGCGGCCGTGATCGTGCTACGCCTGCCCGGCCACCTCGGCGACCCGGCCGCCGCCTGGCCCGCCGCGGCCCGCCCGGCGCTGCCGCCGCCCTGGCTGCTCTACCTGCTGTGGATCGTCGTGTTTGGCGCGCATCTCGGCGCGCTCATCACCGGTGGCGTCCTCACGGTGCCGCGGTTCGCGCACCGCACCGGGTTCGCCGGCCGGCGTGAGGTCGACGAGCTGTTGTCCGCTGACGCGGTCCGCGCCCGCGCCGACATCGTCCGGCCGGGCCTGACGATCACAGATCGCGACAGCGCCGAGGATGCCGCCGCCAAGGCCACCCGCCGTGCCGATCCGCTCGAGACCGGCCGGTTCCTCGGCGTCGATACCCTGACCGGGCAGCCCCGGTATCTGGCGAACGAATACAACCGCCTGGCGATGGGCGTGCCCCGCTTCTCCGGCAAGACGTCCAGGATCGTGATCCCGGCGATCGTCGACGCCCGCGGCGCGGTCATCACCACCAGCACCCGCCTGGAAACCGCTGAAGTCACCTTCGCCCGCCGCAACCAGTTGGGGCCGACGTTCGTGTTCGAGCCGCGCGGGACGCTGCCCGGGGTGCCGCGGCTGCGGTGGTCGCCGCTCGTCGGGGCCGGAGACCCGACCGTCGCCTGGATCCGCGCCGCGGGCTTCGCGGCCGGCGCCGGGCTCAGCACTGGGGTGGAGAACGGGGAGTATTTCCGGCAGCAGGCCGCCATGTTGATCCGGGCGCTGCTGCACGCCGCCGCGATCGACGAGCACGCCACGATGATCGACGTCCTGTCCTGGGCGCAGACCCCGAGCAACCCGCGAGCCGAACGGATCCTGCGCCACCACGGCGTGCACGCCTGGGCCGACCGGCTCGCCCTGCACCGCGAGTCGTCCGGCCGGGGCCGGGAAAGCATCCAGGCCGTCGTCTCCGGCGCCCTGGACGCCGTGTCCGACCCGCGGGTCCTGGCCACGGTCAGCCCGCCCCGCGGCGAGCACTTCGACCCGCTGCAGTGGCTGGCCGAGCGCGGCACCCTGTACCTGGTCGGCACCCGCGACGCCCAGGCGTCCGTCGCGCCGCTGCTCGCCGCGATCAGCGAGGACATCCTCTACCGCGCCCGGGAGCAGGCGTTCGCCTCGCCCGGCGGCCGGGTTGAACCGGCCCTGTACTACATCGGCGACGAGATCAGCAACGTGGCGCCGCTGACGTCGCTGCCGTCGCTCATGTCCGAAGCCGGCGGGACCGGCGTCGTCCTGGACATCCTCACGCAGAACCGCCACCAGCTGCACGAACGGTGGGGCCGCGCCGGCGGGCAGGCGATCGAAGCGTCCGCCAACCGCATCATCCACCTCGGCGGGTCCGCCGACGTCGCCGCATTGCGCGACGCGCAGGCCCTGGCCGGTCAGGTCCGCGAGGTGTCTTCCAGCCACAGCTGGGGCGGTGGCCGCGCGTCGGTGTCCGAACAGGCCCGCCGCGAACACGTCCTCGACCTCGCCGAACTGCGCACCCTCCCTATCGGCCGCGCGGTCGCGCTGATCGGGAACCTGCCGCCGGTCGAGCTGTCGATCCCGGCCTGGTACGAGCGCGACGATGCCCCCGCGCTGCGCGAGAACCAGGCAGCGTTCCGGCGCATGCTCGCCGCGGCAACCCCGAGCGCACGCCAGGGCGGGGGTCGGTTATGACCGCGGAGCCGTTCGCGTTCGAGGTGCCCGACGACGCCGCGCCGGACCTGCGCGCGGTCGCGCTGCTCGGCGCCGGCCTGGCCGAGGTCCGCTGCCTGCTCGCCGACCTCTCCGAAGCGCACCTCGCGCTGAGCCAGCAGGTCGCCGAACAACAACAGCTGCAGCAGCGCGATGGTGCCGGGTCGGGGGCGCCGACGCCGTTGCGGTGGGCCGAGCTCGATCGGCCCGGCGCGACCGCGCTGTGGCTGTGGCTCATCGACTGGGTCGGCTGGGCCAGCCGCCGCTTCGGGCTGGCCGCGGACCTGCCGCCGTGCTGGCCCGCGCACCCGCCGATGGTCGAGGAGCTCACCGCCCTCGCCGCGGCCTGGCACGCCGCCTACGACCCGCGCGCTCACCCCGAATCGCCGCTGCGCTGGCTGGAGAACTTCGCCCGCGCGCGGCAGCGGCTGCGGGGCTGGGACGTCGAGCGGTGCCGCAACGGCACGCACGTCCCGCCTGCCACCGACTCGGCCTGGCCGGACGGGTGGCGCGAGACCGCTCTGGACACCGCCGAATCCGACCTCGCCGGCCGGTCGATCCCTGCGGCTCCGCCAGCGGCTGCGGCAACCGTCGAGCCGGACGCGGCGGGCGGAGGGGGTGAGCCGTCATGAGCCAGCCGGCCCAGGTGACGTCCCGGGCCGATTGGGACGACGTCGTCGGCGCGATCGCCGAGACGGTCGACGACATCCGAGACATCGCTGCCGAGTTCCGGCAGCGCAGCGCCGACATGCGAGGGGAGCAGACCGTGACCGACCCGGACCACGCCCGCGACATCGAGGACCAGCAGCTCGACGACGACCGACGGCGCGACGAGGAACTCGACGCGCAATACGACGGCACCGCCGACGGCCGGTACGACACCGACCTGGACGCGTCATGACGACGGCCATCGCACCGGCTGCCGCCATGCCGCCAGCGCTCGCCGACGGGCCGCCCGTGGAGCCGCCGCTCGACCATGTCCGCTACGGGCAGACCCTCGACGCGGTCGAAGCGGGCCTGGACCGCGTCCACCAGGCCCTGCACCGTAGCCGCCGCGCCTCGGCCGCTGGCCGCACCCGACACCTCGCAGAGCTGCACACCCAGCTGCGGGCGCTCGGACAGCTGCTCAACGACGCGCAAGGGGGCTGGCCGCCGCCCCCACCGCCCGACGAGGCAGCATGAACCGCCGCACCGCCCGGTACGCGGTGACCGTCAGCATCCTGCTGGCGGTCACCGCCCCGACCGTCACCGCCTGCGGCGGCCGGCCCCACCCCACCCCGGCCCGACCGCCGGCCACGCACGCGACGGCCGCCACAAGCCCGGCCACGCCAGCGGACGACGGCGACGACGGGGCGCAACCCGAGACGTCGACGACACCAGACCCCGCGGCGCTCGACGTCATCGCCGCGTTCGCCACCGCATGGGCCCGCCCAGACCTCAGCCAGCAACAGTGGTACGCGGGCGTCGCCCGCACGGCCGCACCGGCCTTCGCGGCCCGGCTCGCCAGCGTCGACCCGTCCCGGGTGCCTGCCACCCGCATCACTGGGGCGCCCACGGTCACCGCCGCCACCGCCAGCTCGGTCGTCGCCGACGTCGGCACCGACGCCGGGCCGATCACCGTCACCTGCGCCCGCTACGAGGGCCGGTGGCTTGTCGTCGACGTGCAACCGCCCGAACGATCCCCGACAGCGACGCCATGAACCGGATCCTGATCGCCGCCGGCGTGGCCCTGGTGCTGGTCTGCGGCTGCTGCGGCCTGATCGTGTTCCTCGGCGTCACCGACGCCAGCGCCTGCGCCCCCGCTACAGCCGGGAGCGTCACCGTCCGCACCGACGAGCTCCACGACGTCGGGCAATGGCGGGCCGACCCGCAGGTCCGCAACGCCGCTACCATCGTCGCCACCGGCCAGCACCTCAGCGTGCCGGCCCGCGGCTGGGTGATCGCGGTCGCCACCGCCATGCAGGAGTCGTCGCTGACCAACACCCCCGGCGGCGACCGGGACTCGGTCGGGCTGTTCCAGCAACGCCCGAGCCAGGGCTGGGGCACTCGCGAGCAGCTCCTCGACCCCGTCTACGCGGCCACCGCGTTCTATCGCAAGCTGCTCACCATCCACGGCTGGGAGCAGATGCCGCTCACCCAAGCCGCCCAGGCCGTCCAGCGCTCCGCCTACCCCGACGCCTACGCCAAATGGGAACACGACGCCGAACGCGTCGTCGCCGAGGTCACCGGCACCGCCAGCATCGACGAGATCCCCGGCGGCTCCCTCGCCAACTGCGACATGATGTCCGGCACGCCGTCCGCGTCCGGCTGGGTCCAGCCCGTTCCCGGCGGCATCGTCTCCCCGTACGGCCAGCGCGACGGCCGGCTGCATGCCGGCGACGACCTCGCCGCGAAACGATACGACGTCATCGTCGCCGCCGCGGTCGGCACGGTCAGCTACGCCGCCTGCGACCACTCCACCGGCAACTGCGACGTCGACGGCAGCCCGTCCACGCCCGGCTGCGGCTGGTACGTCGACATCGACAACGGCGGCGGCATCGCCACCCGCTACTGCCACATGGTCCGCCGCCCCGACGTCACCGCCGGGCAGCACGTCGAGGCCGGGCAACGGATCGGGCTCGTCGGCACCTCCGGCCACTCCTCCGGACCCCACCTGCACTTCGAGGTCCATCACGACGTCGAATGCCCCGGCGCAGGCCGGCGCTGCAAGCTGTCGAACGCCAACAGCCAAGATCCACAACTGTTCATGTCGGCCCACGGCGCCCCGCTGGGAGCGAAGTCCTGATGACGATCACTATCCGCGCCGCGGCACCGACCCGCGCGCCGGCACCACTGACCAGCCCGACCAGGCCGAGCACCGCGGCCGAGCGCGGAGCCGAGCCCGCCGCCGCACCCCGTGGACGGGCAGCGACGTCGGTGTCGGCGCGGCAGCGGATCGGCCTCGCGCCCGCGGTCGCCCTCTACACCGGAGCTCTGCTCGGCCCGGGCGTGCTCGTCCTGCCCGGCATCGCAGCCGCGCAGGCCGGCCCCGCCTCCGTCCTGGCGTGGGCCGCGCTCGTCGTGCTCGGCATCCCGGTCGCGGCCACGTTCACCGCCCTCGCCGTGCGCTACCCGTCCAGCGGCGGGATCGCCGCCACCGCCGAACGCGCGTTCGGGCCCGACGCCCGCACCATCGTCGGTTGGTGGTTCTACGCCGCCGTCCCGTTCGCCGCGGCCGCCGCCGCGCTGCTCGGCGGGCAGTACGTCGCCGCCGCCCTCGGCGCCGGCTCCGGCGTCGCCCACGTCGTCACCGCCGCGATCCTCGCCCTCGTCATCGCCGCGAACACCGCAGGCGTACAGGTGTCCGGCCGGGTCCAGCTCGCCCTTATCGGCATCCTGCTCACCCTTCTCGCCGTCGGCCTTGCCACCGCCGCCGGGCACCTGCACCCGGTGAACTTCACGCCGTTCAACCCGCACGGGTACGCCGCGGTCGCCCGCGCCACCGCCGTGCTGTTCGTCGGCGTCGCCGGCTGGGAAGCCTGCGCGACCCTCACCGACGCCGTCCACCGCCCGCGCCGGACCCTGCCCCGGGTGACCGCCGCGACCCTCGTCGTCATCGGCACCGTGTACCTCGGCCTGGCCGTCGCCACCATCGGCACCCTCGGACCCGCCGCCGCGCAGACCGGCGTCCCGCTCTACGCTGTCGTCCACACCGCCCTCGGTCCCGCCACCCCGCCCGTTGTCGCGGCGATCGCGCTGCTGCTGACGGTCGGCGCCGCCAACACCTACCTGGCCGGCGCCGCCCGGTCCGGCGCCACCCTCGCCGCCGCCGGTGACCTCCCGGCCTGGCTCGCCCACCAGCCCAGGGGCATCGCCCGGCGTAGCCTCGCCGTCCAGGCCGCCGCCGCCGTCGCGATGACCGCCGCCGCGATGCACTGGCACATCGAGCCCGGACACCTCATGCGGCTCGTCACCGTCCTGCTCGCCGCCGTCGCCCTGGCCGGCATGACCGCTGGCGCGCTGCTGCTGCCCACCGGCTGGCACACCGCCGCCGCCCTCACCGGCACTGCCGTCACCGCCGCCGTGCTCGGCACCGCCGGACCCAACCTCCTCATCCCGGTCACCATCGCGGGCGCCGCCCTGCTCTGGCGCGCCGCCGGCCATCAGCCCGCCCCTGCCCCGCTCGCCGCAACGTCCGCGCCGTCGCTGACGGTGCGGCGCCCGCGGATGTCCCTGCCCACCGCCGTGCCGCGCACCGCGGCCGGAAGCACGGTCACCCGGCCCCGACAGCGGCCCGACGCCCCGGCACCCGTCCGGCGCAAACGCCGCCGCCGGCGCCGCAAACGCGCCGCCCGCCAGCGCCGATGACCGGCACCACGCCGTCGCCCAGCCACAGCCGAATCGTCCCGAACGGAGCTGCACCTAATGCGTGTGCTGTTCATCGTGTCCGCGTTCAACGGCCTGTCCCAGCGCGCCTGGTGCGCACTGCGCGCCGCCGGGCACGACGTCACCGTCGAGTTCGCCATCGACGACAACACGATGATCGCCGGAGCCCACCTCACCGACCCCGACATCATCATCTGCCCATACCTCAAAGACCGGGTCCCCGACCGTTCGACGGGTCGGCAGCGCCCTGCCGGGCCGTTACCCCTGCGGCGTGGTCAGGGCGCTGACCACACGGCTTAACGATGGCTGCTGAAGACCGCCCGGGAGGGTCCGGAACCGCAGAGGCTGAAGGTACTTCGTGCCTGACGGCTGGCGTGAGATCTTGCCGTTCATGTCGCGGTTCGGGTCCTGTAGCTGTTCGACAAGGCCGTATCGGGCGAGCTGACGGTGGCTTTCGTAGATGTCCCGGCCAAGTCCGTACCATCCCTCACGGGTCGTCCGGTTGGCGTATACACCCTCCTTTGACTTGTTTGGGTACCTGGTCTCCAACTCCCTGAGCATCAGGTATGTCGCGATCTCTGCGGCCGACAGGACATGGATCCAGCCGTTGAGGAAGAACGCCGTCGGTAGGTGCAACACCTCTGCGCTGCCGGCGATGGACGCGTGCGGTCGAAGCGGGTCCATCCCTATCTGCGTGTCATGCTCCGGGATCTCGTACCGATCCCTGATCCATGGGCCGCGGGTCTGACCAGACTCATGTAGAAGTTGGAAGCGCTCGTACCGTCCGGCCGATCCCGGCCTGCCGGTGAGAGACACGAGCGTGAACCTGTCGAGGAGACTCAGCGCCCGCTTCACCTGGCGGAGCATGCCCGCGTCACGATCTGCCGTCGTTGTTGTGCGGGGCAGAAAGTCGATCCATCCGGGTTGCCCCGAGGTGCTCAGCAGCGGCCGCAGATTTGTGACGACGCCGCCTCCCGGCCTGCGGCGGCACTGGGCGTCGAACAACGCGATCAAGTACAGGTGCAGTGCCCAGCCCTTCTGGGTCAGCAGGTCCGCTACCGGCGAGGAGAGGACCACCCGTTCGGTCGGTTGCGGCCACTGGGAACGCCGCAGGACAAAGCTGCGCCGAACCGCGATTTGCGACGGCAGGCGGTCGTGTTCCTGATGCACCTGGCTCAGGGCACGCGCTGCGGCCCCGTACTGGCCTCCGCACGCCCGGAGCTCCGCCGCCCGGCGACGCTGCCGTTCAGCATCTCGCTGCGCCAAGTCCGACCTCCCTCGCAACTGCGGCCGCCCACAGCGTGACCTATCTGCCCGCACATGAAGTCTCTCAGGGGGTCTCGAGATGAGGCAATGTTGCGGCGTCCGGCATAGCGCCAGGCAGGGCGCAAGATCCGTGATCTTGCCGTGCGGGCGGATCGGTCAAATGGCGGCCTGACCAGGGCACGCGCGCCATGGCACAGTGACTCCGCTGCACCGGCAGAAGGCCGATGCGGAATCCCTGTGAAAGGAGGCGTGGGTGAACCCTGCGCTAATGGCGCTGTGGGCAGTGATCGCCCTGCTGTTCGCCCTGATCTTCGGAGGGGCTGCGGCGGCGCTGTCGTGGCTCGATAGCCGGCGTGTGCCCAGGGCGCTACTGGTTGGTGGGTCGACGGCCGGTGCAACCCTGGCGCTCGCCGTTGCGGTAGCGGCCCTGTTCATTTGAGAGGCCTGTGCGTTGGCCGGGTGGGCGACTGTCTCACCCGGCGCGCGCGCCCGTCGACGCCCGTGTACGAGCGCGGCCCCGACGAGCCGCGAGACTCGCACCCCGACGAGCTCGCTACCCGGTCAGGCGAAATTGACAGCCGGTGAGCCGGTGGGCTCGCTGACTTGGCGCGCGGCTTTGACAACGGCGGCAAGACGATCAGCGGCGGTACAGCACGCCGTCGATAAGCCACTTCACGAGGACGGCGGCCAGGTGAACGGCCGCCTCGGCCTCGGCCTGGCTCTGCCGCCTCGAGTTTGGTGAGCCAGCGTGCCGGGACTGCCCCTCCCACAGCAGCGCGAGTATCTCAACCAGTCGAACCGGGCTTGCCGGTAGACCGCTGCTATCAGTGATCGCCAAAGCCCACTGTGATGCCTGATTGCGCAAGTCTCGGATGACCGTGCCCAAGGTGCGCCGCGAGTCGTTCGGGCAGACCAGTGGACACGCCACAGCTTCGACGGCGAGGACCGCTTCGTCGTAGGCCTTGTCTGGGTCCGGGTTTAGGCCGTACGCGGCGGCGAACGCGAGCCGGAGATGGTCGCCGGCGGTGGGGTCAGCGGCGACGGCCTGGTCCGCTGCTGCGGCGATGGTCGGGTCGAGCAGTACGGTCAGGCAGTGCCTGTCGACGTCGACCGTATATCGAGACGATCCGTCCGCAAGAAGTTCTGTGAGCTGCTGTACCGGCTCAGTTCGGTTGATGTCAGGCCGATGTCGCAGCAGCTCGACCATGGCCCACAACGACGTGTTCAGCTGCAGAATCGCGTCGATGACCGTCAGAATTTGATCACCATTGCACCAGGTGAGCCAGAAGATGTAGCCCTTGCCGAAGGGATCGTGCGACCAGCGGAGCCGCATGACGATTCGGCGGGCGAGTACCTCGTCACCGGCCATGGCCTCGTGGATCCAGCCGCGGAGCGGCTCGATGAGCCAGCCTGGCACCTCGTCGTACGTAGTCGTGTCGACCGGCCGCCCGCCGATCCGGTCGGCAAGCGGCTGGAACAGGGCTTCATCGGTCACGCACGAACGTTAATCGGACACCATACGTGCCGGGTAGCGAGTTCCCGGCCTGCCCGTCATACGGCAGTTGGCCCTGGGCTTGGGCAGCGTGCGTCGCGCGGCGGGACGGCGATGAATCCAACTGGCGTTAGCCATGCCTCTAGGTATTCGAACCTTCGTTCGATACAGTGACGATGGTCAGCCTCTTCGCAATCGACGAGGTCGAAATGCCTGTGCGTCATCTAGCATGCACGACGGCAACTGCTTACAGTCATGACCTATGTACGCATCGCGTCCGGGTCAGAGCTCCTAGGCCCCCTTCCAGCTGCACATGGACATCGCTGAGGAGCGGGGGCAGCTGTTCGACAGCGTGCTCTTCCATGGCGACGGCGTCCATGAGTGCATCATCCTCACGCCTCGTGGGGAGGTATGGCTCGCTGCGCTGGCGGCCGAGTACCGAGCGCTGCGGGCTGACCAGCGCACGCCGCCCGATCCCTCGTTGTTC
Source organism: Dactylosporangium darangshiense (assembly GCF_039537565.1). Lineage (NCBI taxonomy): Bacteria > Bacillati > Actinomycetota > Actinomycetes > Micromonosporales > Micromonosporaceae > Dactylosporangium > Dactylosporangium darangshiense. The sequence goes on from NZ_BAABAT010000037.1 coordinate 77,969, forward strand.
GCCGGCCTCGGATTCGAGGTCGGAGGACTCCAGCGGCGGCTCGAGGAGGCCGTGATGCCTCGCCGCAGGCTGGGCAACTTCGACGTGGTGAGGTCCGACCTCGGCGAACTGCTTCTTGCACACTGCATCGTTGAGCACTACGGCGCGAAGCTCGGCTACCGCGGGCTTCGTGACCGAGAACTGGCTGACCTGCCGGGTAGAGGCATCGACCTGATCGGCATCGAACAGGGACTGACTGCCGACGGCTCGAAGCTGACGCTGGTCCTGGGCGAGGCGAAGGTGTCGACGGACGCCTCGTCGCCGCCACGAGTCGTTGACGCGGCTGATGATTCCCTTCGGCAGCAACACCTGCACCATATCGGCAACGTCGAAGTGACTGCGCGCAAGGTGTGGGCCGCCTCGAAATGTTGTACTGACTCTGAAACGACGACGATGCTGATGATCGCCGCGTCGCTGCTTGAGCAGGGGCAGCTCGATCGCCTTCGGGTCGTGGCGGCGTCCATGCTGGTGCGCCCGGCGGATCGCGCCACCGACGGGGACTTTGGCTCGTTTCATGTCACACCGGGCGATTTTGAGCCAGCCGCGGTGCGCTTCTTGACGGTACGACTAGCGTCTGACCTTGAAGAGGCGGTGGCGAAGCTGTACGAGCTCGCAACCCATGGGGAGGGAGGCGATCGTGACGAGACCGACGCCTGAACCCCGTGCCGGCATTGCCGGTGCCGACCTTCTCGAAGCCCTTGCTGTTCCGGCCGCCGCGCGCCGCGCTGCCGAGGCTGCGATTGAAGGGCACCTCGTTGGTGAGGCACCGGAGCTAGACGAACCCGACAAGCTCCTGCGCGATGCCGTGTTGACGGAGCGCGTCGCTGTCGATGCATACCGCCGCAGCATTGTCACATCAACTGACGACCGGGCCAGCGCCGAAACGCGTGCTTGGTTTGACCGGGCATCGAGCCTCTGGTGGTTCTCGGTCAGGCGGGAATCGCAGGATCAACAGCACCTGTTCGACGAGCGTCCTGATCCGCGCGACGGCACCATCGTCTCGAAGTTCGAGGAACTCGCGCTCCGACTCGCGATCGCAGGGCTCGTTGCGGAACAGCCGGCGCGTATCCGATTCGAGATCAACGAGCTTCTGCCTGCCCTCCGGGACCAGCAGATCGGGCCAACCAATCTCAATTGGGTGCAGTCGGTAGTCTCTGAGTCGATCCGAGCGTTCCTGCTGCTGGTGCGTAAGCGCGATGGGTGGGCCGACGTCGACGAGGCGCTGTCGATCCTTCAGTACCTGCGTGAGCGTCAGGCGGACGTCGAGGAACAGTACCTGTCGTCGGAGGCTGAGCAGGATCGAGAAGTTGGCGCTGCCTGGGTGCTGCTCGGCGCGTATCACCTCGCGCAGATGGTTACAGCGTGCGGCGAATACCTGCAAGGCACCAGCGACATCGCCTACGGCGGCCTGACTAGCCGACTGGAGCGGCACCGTGACCGTGCAGCAGAGTCCTTCAATGCAGGACGACAGACGCTGCTGGCTCACTATGCGGACTTGATCTGGATCGGCTGCCGCGAGCTTGCTCGCAGCAGCTTGTGGACCCACATTTGGTCGCTCGGCTCCGAGGTCGGAGAGTTCGCGCGGACACTCGCAAGCCGGACGGCGGCCCGTCCTATCTTGGAACTCTGGCCTGGCCAGCAGCTGGCGCTCAATCAGCGACTGCTCGACCCGTACCCTCGAGCTGTGGTGGTCGAGATGCCAACGAGCGGCGGCAAGACCCTCCTCGCCGAGTTCTCGATCGTACAGACGTTAGCTTTGCGGCCGGGATCCACCGTTGTATACGTCGTGCCGACGAGAGCGCTTGTAAATCAAGTGACGAGGACGCTCAGGTCAGATCTGGAGCCAATAGGTCTGACCGTTGAGATGACTGTTCCGGCATACGAGCTTGATCCCGCCGAAGGCGAACTGCTCAGCCAGCCGATCAATGTCCTGGTGACCACTCCGGAAAAGCTAGACTTCCTGATCCGTAACCAGCACCGGTCGGTTTCCGATCTTTCCATGGTTGTCGTTGACGAAGCGCATCATCTCGCTGACTCGGAACGCGGCGCCCGACTGGAGCTCGTCCTCGCAACGATCCGGCGAGACATCCAAAACGTGCGGTTCCTGCTCCTTACACCGTTCATCAAGAACGCTCTCGAAGTTTCAACCTGGCTCGGAGGTGGTCGAGGGGCGCCTCCAATCTCGGTGAACTGGAAACCCAATTCGCGGGTTGTTGGCGTGATTACTGTCGACGGCAGATCTCACACCGTTGACTTCACCACGCTGAACGCGGTTGGCAACAGCGACTTGGGTCCAGGAGTGAAAATCACTCTAGGTCCTGCTCAAGGTCAGGCAAGTAGCAACAGACAGGTCTGTCGGCAAGCGGCACGAGTGCTCAAGAGTCGCGGCACCACCCTAGTGTTGTGCAGAGGGCCGAAAGCCGCGATCGAGCGAGCCGCGCAGATTGCGGAAGACTCTACTCGTATCATCGACGACCCATTGCTCGATGTGGTAGTCCGGTACGTTGATCTGGAACTAGGCGCTGACAACGATCTGTCCAGGGTTCTGTCATCCGGCGTAGCCTTCCACCACAGTGGCCTCTCACACGAGACGCGTGCGATTGTCGAGCGCTTGATCTCGCTTAATCGAATCCACACTGTCTGTGGCACGACGACGCTTGCCCAAGGAGTGAACTTTCCGATCAGTAACGTCATCGTAGAGGACATCAGAAAAGGTTTCGGTGGCGACCTGAGCTACTCCGAGTTCTGGAACATTGCGGGACGCGCCGGAAGAACGATGATGGACTCCGTGGGACTGGTCGGCTTTCCCTCGGCAAGTAGCGAACAGCAGGACCGATGGCAGCGTTACATGACCGGCGAAGCTGAGGCTATCGCCAGTCAACTTGCGCAGGTCATCACTGCGGCCGACTCCATCGGCGAACACATCGGGACCAACTCGGTGCAGAACATCCCGGGGCTCAGCGAGATGCTGCAGTTCCTGGCGCACGCAGTACGAGTGTCAGGTGACGAGGCGATCGCTGAAGAGTTGGAGGATCTTCTGCGGGGGAGCCTGGTTTACCACCAGGAACGGGCGAATAATCCTCCTCGCGCGGCGCGCCTCGTTCAACTTTGTCGGCAATACCTGGATCAGATCGCAGGATCTGCAGGCATGGCAGCTCTGTCGGACCGTACTGGCTTCGCGACACCGTCTGTTGGTATGCTGCTGAACGCACTTGCCCGCGACGTGAATCTGCAACCGGCTGATTGGCATCCAGGCCAATTGTTCGGTCAGAACTTGAATCCACTGACTGAACGAGTTCGTCTATTGAGTCGGGTTCCGGAGATCAACCTCGGCGAACAGGCTCACGGTCCCTTCTCGGCCGAGAAGGCAGCGATGATTCTCCGTGATTGGGTTCAGGGTGAACCGATCCCCGAACTGGCTGCGCGCCATGGCGTCGGCCGGGGAAGCGACGAGGCCCCGGCTGCCGTCGAGTTTTCCCGCTACCTGTTTGGACGGCTGCTACACAATGCGAGCTGGGGTCTTGGTGCGCTGCGATCTGTACATCTGAGCGGCCAGCAGTCCAACGACTCCCAGTCGTTGGACCGCTACGTACCATCGATGATCTACTTCGGCGTTGCGACCAAGGAACAGGTTTGGCTCCGAATGGCCGGCGTACCGAGGCCGCTCGCTGCCGCTGCCGCAACCGCATGGACCCGTGAGGCAGGAGCGTCGCAACCCACCAGCCACGCCCAGCTGCGCCAGTTCGTATCAGGGCTCGACCCGGCGCGGTGGGCGTCCGGACTCCAGGACTCGTCACTCCGGCCCGACGACATCCCAATCCTCTGGCACGAGTTGATTCGGGCGTGACGGGTCGGCGAATGACCTGCCAGGCCCGCAGCTAGTCTTACTCCCAAGCCCGCCGGAAGCCGGTACCGAGTGCCCGGCGACTCCAGAAGACTGGAACTCGCGCCCATAAGCGATGGTCGGTGCGGCCACGTCGCAGACTGGTGGAGGGCATGGCATGGACGCCGGCTACGTCGATCATCTGAGATCACGTCTGCGGGACTTGGAGATCGCCGGCAGCAACATCATCGGCGGCGGCGGACCTCCAGACACGCTGCGCTATCGGTACTTGGGATGGCGTGACGAGGTAGAGCGTTTTCTGACAGATCAGGCTCACCGGATTCGTCTCGATCTTTCACCGCTGCAGGGTGTCCGCCACCGTGATCTTGTTGCGGAAAGGGTTCCGGACGACCAGTTGTATCGCGAGGCAACGGCGGAAGTTCGCGTCGGACTGGCCGCTCTTCAAGACTTCCGAGACGCGCTGGATGCGGCTTCAGGGGAAGATCAGCTGCCTGGAGACGACGGCGCGGAGCTGTTCATCGCCGACAGCGGGCGGGAGTACCGGTATGACCGAACGAAACCGCTTGGCAAGCCGGGCGCCTACGGGACCGTGTACATGGGGCGCGACGACAAGGGTGTTGAGGTCGCGGTCAAAGAGGTAGCGCTGCGGCCAGACGAACGCCACCGGGCTAACGACGCTCGGCAGGCAGAGCGAGAGGTGGAGATCGGGCATCGTCTGCAGCGAGGTTTGGGTGAGCACCTCGTCCCGCTGCTCGACGTTGGTCGTCGGGAAACGTCGCTCTTGCTCGTCATGCCTGTCGCTGCGGAGAGCCTCGCGGATCGGATTCAACGTTCTGGCCCGGGCAACAGCGAGGCCACGATAGAGATCATCCGCCAGATCGCCCTCGGCCTCCAAGAGTTGGCGGCACTGAACATCGTCCACCGCGACATCAAGCCGGCCAACGTGCTGATGCTGGACGGCCGCTGGTGCCTGAGTGACTTCGGCACCGCGCGCCGGCTCGACGTGGCGACCGCAACCTTGACGTGGATGGGCACCGGAACGCTCGACTACAAGGCTCCTGAGCTGTTCACAGGAGCGCCCGAACTGCCCGCAACCGACCTGTACGCCCTCGGCTGCGTGGCATATGAAGTCCTCACCGGCGAGAAGGCGTTCCCCGGTCCGGACTTCCGAGAGCAACACCAGACGCAGGTCCCCGCGCTGCCGGACGACTGCGCGCCTGCGCTCCGAGCGCTCATTCTCGACCTGCTGTGCAAGAGACCAGGTGGTCGACCTGCCGACGCACGTGAGGTCGTCCAACGAATAGCGCCGTCGGCCGGTCTCACGCGTGGCCAGCAGGGGCTGCAGCGACTTCGTGCCAAGGCGAGCCAGACCGCGGCCGCGGCAACAGCGGACGAAGCTATCCGTGCTCAACATGTCGAGCGTCAAGCCGAGGCTGCTGCAAGCTTGCAGGCGATGTGGCGCAACATGCTGGCAGAGGCACGCGCGGTCGATCACGCACTCGAGACGGACGAGACGCCAGATCTGATGACCTTCACCGTCTATGGCGCCGCGGCCAAAATGCAAGTCTTCCCCACCACCGCCCGGGTCGGGGAACTTCTTCTTCTGGCACTGATCGACGTGAGCACTGACGGGCAGCGAGACTTTCAGCCGACGATCAACTTGTTCAGCCTTTGGCAGAATGACCGTCCACGGTGGTGGCTCGCGAGACACGACTCCACCCGCTTTGCCGAGCCTATCCATGCCCTGACCCGAACGACCAACGAGCACACCAGAAGGCAGCTACTGGAGCTCGACGCACAGTCAATGATCGATACTAGAAAGATCTTTAACGCCGCGATCGAGTCGGCGACTGCGACGCGGCTGCTGGAACTCATCGTCGACTCCATGAATCCCGACGAGGACCAACACGATGACGACTACTTCACGCCGGGCAACACATCCGACAAGCCTCCTTCTGCGTAGCGGGATCGGCCGCTCGGCCTGCACTACAGCTCTGGAACGTCTTCACGGTCCAGCGTTGCGGCCATTCGCTCTTTCCCGGCGTCGGCATACTGGTGCAGGCGTTCATCGACGGGGTCCGCGTCAGATTTCGGCCGTGTGGCGTCGACTGCGCGAAGCTTCGCCGTGGCGGCGTTCAGCGCCTCACGGAGGTCCTCTGCTTTTCGGTCCACGACTCGGGCACGGCGCGCCTGCTCTGCTGCTGCGGCAAGCCCGAGGTACCGCGTCGGGAGGCTCCGCTCGTACGCCGCCGTCCACGTCGCGTGCTGTTGCTCGAGTCCGTCAACGAGCACGGCGCGTTCAGCCACGGTCTCCTGGGCGCCGGCGAGCCGCGTGCCGAGGTGCTCGACGCGGTCGTCGGCGCGCTGCTGCCGGGCGGCGCGGAGCGCCTGCTGCTCGGCGATGGCGCTGCGCCGCCGCCATAGCGGGGCCCGTGGCGGTGCGGCGATGCGGAGCCATTCCGCGCTTGCTTTGGCCGCGGCGAGGCGCTGGCGGAGGTGGTCGACGTGCTGTTCGGCGGCGGCGAGCTGGAGGTGCGCGCCGCGCAGGTCGTCGCCGACGTAGCGCGGGGCGGCACGGTCGGCGGCGCGCTGCAGGGCGACCCACTCGCGCAGCTCGTGGTCGGGTGCGGCGGCGACCTGGCCGGCAACGGTGGCGACGCCGAGGGCGATGCGGGCGCGGTGCCAGGCGGCCCACCGGGCGGGGTCTCGCTGGCTCGGTTCGGGCCCGATCGGCGCGTCGCGTGGTACGGCGTACCGGTCGCGGTAGGCGACGACGACGGCGGCCCGGCCGATCCACTGCGCGCGGCCGGTCGCGTCGTCGGGGACCGGGCCGAGCGCCTCCGCCCACGCGGGGCGCAGGTCGGCGGCGAGTTCGGCGAGGCCGGCGATGCGCCGGTCAGCGACGACCGCGACCTGGGTGAGGGTGTCGCGGAGGCCGGCGGGTGCGGTCGCGGGGACGCGGTCGGTATAGGTGGCGGTCTGGCCGGGCTGGATGGCGGCGCGGGGGTCGGCGAGGGCGTCTTCGTACATCTGCTCGACGCGCCAGGTGAGCACGGCGGCGATGTCGCGGGCGGTGTCGAGTTCCATCCAGGCGACAGCAGTGTCGAGGACCTCAGCGGGGTTGTACCCAGCCGCGGTGAGCTGGCTGAGCCGGTAGGTGAGCGCGGGCAGGGCGGGGTCGTCGACGAGCCGGGTAGCGATGGCGCTCGCGGTGCTTGCCTCCCGTGCGGTGGGGTTGGCGCCTGGGCCGGGGTGGTGGCGGCCGGCGGCGTCGGCGATGACGGCGATGTGGCTGTCGACCTCGACGCGGCCGAGGAGGTCGTCGAAGATCGGCCCCCAGACGGCGAGTTTGTCGTGGTCGGCGATGAGACGGAGTTCGGTTTCGGTGGCGGAGCGGTCGGTGGTGTCGGTGGTGAGGATCTCGGCGAGGGTGGCGACGCCGGCGCCGGGGGTCTGGCGGTGGTGGGCCTCGTCGGGGCGGTGGTGTGTGATGACGTAGAGGAGGTTAGTCAGGGCGCCGCGGGTGGCCATGACGTACAACCGGCCGCGCGTGGTGGCCTCGTCGACGAGACTGCGGACGGTGTCGACCGTGCGGCCCTGCGCGGCGTCGACCGTGGACGCGTAGGCGAGCTGGACGTGCGCAGCGAGATATTCGGCGGGCAGGACGACCTCGTCGCCGGTGCGGGTGTTGACGGCCTCGACCGCGCCGCCCAGGCCGATGGCGGTGATGCGCCAGGTGTCGCGGTTGGCGACGAACCCGGTGTCGGTTTCGAGGCGGCGGTCGTTGCGGCGGGTGACGATCCGGTCCCCGACGTTGACGCGGTTGTCGTCGGCGAGCGCGACGCTGCGGCCGCGTTCGACGAGTCCGGCCTGGATCAGAAGGTTGCGGGCTTGGGCGGCGAGGTCGGCGGCTTCGGCCTGGGTTTCGACGAGCAGGAGGCTGTCCAGGCCGTTGAGTGTGTCGGCGGCCCAGCCGGACAGCATCTGCGGCACAAGCTCGTCGTGGTCGCCGGCGACGATGCGGCCGCGGCGCTCGTACTCGACCAGGACGGTGACGTCGCCCTCGCGCAGCCGCAGCGACGCAGGGCCCTCCCACGATTCTTTGAAGCGGCGCAGGTCGGTGAGTTCGGCGGTGACGCCGAGCCCGGCAAGGTAGCGCAGCAGCCCGCCCGGGCCGACCGCGGACACCTGCTCGGGGTCGCCGACGAGGATCAATTTTCCGCCGACCTTGTCGAGCTGGCGGACGAGTTCGGCAAGATGGAGCGACGACGCCTGCGACGCTTCGTCGACGATGAGCCACTGCCCCGGGGCGAAGCTCCAGTGCTCCTCGGTGGTGGTGCCGTCGGGCGGCGTGTGCTGGCTGTGGAGCCACATCGCGATGTTCTCGGTGCGCATCGCGGTGCCATCGGGGGCGCGGGTGGCGTCGGCGAGGACGTCGGCGGCGTGCTGGCCGACGGTGAGGCCGAGCACCGGGATCCCAGCCCGGGCGGCGGCGGTGGCGACCGCGCGCTGCAGGAACGTCTTGCCGGAGCCGGCGGGGCCGATGACGCCGGTGACGGTGCGGTCGTCGCCGACCGCGCGGTGCAGCGCGGCGACCTTGTCCGGGCTGAGGTCGAGCTTGGCGGCGACGTCGTCGAGCAGCTGCGCGGGGGCGGGGGTGGCGCCGGTGCGGGCGGCATAGGCGATGACCTCGTGCTCGGCGCCGAGCACCGTCTGGGTCGACAGGTACAGGTCGCGGTGGCGGGAATAGACGCCCTGGCCGTCGCTCGGCCGGATCAGCGACGGCGCCCAGTCGACGAGCTCGGGCGGGGTGAGCACGCGTAGCCCGGCGGCGTGGGTGCGGACCGCGTCGGCGGCGAGGCGCTGCACCCGCCGCCAGTCGGCGCGCCGGTCCCCGTCCTCGGCGAGGCCGAGGACCCAGCCGATGTGCAGCTCGACGTGGTCGAGCCGGAACACGGCCCGCTCCTGCGCGAGGTTGCCGATGGCGCGTTCGACGGCCAGGTGCTCGTCGAGGCGGACCGCGGCGTTGACGATCGCGGGCCGCTGTTCCGGGGCGACGCCGAAGCGCTCGAGCGCGGCGTCGACGTCGACGAGCGAGATCGGGGTGGGGCCGGCTGCGTGGCGCGCGGCGGCGACCGCTTGGGCGGCGAGGTCGTGGACGGGATCGTCAACCTGGCCGGTCACGATCCGGTGGACGTCGGCGGCGGTGGACAGGCCGGCCGCCCCATCTTCGCGGCGTAGCCGCTGCTCCATCTCCCGGGTTGACTCCGCGAGCTCCCGCGGGGCGCGGGTGCGTAGGGTCGCGATCTGCGCGACCCTACGCCACCGCGAACCCGTCACACGGCCGCGGCTCGGCGCGGTGCCGGCAAGGTCGGCTTCGATTGCGGCGCGGCGTTTCGAGTAGCGCCGGATCGAGGCCATGGTGATGCCGACGATCTCCCGGATCGGCGAGTCGGCGCGGGCGGCGAACCGCACGCCGAGCCGGGTGTGCAGCTCGTGCTCGACGGCTCGGTCGTAGGCGATCCGCGCCCCAATCGTGGCCTGGTAGAAGGCTTTGCTGTCCAGGGCGAGCCACTTGCCGTCGGCGAGGACCTTCGAGGACACGACGATGTGTGAGTGCAGCTGCGGATCGCCGGCCCGCGACATCCGGTGGTCGAACACCGCGACGGCGAGGCCGCGGGTGTCGATCTGGACGACACCGTTGACCCCGACCCGGGTGAACGCGCCGTGCATGCGGAGGTGCTCGATGACGGCGCGGACGCCGGCGTGCTGGGCGGCCATCACCTCGGCCTTGATCCGGTCGTCGCCGAACGCCCACAGCAACGACACGCTTTTCGGCGGCGACACGGTGACGTCGAATCCCGCGACGGCTTTGCGTTCCGGCATTAGGTGGATGTCGTTCCACAATTTCGCTCGCTGTTCCACCGTCGCGTCAGCGGCCAGTTTCGCAAGCGCCTTTTCGTAGGCGGCCTGACGGTATTCGTCGGTCATCGGCCGATAGATGCGCCACATTCTGCCGAGCTGTTCCCCGGTTACCGGATGCTGGCCGTTACCGATGAGCCGCTGCAGATGCTCCGGGTCGAGGACGCCGCTGATGCCGAACAAGGTTCGAGTCTGGCCGGCCCACCAGCCGGGCGCCTCACCGTGCGCGGTCGCGTCCGACATGTACGCCACAGCCGCGTTCGCGGGGGTCGCCCGGAAGTCGTGCTGGCCGGCGGCGACCTGCTTGAGGAGGTAGGCGATACCGTCGCCGGGTGCGATTCTGACGACGGATAGCATGCGGCAAAAGTACAAGATCGTTTGACCTGATGACATTTTAATGCCATGTGGTGTGCCCGATCCAAGCCGTACAGCGGACCTCAACCACTACCCGCAAGAAAGGTTGGTGCTGGTCCACTTGATGTGGTGAGGTGGCGCTATTTGACACCACTGAATGCGCGAGTTTGCGCGTTCTCAGAACGTGGCAGTAATGACCGTGGCCTGTCTACGGTGAGGGTATGGCGAGTCGTGGTGTGAATGCGGCGGTGGCGCGGCTGCGGGAGGTGCAGGCGGCGCAGCGTCGGGCGGCGGCGGTGGTCGGCCGGAGGCAGGCCGACGTGTCGGCGGTCGTGGAGCGCCGGGCGGTTGTGCTGGCGCAGTTGGGCCAGGAGGAGGCGGAGGCACGCGCGGCGCTGGATGTGGCGCTGGTGGTTCTGGCGGATTTGGTGGGCGATGCGACGGCGGCCGGGACGGCGGATGTGCCGGTGTCGGAGGTTCGGGCGGCTCGGCGGCGGGCGGACCGTGGGGCGGTGCGGGCGGCGGGGGCTGCGGTGCGGGAGGGTTGGCCGCGCGGGGGGTCAGGGGCGGCCGATGATGAGGGCGGCGGCGAGTAGTCCGGCGGCGATGGCGGCGAGGATCCCGGCGCCGATGAGTACCCAGGTGCCGCGTATTACGGTGCGGCCAATCTTGTCGGGGGCGCGGTCGGGTGGTTGGGACATGGGCGCGCCTTCCCGGGGTACGTTCGCTGTGGTGGCCGGTGTTGCCGCCGTGCGGGTGGGATTGTCCCGCACGGCGGTGGTGGGCTACCGGCTGATGCCGTCGAGAATTCCGGCGATGATGCCGACGGCGAATGCGATGAGGGCGAGGTACGGCTCCCAGTTCGCGTGACTGGCGCGGTTCGGTTTACGGGCGGGTGGCTGGGTCACGATGGTGTGCCTTTCGGGTCTGTGGTGGGCGTGGCGCCGCTCGGCGCTGGGCCTTAGCGGCGGTGGGCGCCATGGCCGGTACGGAGGCCGAGGTGGTATTCGAGGGCGCGGGCGGCGTCACGTGCGCTGCGCTGGTCGCCTCGGGCGATTAGTGCGCGGACCTCGGCGAGGTAGGGGGCGATGATGACGGTTTCGTCGTTGCGAGCGGCAGCGCGGCCGATCGCGTCGAGACGTGCCGCCCATTGGTCGGCGGGGTCGGCCGGGGCGATGGTGAACGAGTCGGCGTGGACGTTGTCCAGTAGCGGCCCTGCGGCGTCGGACAGTTCGTATCGGGCGCGGCCGGTGCTGGTGTCGACGTGGGTGATGGTGAAGGCGCGGCCGGTAAGTTCCGCGATGGAGCCGTGATAGATCACGGTGGCGCCTACCGGCGCGGCGCGGTGGCGCCTGCGCAGCATGGCGTGTGCCTTTCGAGGGTGGCTGGCCGTTGGGTGCCGAGGGCGCCGGGCTGGTGCCCGGCGCCGCTGGGTCAGCTAGAACGGCGGCTCACCGTCGAAGGTGCACAGGTCGTCGGCGGTGACCGTGACCGGCCCGGCGTAGTACTCGGGGAAGTCCTCCGGATCGGGCGGGGTGTCACCGGTGAGGATGGCGGGGATCAGGTTGGCGTAGTGGCCCCAGCCGTGGTCGTGCATCTGATCGAGGGCGGCTTGGTAGGCGTCGGTGTCGCCGAGGTGGTAGGCGATGATCGCCCGGTCGCCGAGGGCGACGAGGTCGGCGGTGGTGAGTGCGATGGTCACGGTGGCTCCTTCTGTGCGTGGTGCTGGTTCGGGGTTCGGCCGGTACGAACGACCTGGTTCAATGATACCTAAGTTGCCATGTGCTGGCTAGGGTGTGTGTCTATGTTTCCGCTGGTGGAGTGGGGTTTGCCTGCCGCGTAGCGGCAGTCTCCGGACCTTGGTGTCTTGTGCGGAGAGCCATCCTGTCGTCTGATCTTTGATCGGCCGCGCCGGGTGGCCGGGTGCAAGTGAGCGGCTTTTTTGCTCGCTTGCGGCCGGTCGCCCGGTGTGGCAGACCCTTGGGTCAGGCGGGGGGATGGCTCGGAGCACGAGACACCCCAGCCACGACCGGTGAGGGCCGGTCGGGGTTGGGCCATCCTGGAGGCTGCCTCGCCGGCGAGGCGCGGGGTTCGGGGGCGGAGCCCCGAGAACTTCGGCTCGTGCGCGGACGGTCAGTTACGCGCCCGCGAGGTGCGGCCGCGACGGCGGCGGTGCGTGCGGGACTGTACGCGCAGTCGCAGGGCCAGGGCCGGCGAAGCTGGGCCCCGGCCCGAGTCCCGCGGGAGCTGCGGACCTGACGCCCGACGGACCGAGGCCCCCGATCCTTGTCAAGCCGTCGCGATGCGGGAGCCGCCGACGACACGTCACGACGTCGGCGCCGCTGCGCTGGTTTTGGGGGCGTTCCGCGCGCTCGGTAGCCAGGCGCGGTGTCGGGTTATCTGGTCGGTGGCGTGCGTTGCCGTCGCCGTGGCCACTGGGCGGACCCGGTCCGTGCTGTGGCGAATCTTTGCGCGGTGTCGCCCCGCCATCGGCGGTGGATTCCGCCTCTGCCGCGCTGCCGATCGTCCGGCGGTGGGAGGTAGAAGTCGTCGCCGGCGAGCAGCGTGGTCAGTGTTTCGCGGGCGTCGCCAGGGAAGGTGTAGCCGGGCAGCGCCGGTTGCCAGGTGCCGCCGTAGCGGGCGAAGACGTCATGAATGTCATTGTCGAGCTCGAAGGTTTCGTCGCCGTCGGTGACCAGGAACCGTCCGCTGCTGACGGTGGCCTGAACGGTGAGCTGGTTGCGCTCCATCGTGGCATGACGTGTGGCGGTCCAGTAGGCGTACCAGGCGGGCTTGCTGTCGTCGACGTAGGCGCTGAAGGTTCCAGTGGTGATGCGTAGGAACGCGGCGAACGCGGCAGGGGTCAGGAGTTCGGCAGGGTTGCCGTCGAGTGTGGCGCCGTGACTGCGTGGCAGGCTGGCTTCTGTAACCTTGTCGAGGTATGCGGCTTTGAAGGCGACGATGTGATCGACGCGGTACCATTCGCGTCCGGTTTTGGTGCCGTCGGGGTTGGTACGCACGCCGCGGCCGGTGAGTTCGACGTCGAACGGTTCGGGGAAGCCGGTGGTGGCGCGGTCGGCGGCGAGGTTTTTCACGGTCTGCTTGCTGCGGCTGAGGAGTTCGGCGACGCCGGCGCGGTCGGTGCACTCGTGGCCGCGGATGATGTTGATCAGCACGGCTGGCGGTCCTATCGGCGGGCGGCTTACCCGCCGCACGGGTCGTGGCGGTGGACGGGGATCACTCCGAGGAGTGTTCGTACACCCCGCCCACCAATTTTCCCGAACCAGCCCCACCCGAAGGTGCGGGGCCGATTGCGATCGATTGTACCGGGCTGGCGGGGCTTCAGTCGACGTGCCGCCGTTGCATTGCTGGGGTGTCGAGTGGGCATGTGCGGGGCGTGGAACTGTCTGGCCGGAGGCGGGGAGACGGCCCAGTGGTTCTCTCCGCGGCTTGGATACCGGTTGAACGTCAGTCTCAGCACCGCATGATCGTTTGAAGATTTCGTATCCAGGAGTTTCGACACCACCACAAGGCTGCTGCTCCGATGCCGGTCAGGCGGGCTCGATCGGGGGTGCGCTACAAATCGGTGATTATGAGGGCCGGTCCGTGTCTCCGATGGTCGGCGTCGCAAGCGGCATTCATGGATAGCTCCAGGAGGCGCCACGCGCTGCCGGAGCCACATCGCAGCTGGCCAGGGCCTTCTCGGCGATCTCCAAACACACCCCTCTTCGGTCAGGCCCGCACCGACCGACCGGCTACCTCAACGCGGGGAACGCCAACAGCGCCGACCGGATGAACTCGACGTCCTCGTCCGCGTCTTCCCCGACCTCCATGAGCGCCTCGTGCGCACCCAGCCGGTTGTCGTCCGCGAACGTCCAGTTGTTCTCAGAGTCGCCCGCCGCCCAGAACAGGACAGCCGCGTTGTACTTCACCATCGCCAACCCAGCGAACGTCAGCGGCTCGGGGTGCGGGTTGCCTTCCTGGAGCATGTCGATCAGTTTCGACTCCGCCTCCTGGCAGGCCGCCAACGCTGCCTCGAGATCGCCGGTGCAGATGTGGACCGCCGCCAGGTTGTTCGCGGTACGCGCGGTGCCGTACTGCTCCTGCCAGTCGTCCATGTTGCGGCGGGCGTTCAGCACGGTCTCGATGGACGCAGCGTCAGGGAACGGCTCAGACCTCGACTCGACGTACGGCGGCCGGCCCTCGCCAGTCAGAAGGAACTCGCGGTGGCCGTTGATACCTTCGATGATGGGAGCAGGGCCAGTCATGGCTCAAGCCTATGGACGGCGCGCGCCCACGATGTCACCGGCGGCCACGGCTGGCTGATCGACATGCTCGCGCTCACCCGACTGCGCCTGCAAACCTCCGCCGACCCCTACCAACCCGCGACAGCGGACGGAAGCGCGGTCAAAACTCGCGGAGATTGATCAACGGCCGAACCGATCAATGGAGTCAAAACTCACGAGCCGCTGGTGTCACAACTCGCGAGCAGAGCCAGCCCAGGGCCGGTCTCCGGGGAAGTGGAGGCCGGCCCCGGGGCGGTCAGTCGCGGGTGGGCTTCGGGTCGCGGTAGCTGTTGATGATGCGCAGTTCGGCGAGGTCGGCGGCGCGGTCGAGGCGGAAGTCCTGTTTGGCGCCGTAAGGCACGTACGGGGTGACGCCGCGACCGCGGCGGATGTCGGGCTGCTCGGGCTGCTCGGCGATGTCGAGGTGGTGGAGCACGGCGGTGACCTCCTGGTCGGCGTGTGGGGTGCGGCGGACCCGGTGGTGCGGGGCGGTGCCGCGCTGGCGGTCCTGGGTGGGACCGGTCGGCCGGTGCCTGGGCAAGCAGGCCGCAGGCCAGGCCGCGACGGGTCGGCAGCGCAGCGGCCGGCGCCGCGGAGCAAGCCGGGCCGGGCCGTTGGGGCGGTGCTTGCCAGGTGCCGGTCTGGCCGGTCAACCCTTGGGGCTGCCGGGCGTGGTTCCGGTCCGCGCCCGGCCTGCCGTGGACGCCGGCCCGGGTGGCGCCGTGCAGCACGTCGGCGGCGCCGACTGGACGGCAGCTCGTCCGCCGCGGCAGGCAGGCCGACGTCGGCGTGCCAGCGCCGCCGGCCTGACGTGGGCGGGCGTGCATCCTGCGGCGATCGGCGCGGAGGGACCAGGCGGTGCCGGCCCTCGGGGCCGGGCTGCGGACTCAGCCGGTGCAGGCGTGCCGGACCTGGCTGAACGGCACCGGCTCCCAGGACAGGTCACGCCACACGATCAGTAGGCCCTCCGGGCCGGCCTGCATCTGCTCGAGTTCAGTCAGCGGGATGTAGCCCCATTCAGCGTTGAACGGGTCGCCGACGCAGGTGTAGCCGTAGGCTTCGCCGGTCTGTGGGTCGTACTTGCAGATCCACCAGTCGCATGCGCCGAGGCGGTAGTGCACCAGCACGAGCTTCTCGGCGGCCGGGATGTGTTCTGTGGCGTACAGCTTCGGTAGCGTCGGCCGGTATGGGGTAGAAGTCGTGGCCGCGGCGCTCGCGCTGCTGCTCGATCAGCGGCGGCAGGTCGGCGGTGCTCACGTCGCCGCGTCCGTTGCGGCGGGTCGGGGTCCGGGCAGGAGGTGCTGGCCGCGTCCGGTGCCCAGGCCGATGCCGTGGTCGATGAAGCAGCGCACGCACATGTAGGCCCAGGGCCCGTATACGGTCTTGCCGTCGTAGGCGGCTTCGACCACGACCTTCCGCAGTTCCCAGTGCAGCGAGCATGGCGGCATCGGGCCGTTGATGTAGGTGACCTGAAGGTCCGGCTCTGCCAGGCCCTCGGGCCGGTCGGTGGGTGACATTCACAGAACTCCCTTGCACAGGTTGAAGCCCCGGCGGATGCCGGGGCTGTCGGGGGCTGACGCCGGTACGCGGTGTGGCGCACGTGTGGTGGTGCTGCGGCAGTCGGCAGGTGCGGCGTGACCGCCGCGCCGAACCGTGGGTGACGGCTCGGCGTGACGGTGCAGGCGGGTGGATCGTCAGTCGCGCTCACTGTTCACGGCGGGCGCTTCGCCGGTAGCCGTCCGGGCTGGCTACCACGAGTCCGAGCTTGGCCAGCAGCGGCAGGGTTCGCTTGGCGTCGCGGTCGCTGACCCCGGCTGTCGCGGCGATCTGCTCCGCCGGCATGGCGCGGTGTGGCTGCACCCCGTCAAGGATGCGCGCCTGCAGCGCGTCGAGGACCTCGTCGGGACGTTGTCCCGTTGGGGCTGGCTGGCCGATGCTGCCGATCTCCTCGATGATCTCCTCGACCCCGGTTACCAGGACGGTGTCCGGCTGGCGCAGCTCGATGTGGCAGCCGGCGGACATCGCCGAGTTGACCGGCCCGGGCACGACCATCGCAGCGCGCTGCAGCAACCGGGCGTACCCGAGCGTGTTGCGTGCCCCGCTGCGTGCCCCGGCCTCGATCATGACTGTGCCCCTGGTCGCGGCGGCGATGACTCGGTTGCGGGCCAGGAACTGGGTCTGGCGCGGCTGGGTGCCGGGCGGCCATTCGGTCACCAGCAGCCCGTCGGCGCCGATGTGCTCCAGGACCGCCGCGTTCGCCGCCGGGTACGCCCGGTCGATTCCGCACGCCAGCACGGCGATTGTCGCCCCGCCTCCGGCGAGCGCGCCGCGGTGTGCGGTCACGTCGACGCCAAGCGCGCCGCCGGACACGATCGTCCAGCCGCGTTCCGCGAGCCCGTAGGCGAAGTCGGAGGCGACGTACTGGCCGTATCCGGTCATCGCCCGCACCCCGGCGACTGACACGGACCGCTGCAGGGTTTCGGCGAGCCGCAGCGGTCCGCGCAGCCAGAGGCACAGCGGCGGGTCGGTGTCGCGGCGGTCGGGGCTGTGGTCGTGGCTGATGGCGGCGAGGTCGGCGAGGGCCGGCGGCCATTCGTGGTCGGCCGGCGTGACGATCCGGGCGCCGAGCCGGTCGGCGCGGCGCAGCATGTCGTCGGCGACGTGGTCCACGACGCCGGGCGCGCGGTCGTTCGGTTTGAGGGATGCGTCGACGGCCGCCGTGAGTTGCGGGCTGATGCCGACGCCGTGCAGCACCTGGTCGAGGGCTTGCAGCGGGCCGGTGCGGCGGATCAGGCTGCCGACTTCGCGGTTGCCGGGCGTGGTGAGGGCCGCCAGGACGAGCCAGGCGGTGCGGTCGGTGGTCATGGATTCCTCCGGGAGCTGGTGGACGGTGCGGTTGGTGGTGGTGGAGCCGGTCAGGCTGCCTGCCGGTTCGGTGGTCCGGGCCCGGCGGTCAGTTCGCCCGGGGCGATACGGGGCAGTCGCCCAGCGGCGGTTGCTGGGCGACGCGCAGCGCGGCGGCGCGGGTGAACACGTCGCGGTCCGGGACGGACCAGCCGTCGGCGGATCTGATCTGCCGGTTGCCGTGCTGGTCGATGAGCACGTACCAGCCGTTTTCGTTGCGGCCCTGCCTGTTCGGGTCGACCGGCCCGTACTGGGCGAGGTAGGCCGGGATGCGCACAGTGGCGGCCGCGTGCAGCTCGTGCACCCAGCGGCAGGCGGTGCTGTCCGGCCAGCCCGGGTGTTCGCACGACTGGTACTCGAGGGAGGCTGCGGCGGCGGTGACGACTTCGGGGTCGATGCGGCCCGGGTAGGGCCGGAACCGGTACGTGTCGACGTCGCGGTCGCGGAAACCGTGGGGGGCGGGGCGGGTGCCGTCGCGGTCGGCCGGGTAGCGGTAGGCGACGCTGGCGAGGTTCTCCCGCCACAGGGTTCTGCCGATGTCGTCGGCGTCGCCGGTGGTGGTGAGGCTCCAGGCGACGGCGGCGGTGATGAGCAGGTCGAGGTGGTCGCGGCTGACGATCCAGGCGCTCATGAAGGGGTCCTTTCTGGTACGCCGGCCAGTGAGCGGGCGCGGCGAAGGCCCGCCGTCGGATGACGGCGGGTGCAGTGGTGCAGGGATGGCAGCGGTGGCGACGGGCCCGGGCGGATGCAGTCCCCCGGGGCGGCGGGTGCGCGACCGCCGGTGGTGGGGCGCCGCTGCGCGCCCCACCACCGGCTGGGATCAGTGCAGGGAGAGCAGCGTCAGCAGCGGCGTCTTGTCCAGGACGCCGAGTGCGGCGACGTGCAGGGCCACGAGGGCGCCGATGTGCTTGCCCGCGTGCAGCGCGTGTTCGGCCGCGGCGCGGGTACTGCGGTGGCGGCCGGCGGGGGCCGCGTGCTGCGCGACGTGCGGGGCGGTGACGGCGGCGGGCTTGGCGGCGTCGTGGTGCTCGTTGCCGGCGGTGGAGGACATGCGGTGGGCTCCCATCGGGCGTTGCGGGTGCGGCTCACCTGCTGTGGCGCCGGGTTCGGGGTGATCCCTGGGGCGTCGGTGTGCCGCGCTGACGGGGCCGGTCAGAGCCCGCCCTGGGCCGGGGCTGCAGGCTTCCAGAAGGAAGATCTTGGCGTCGAGCGGAGCGAGACATGGGCGCCAAGATGTTCTGCGCTGGGGGCTTGCTGTCCCCGGTTCGGGTGGGCTGACCTTTGGGACCCTCAGTGGCGGTCGTCTCCGACCGCCACTGTGATCTCCAGGCCCCGGCAATGCGGATAGCGGTGGATCGCGTGCGCGAGATGGGCGGCACAGCGTGTCACCTCAGGCGGCAGTGAAGGCTTGCCCGTCGGGCGGGTCCGGGTTCCGGTTCGCTGTCGCGTCGTGGCCGTCCCCGGATGCCGGGATGGGGGTGGCGCGGCGTCGTAGCTCCCGCAGCGGCAGGGGCCGGCTGACGCCGTTGCGCCGCTCCCGGAGGATCGCCACATCGCCGAGCCGGGCGCGCAGCTGTTTCCTCCTCGGCTTCGGCGGCGGCGAACCGTTCGGGGGCGACGTCGAGCAGGTGCCGCCACTGCCGCTGACCTGCTCGGACACACGCTCCGAAACAGTTGTTGTGGCTTCTCCCGCCGTGTTGAGCTGAAGATGTGTCCCCATCACCAGTGGGAGCGCGGTGGCGTAGATCACACTCGGCTAGACATCGATTCAGCTGGCGGCCCAGCCGGCGCTCTGATGGCGTCCTTCGCGGCGGCCTGCCACAGGACGTTCAGTGTCCTGTTTGGACAGGTGTGGTCGCACGTCGGGAACCGCGCTGGCCTCGGCGCCTATCCGTGTTCGATCGCGGGGGGTGGGGCGACTTCCGCCCGGTCGATCCCGACGTACGGCACCGTGTCCGCCGGTTCGCGCTACGCCCGCCCTACCGTCGTAGGGTCCTGATGGCATAGGACGAGGATGTCGCAGCCCAACTGGATTTCAGGGGACGGCTCTCATAGCGGGCGTTCCGCACGAGCATTCTGACATCATCCAGCGGATATCTGGCCAATCATGCGGCATCGACGTACCGGCTCGACTCGACGGCATCGATTCCGTAAGCATCCAAACCATTCATTGGACCCTGACTGACCCAGACGGCGGCCTGCTCAAAGCGCGGGACCAGCGGGTGTTGTTCTTTGCTCGGAGTCGTGTGGGCCTCAGCAACTCCATGATCACCGAGACGGCCACACCCGCCTCACACCACCTCAGACCCTCCGCATACGCCCAGGCCAACGATTTCCCCCGCGACTACGCAGTGGCCCTGGTCTACGACGTGCTGGTCGAGCACGCCAGCGCCAGCCCGGGCGAGATGTTCTACTCAATCGGAGGGTCTATCGAGCGAGTATTCGCAGTTTCTTGTTCTTCGCGCTGGCGCATCTTGCGCTCGAAGACCCGCATCCGCTTGAGATCCCTTGCGTCTTTGGCGTCTCCATCGCGAGCGTAGACACGCAAACCGCCGTGCGGTTCTCCCCATTTCGCAACCGACTTTTGGATGGCCCTCAATGCCTCTGCGGCTTGGTGGATGCCATATGCGTTGACACGCAGGTTCTGCCAGTGGCTTCCCCAGTCGAGTTCGGACTCGGTTGGCTCCATCGGACGACCGCGCGAGTCGGCGTACGTCACGACGACGCGGTGCCGGTCCGGCAGGTTCGAATCCTTACGCTCGAAGCCGACATCCCAGAGGGTGCGCCACTCCTGGCCAGGCACAAGGACTGGAAGACGATCGAAGAGCCAAACGTCCTCTGTGCCGCGGCCGGCGTCCTTGGTTCGACGGATCGGCGGATTGCTCGTGATGCGAACGTCGCGTGCAATCGTGGTTCCGTAGTTCTTCACCACAAGATCCACGATCCAGTTCGCGGCCTCGTTGATCTCCATGTAGGCAACGACGTACGGCTGCGCCTGTTCTTCGCGTAGTCGGCGAGCCTCCCCGACCTGCTTGTAGGCAACGACACCTGCGCCGATCGCGATGGCGGCTGTCGTCCAGCTGGCAGTCGCCGCCCACACGTCAGGGTTAGTGTGGCCGAGCCACTGCCAGAAGGCTTCGATGAAGCTCATCCGAGGCCCGCGCTCTTGGCGATCACCGAGGCGAGCAGGTTGATGAACAGGTCCTTGCCGGATGAGCCGAGGAAGACCGCGGTCTGCTTCAACTTGGACTTCTTCTCCGGATCGGGCTCTGTATCGGCTGCCTGCTGAATTCCCGCGAGCACGCGTTCGACGATCAACTCTGCTGTCGGCCACTGCCCGGCAGCTCGCCTACCCTCAGGAAGGATCTCCGCGACGACGATGTGCTCGGCAGACAGCGATCTGGTTTCGATGTACGTTCCGCTCATCGCACGGAGAGCCTTCGCAACGTCAGCGCGATCAAGCCCGGTGTGTTCCGCGAGAGCGGGCACGTTGACCAAGTCGCTGCTATCGCTTTCCTCGACCAACTGGACTGCTGCCTCAAGGACGGGCAGCTCACGTGTGTACCAGGTCATGTCCACGGACCCGAACGATACCCATGGCCCGCCTGTGATCGATCGACCGAACCGCGGTCCACCTCTCGGGTCGTTACGTCCGCTGGTCGGGCGGCCGTTTCGGCATCCCGACTCCGGGCCGGAGCGGCTAAAATTTACCGCGATGTGCCGACCGCGCGACGAAGGGCCTGATTAGCGCGGTCGATAGATCGGAGTGCGGCGACTACCAACGGATCATCGTGCTGAATGATGACCCGCTCATTGCCCATCTCGGTCGTCATGCGCTCGCTGAAGACGATCCAGTAGGCGTCGACGAACGCATGCCAAGCCTCGACAAGTTCGTCGGGCGCGAGCAGGTCCAGTCGGCCGGTGATCGCCTCGGACGGCGCCGGGTGGTGCTTGCCCCATTCCGGCCATGTGTCCGGCCCGTAGAAGGAAACGATGTGGGCTCGGGCCGCATTGGCGTACGCCATCGCGTCGGTGCACGCGTCGACGAAGGCGTCGAAACGGCGAGCCGCGTACGTGTTCCGTGCGGCCACCCGGCCCTGAAGGAAGGGGCTGACGAGGCCGAGAGTAGTGGTAGCGACCAGGCCTGCGACGGCGACAACGACGGTGGCGTTCATGGATGGTGGAGCCTACTCGCTGTGGCGCTCCCGATGCCGGGCGACGTAGCGGCGCAGTGCTGCCTTCGGCGATGCCGTGCACCTCGCCGCGGGCGAGGATGAGCAGCAGATCGGGTCGCGGGCGCGACTTCATGCGCGAATCCCTTCATGGGCTGTGGGCTGCGGAAACGGTGCAGGCGAATGCCGCCCGGGGCCGCCGCGGCGAGCGCCGGGCCCCGGGCGGGGCGTGTCATTCGTCGGGTCAGGTGAGGTCGAGGCCGCAGGAGACGCAGACCAGGACCTGCTCGCACGGCTGGTCGGGTGGACCGATCCACACGCCGCAGGCGCGGCGGTCGTCCTCGCATAGCTCGGGCGACGGGTAGCGCCAGGTGCCGGCCACGACTCGCCGGCCCGGTGCGACGTAATCGCCGCCGTGGTGGGCGACCGACCCGGCGCGGTATCGGATCGCCCGCGGGCGGTGCGGCACGAGCAGCGGGGTGAGCCGGTCGGCGGCGCGTTCGGTGGGCGTCTGCAGCAGCTGGAACGGGACGGCCGACGGCCGGTGGAGCGGGACGAGCGCTGCTGACGTCCCCGGCGCGTGCTCCGGCAGCGGCTCCGCGACGTGGTCGCTGTCGGTGCGGGGGTGGGCCGAGTGCAGTTCGGCGAGTTCGGCGTGGTCGCCGGCGAGGAGGGCGAGCCCGGCGATGACGCGGGCGATGTCGGAAGCGAGCGCTGTTTCGTCGACGACGATGCCGACGGCGACGGGTCCGGTCTCGTCGATGCAGTCGAAGACGATGGTGCGGCTATGGATGGACATGGCGCCGGCGGCGAACTCGTGTTCGCGGGTCGGCTGGTTGGGCATCGGGAACTCCCTTCGTGCGATGGTCGGAGCGGTGCGGTCCGCCATCCCCGGCCGGCCGCGTCGGCGGCCGGCCGGGGCGGCGGTGGAGCGGGTCAGCGGTGCAGGGCCTCGAAGCCGGTGGCGGCCTCGGTGTAGGCATCGGTGTCGAAGGTCTCGCCGTCGGCGGTGGTGATCAGGTCGGCGCGGCGGCGGTTGCGGCCGGTGCCGGGGTGCGCGTCGTTGCGGCGCATGCTGACCGAGACGTTGCGGGCGGCGAGCATCAGCACGGGCGGCTCGCTGTAGCCGTCGATGGACAGCCGCGAGGCCTGGACGACCACGTCGGTGCCGCGGGTGAGCTCGACCACGCGGTCGGCGAGCTTGCCCCAGCAGATGACCGAGAAGTACATCGGCGGCGCGGACTTCGCGTTCGAGTCGCCGTCGGATTCGCGGCGGTTGACGATGTCGAACTTGGTGAACCGGAAGCCGTTGCTGGTGGTGTCGGCGACCGGGGTGGTCTGGATCGTGCCTTCGATGGTGACGTCGAACTGCTGCTGCATGGCCTGCTCCAACGGGTCGAGGATGGTGGCGGTGGAGGGTGGCGGGGCCGGTCGTTGGCCGGCCCCGCCGACGGGTCAGCTCGCGTGGGCGGGCTCGCGGCGCTCCGCGCCCTCGGGCCACAGGTCCTCGGGGATGTCGTGCCGGCCGGAGCCGGTCTTGCTGCGGCGCAGCCGGGTGGAGACGTCGGCGGCGGTGACCTGCAGCCGGGCGGCGGGCTCGCCGCTGGCGCGCTCGGTGTAGGCCCAGGCGGACAGGTCGTCGCGGCAGGTCACGGTGACGCGCTGGCCGCGCTTGAGGTCGGCGACCTGCTCGGCGAGGGCGCCCCAGGCGGTGACGTCGAACCAGGTGGTGGACACGGTGACCCACTCGTCCTGGTCGTTCTTGCGGCGCCGGTCGTAGGCGACGGAGAACTTCGCGACGGACGTACCCTGCTCGGTGACGCGCAGCTCGGGGTTGTCGCCGAGATTGCCGTCGAAGCTGAGGTTGAACCTGGACATCGGTGGCTCCCATCAGGGGTGCTGGTGCGGTCCCGGCGGGTGCTGCGAATCTGGTGATCCGGGGTTGCCGGGGTGCCGCGCTGACGGGACTGGGCAGAGCCCGCCCTGGGCCGGGGGTGCAAGCCGGCGCGCGAACGATCTTGGCGTTGAGCGCAGCGAAACGGCTTTGGCCAAGATGGTTCGTGGCGGGGGCTTGACGCCTCCGGCCTGGGTGGGCTGACCTTGGTCCGTTCAGCCGTGGCCGCCCTGGAGGACGTCGGTCCCCTGGTTCGGCATCTCGTCCGGCGGGCCAGGTGCTGTGGGCGGCCGTGACGCAGGTGCCACCAACACGCGGGTGATGTCGGGCGCGGACCGGACCGCAGTAGTGACCGTGCAAGGTGTGGGGCCACGCCGCTCCTGCCGCCTCACGGGATGGGACCGCGAGTACCGGGACGGCACCGGGCTGGATGTCCGGTGCCGCCCGAGGGTGGTCAGCGGCGGGGCCGTTGCAGTCCGGCGTGCCAGCCGGACGCGATCGTCCGCTGTGTCTCGGGCTGGCCGAGGCCGGCGGTCCGGGCTGCGTCGGTGAGCCGGGACCAGACGGTGTGCTGGTCGATGCCGCCACGGGCGGCGAGCTGCCCGAGCCGGAACGCGGCCAGGTGCAGCGCGGTGTTGCGGCCACCGGCGACGAGCCGCTGCCCGCCGCGGATCACCGGCCGCGGGGCGGCGAGAATCCGGCTGACCTCACCGTCCAGCGCGGCCTGGGTGTAGCGGTCCAGGTCGCTGATCTCGGCGTCACCGGCCGTCAGCAGCGGCGGCGGTGCCGGCGGCACGACCAGCCGGAGCAGCGGCTCGGGGCAGGCCGGCAGGCCGACGGCGCCGGTGAACGGCTGCTGGAAGGTGTAGCGGCGGCCGGTGGAGTGCAGCGACGGCGGGGCGACGGCGTAGCCACCGCGGCCGCGCCAGTCGACGCCGGGCAGCACCCCTTGGCGGTTGCCCAGCCCGGTGGCGGCGAACCACAGGTGCCAGCCGTAGCCGCTGCGGACCAGCGGCCCGGCCGGGCGCACGACGTCGAGCACGTCGAGGACCGCCCGCAGGGCGTCATTGGTGTCGATGTCGCACACGTCCAGGCGGGTACCGGTAGTGACGCCGACGTTCGCGTCGGGCCAC
This sequence comes from Dactylosporangium darangshiense, assembly GCF_039537565.1. Lineage (NCBI taxonomy): Bacteria > Bacillati > Actinomycetota > Actinomycetes > Micromonosporales > Micromonosporaceae > Dactylosporangium > Dactylosporangium darangshiense. The sequence continues at coordinate 102,517 of NZ_BAABAT010000037.1, forward strand.
CGACGCCACCAGCGGCGGATACGGCGCGGGTCGGTAGTGGCGTCGTGCAGTCCGTGCGGCAGCCTCGGGTGTTTGCCCGGTGAGCCGCAGTCGATGCGGCCGCTGCAGCTGCAGCGCCCGCCAACGTCGGGGGTGTGCAGCGCGACGACGGCGATGCCGGCCGCGGCGTACTGCAGGGCCGAGTCGAGCAGTTCGGCCACCGGGATCGGGGTCGTCGGGACGGTGAGCACGGCAGCCTCCTCGCGATGTGGTGTGCTGGGGACCGGCCCGACGCTGGCGCGCGGTGCGGTCGTTGATCGTCACGACCTCACCACCGGACCGGCGGTGGTGACGTGGCCCTGCTCGGCGGCCTCGCGGGCGTTCCGCTCGGCGGTGATCTGCAGGTCGGAGACGGCGATCCAGATGGTGCGGGCGAGCTGCCAGTCGACGTCGCGGTAGCTGGCCAGCTCGAACGGGATCCGGGCGCCGTCGAGGTGGATGGTGTACGCCGGCATGGTGTCGCGGATGAGGGCGTGTTTGAGTTCGAACATGCTGATCAGCACGGTGTAGGCGTCGACGGTCAGGGTGTAGGTCGACGCCTTCGGCAGCCGCCGCTGGTCCTGGCGGTTCTCCCGATAGACCGGTGCGTCGACCGGGACGCCGAGCAGTCGGGCGACGTGGCCGGCGACGGCACGGCCGAAGGTGTGCACGCCGAGCTCACCGACGGTCGGCTCCGCAGTGATGTGCATGGTGTAGGCGTCATCCGCCAGTACGGGCGGCTCCGGAGTGGACAACATGCGATGCTCCTTTGTGGACGATGTAGGGCTGGCGTGGATGCCGCCTGAGCCAGTGCACAGCGGCCCGGGCGGATCACGACGTTGCTGCTCCGTGCAGGTTCGAGGGCGCGCAATGCGCGTCGCGGCCTATCCGCGGCGGAAGACGGCGATGCGGCCGTCATCGAGCGGCACCTTGTGGACCTCGGTGCGGAACAGGTGCTCGGTGAACGCGTCGAGGTTGAAGTACCGGTCGGGTTTCCCGGCGTTGGCGAGCGCGGTGGTCCAGCCGTATCGGTCGCGTTCGGTGATGGCGAACGCGCGGCGGCTGTCGTGGACGCCGGCGTACGCATCGCCGAACGCGGTGGTGATCTCGTCGGCCGTCGGGTTGCCGGTGGTGGCGCCGTCGAGGTGCAGCCAGGTTCCGATCGCCTCGGCCGGCAGCTCGTTGACGGCGGCGAGGTGCTCCACGGCACACAGCACCGACAGGTCGAGCACTGCCCGGGACCGGCCGTAGTCGCCGTAGCCGCGGACGTCGAGGATGAGCGCATCGTTGCCTTCCGCGACGCCGGTGACCTCGGCGACGTGCAGGCGGGTGGTGTCCAGGTCGGCGCCGGCGCGGACCCAGAAGCTCAGCGTCGGGTCGGCCGGGTCCGCGACGAGGATCCGGGTGGCGATTTCGTCGCCGTGGCTGCCGGGCTGTTCCTGCCGCGGGTCGCCGGGCGTGCGGTGGTCTCGGGTGTCGCGCAGCTGGGCGAGTTCCAGCAGGGCCTGGCGGGTCAGGTTCGACAGCGCCGTCACCGCCTGCTCCTGGTGCTGCAGCTGATAGGTGGTGAGGTCGGCGGGTGGGGTGACGACGGTGGCGTCGAGGGTGAGCCACGCGACCGGGGTGCCGTCGCTGGACACCACGTACCAGATGGTGTCCGGGGTCGCGGGTTCGCTGTGGCGGCGGTAGGCGCTGGCGTGCAGCTGCTGGGCGGCGGCCGGGGCGAGGGTGCCGGGCAGGATCGCCGAAAGGTACTGGTAGCGCAGGACGCGGCCGGTCAGCCGGCCGGCGTTCACGTCGGTGCAGGCACGGATCTGTTGCCATGCCGCGGTCTGCGAGATGCGGTTCATCGCCGGGTCTCCTCGGTCAGTTGCAGGTCGGCGGGGACGGTGCTGCGCCAGGTGCAGGGCATCGGGTCGAGCACGGGCCGGTCGTCGACGGTGATGGCCAGGCCCCAGTCGTCGCGGTCGGCTTCGGTGTCGCTGCTGGTGATGGCGACATGCAGGTCGGCTGGGCCGCTGGTGGGCTGGGCCACGCGGATGGTGTAGGGCCCGGCGGTGACCGTGGCGGTGAGCAGGCCGTACCGGTCCTCGGACACCTCGGCGGTGACGTCCCACGCCTCGTTGAGCAGGGGCCGGCCGCTGCCGGCGATGAGCTGGTCGAGCAGGTCGACCACGTCGCCGCCGGACGGCTCGTGCGTGCTGTTGAGGTAGGCGGTGAGCTCGTCGATGAGGACGGTGTCCGGGTGCCGGACACCGTCCTGGGGCCGCCCGTCGTCGATGCCGGTCATGCGCCCGCTCCGACGAGTTCGCGGGCGGCGACGGCGGTGCGGATCTGGGGCGTGTCGCCGGTGATCGCCTCGACGAGCGCGGCGATGAGGTCCCGGGCGGCCGGTGGGGTGACCGCGTTGCCGGCCTGGCGGACCTGTTCGCGGCGGGTGCCCAGGATCGTGTACCCGGGGTCGAACGCCATCCCGGCCTGGATCTCGTGCACGGCGAGCATCCGGAAGAAGCAGTCGAGGGGGTCCAGCACCGCCGCCTCGCCTCCGTCGAGGACGCCGAACCGGTCCACAGTGGACAGTGCACCCATCGGCTGCTCGACCGGGCGAGGCACGCCTGTGCCGTAGTACGGGATCAGCAACTCGGGCCAGGTGAGCAGCCCATGGTGGTTCCCGGCGGCAGTGACGGTCGGTAGCGCGTCAGTCGTGGCGGGGCGGGCGACGCCGTGGTTGCGCATCGGCACGACGAGGGCGTCCTGGTGCCGGCCGGTCTGCGCCCGCAGCGGACGGTCGACGGGGCGGACGTGCGCGACGGTGGCCCGGCCCTCCAGGGCGACGACCAGCGGCGGCGTCACCAGCTCCGGCGGCGCCTTGGGGTCGGCGGGGACGGGCGGCACGGCGACGCCGTCGTTCTCCCGCGTCGTGCGGGTCGGCATCGGCGTATCGACGGGGGTGGCGTCGGTGCGCCAGGTGCCGCCGGTGGGCACCATGAGCGGCCGGGCGTAGCGGTGCAGGCCCTCGGTGATGCGGGCCATGGTCTTGTCGGCCAGCGGGGTGCTACGGTCACCGATGCGGGTGCCGGCGAGGGTCCAGTCGATCGCCGCCGCGGCGGGCAGGACCTTGGGGTAGACGCGGGCGCCGCGGCAGGCGGCGGTCGGGCAGACCCACACGTACTGGCCGTGGTCGCCGTAGCGGCCCCACGGCCGGTCAGGGTTCTTCCACGCCTGGATCGGTTTGCCGGTGACACCACAGCGTTGGCAGGTCGCGCCGGGGCGGGCCCAGCGGCGCAGGTCCGGGCAGCGGCCCAGCGAGGTGCGGTGCCCGATCGTGTACCAGCGGTCGCGTGACTGCGGTGCCCCGGCCCCGCCGGCCTGCGCGAACATCGAGTTGAGGTAAACGGTGTGCAGGCAATAGCCCAGCGTCTGCAGGGCCATCCGCCAGGCCCGGTACGGCAGCCACCGCTCGACCTCGACGACGTTCTCCACGACGAACCCGAGGTACGGGTGCCCGGCGAGGAGCTTCGCCTCGACGAACCGCACGACGTCCCACATCGTGGCCCGGGACCGCTCCGCGGCCTCGTCCGGCAGGACTTGGCCGAACAAGTCGGGGATCTGGTCGGCGGCGCGGACGCCTTTGGCCTGGGAGTGGTTCGTGCACTCCGGTGAAACCCACAGCAGGTGGGTGTGCGGGTAGCGGCGCGGGTCGACCTGGGAGATGTCGGCGCAGTCGTGCGCGGCGTGCGGCAGGTTGTAGGCGTGGGTGTCGATTGCGCGGCGCCAGTGGTTGGCGGCCATCACGGTGCGCACGCCATCGACGAGTTCGGCGCCGGAGGATGAGCCGCCGGCGCCGCAGAACAGATCGGTGAGGGTCAACGACACGAGAAGCCTCCAGAAAGGCAAAAGGCGGGAGCCCCGCGCAGTGCGCGAAGCTCCCGCCGTCGAAGGGGGCAGCAGGGAATGAGTAGGTCAGCCGACGCCGATGAGGTCCTCGTCGGTCGCCTCGGTTTCCACGGGCGGACCGTCGTCGCCGCTTGCGCCGTCTTCGTCTGCGGGTGCGGCGTCGGAGCGGCCACCAGTGGTGGCGTTCACCTCGCCGTCCTGCTCCTGGCGGTTCTCGTCCCCGTCCTCGTCGCGGCCCTCTGCGTTTGCGTCGTGCTCGGCGTCCTCGGCGTCTTCGTCCGGGCCGTCGTCGTCCTCGTCGTCGTGGGTTCGGTCCGGGTTGGTGAGGGACTCGAGCAGGACGGCCTCGGCGTCGGCGAGGGTGTAGCCGTCGGCGTTGAGCCGCTCGTACCAGAACGCGACCGCCTGCGCGTCCGCCTCTGCGGGGTAGTCGCTGGCGGCGAAGCCGAGGTTGCGCTCGTGGGCGCAGATCCACCGGGCCACGAGGGCACGACTCAGCCGGTCGATCCCGGCGGTCCGCAGCACGTCATCGCCGGCGCCGCCGAGCGTCGTGTACAGCCCGTCGACGTCTTCGAACTCGAGGTCGTGGGTGCCGGTCAGGACCTGGCGCAGCGCGTCGGGGAACAGCACCTTCGCTGCCTTCGCCGACCCGTAGTGCTCCCGGACGAAGTCGCGGCGCACGCCCGCGGCGACCTGCAGCGCGGCGAGGTGCTCGGCGCGGCGGCGCTCCCGCTCGGCGCGCCGGGCGAGCTCCTGCGCGGACAGCGTGGGCCCGAAGCTGGGCGTGTACCGGCGGTAGCCCCAAGCCTCAGGGTCTTTGCAGTACACGACCGTCTCCGCGCCACCGAACGGGCCCTTCTCCACGAACGCGGCGAAGCCGGGCATCGTCCGCACGGTGGCCGGCTCGAGGCGGTTGCCGTCGGCGTCGACGAGCAGCCGGGCGGCAACCTCGGTGCTGGTGCTGCCGAAGCCTTTCGGCTTGCTGGTGATCGGCACACCGGCCAGCACGAGCTCGGCCTTGGCGACGGCGACCGCCTTCGCGGCCTTGCGCTTGGCCAGCTCGGAGGCCAGGACGTGCTTGTAGCCGGAACCGGCGGCCAGGACGCGGTCGAGCGCCTTCAGGTCGTCGGCGAGCTGGTCCAGGGCGGCGGACTCGGTCAGCGTCATGGTGCCGTTGTCCACGGCGGCGGCGGCCGCCGCGGGCAGCTGCCGCAGCCGCAGGCTCTGCTGTACCGCCGGCAGCGGAATGGCCCGCACCTTCGCGATTGCCTCGGGCGTCCAGTCCAGCAGGGTCAGCTGGTAGTACGCCTCGGCCTCCTCCGACGCGGTCAGCCCGACCCGGTGGCCGTTCTCGGCCAGCTGCGCGATGATCTGCAGCGCCTCGCCGTCATCGGCGGCGATGATGCACGGCACCTCGGTCCACCGCAGGGCGATCGCGGCGTACTTCCGCCGATGCCCGATCACGATCATGTAGGCTTCGCCGCCGCCGTCGACCCACGTCGGGATGACCACCAGCGGGCACAGGATGCCGATCCGCGCCATCGACGCCTTCAGATCGTTCAGGTCGCCGACGTCCTTGCGGAGGTTGTTCGGGTTGTCGATCAGGTCACGCGGATCGAGGTTCTTCGCGACCAGCGGCGGCAGGGCCACCCGCCGGGTGCTGTCGTTGGGCTCGGTCTCCGAGTCATCGACGACGACGCCGTCGACGACCTCCCCGAAGCGTTCGACCGCGTCGTCGGTGCGCGGTGCGGCGCCGGGGTCCTCGATCTCGGTGGTTTCCTCATTGCCCGGGGCGAGGGGCAGGACTGCTGTGCTCATGCTGTTCGTCCTCTACTGAGTAGTTGGAACGTTTCACCGACGGTCCGGGTCCGCGTGCGGGCCGGGTGGGCGGTGCTGGCCCGATCCGTCCGGCCGGCCGATCGGCGCCGCCACGGCAAGGCCCCGCCCGCCCCTCGTCGCTGGTGCCGCGTGCGAGGGGCGTGCGGGCGGGTCCTTGCGGGGCCAGCCGGGGTCGGCCAGGATCGAGGGCCCGGCACCCGCACCCGGCCGCCGCGACACTCGACCGGCCCTCGGCCAGGTCGCGGCGGGTCTATCGCTGGTTGACGGTGCCCGCCGCTGCGGCTGCCATCTGATCGATGAGCAAGGCCCGGTCCGTCCGGCGGCAGGTGAGATACGTCGCCCGCAGCGCTGCTGCGGCGCGGAAGGCCGGGCAGTCAGGCGCGTCCGCGGACACCACGATCACCTGCCGGGCCGCGAGCGGCAGCCGCACTTCGGCTGCCGCGCCGGCCAGGTCGGCGCCGACCAGCAGCACCTCGATCTCGGTGTCGTTCGGCTGCAGGCAGTCCAGATCGCGGTACACGGTCACGGACGTCCCGGCCCGGGCCGCGCAGCGACGCACCGCCTCGTGGACCATGTCGTCGGCGGTGAGCAGCACGACCGCGGCCAGTTCCGGCCAGCCTGGCCGCTGGCCGGAGGGGGTTGTTCCGCCGGTCGCTGCGGCCGCGGCCGGTCCGCCCTGGCCGCTCCCGGCGGCGGTCGCGGTTGCGGTCGAGTCTCGAGCGCCGATGCCGTCGCGGGTCACCGCGGCCCTGCCGTCGCGTCGTCGTCCAGCGCCGGGGGCCAGGCCGGCATGAAGTCGGCGGGGCGGAGCTTGGACTGGATCGCGGCGACGACGACCGTGGTGATGAAGTTCTGCGGGTCGACGGCGGCGGTGCGCCTGGCTGCGGCCAGCGCGAGCGGGCCTTCGCCGCGCATCCAGCAGCACCAGGCGGCGAGCGCGGCCGGTGCGGCGACGTAGGGCTCTGGGATGCGGCGGGTGAGGTCGAGCCACAGGTTGCGCTGCCACATGTGGTCAGTGGTCTTGAGCCAGGCGGCTTCCCGGACGGGGCGGCGGCGCAGCAGCAGCGCCAGCCGGGCCGCCTCGAGGTCGGTGAGACGCTGGTCGAGCATGGCCCGCTCCAGCAGCTCGTCGAGTTCGACCAGTTCCGGCCGTTCGATGCGCCGCGCGTCGTGGAACGCGGCCCGGACGCGGTCCTGCGCGTCGGGGTCGGGTTCGGTCAGGGCGAGCAAGTCGGACCGGGACGGCCACGCCACCTCGCCGGCGACGGTCGCGTGCGCGGCGGTCTCGGTGGCGCGGGGGTCGAACTGGATGCCGGTGGTGGCGTCGCAGATGCAGCCGCGGTCCAGGCAGTAGTAGGCGCCGGCCGAGACGAGGCAGGTGTAGCTGATGTGGATGTGCGGGTCGACGGCGTCGACGAGGGAGGTGACGGTCCCGGTGGCGGTCAGCGGCCCGTACCCGACGATTACGACGGATTGGGCGCCGGTGCGGGTGGCGGTGTCGCGGATCTCGTCGGCAAGGTCGGCGGTCGGCGCGTCGATGCCGACGCTGCCGATGACGAGAAGGTGGTGGTCTGGGCCGAGGTAGAGCACGACGATGCGGTCGGTCGGGTGGTACTGCAGGAGGTAGGGAATCTTGCCGAGCAGGTCTTCGGGGTTGCGCAGCAGCTGTACTGCGGACGCCTCACGCATGCGAGCACTCCTGATCACGATGCCGGCCGCACCGGTTTGACGGCGACGGCCGAGCGGCGTCGAGCTCGGCAGCCGCCGGGCCCGGCCGGCACGTCCCGGACCAGCGGTGGCGTCCCGGGTCGTGCTGACCCGATGCGCGGACCGTCCCGACGGCCGCGGCCAGGCAAGGTCACCGGCCCCGCGGCCGGTTCGCATCGCGGCGGCGTCCGCGTCGCAGCGGTGCCGCGGTCGGCGCCGGGCCGGTGTGCCTTGCCGGGCAAGGGCAGGGGCGGTAGAAGCGCGGCAGGGCAGCAGCGCCCGGACGCCACCCGACCGGCCTCGTGCTCCCCGTCGCAGCGAGCTGCCAGCGGTCTGGCAGCAACAGTCCCCGGACCAGCTCGGGTACGGCGCGACGCCGGTGCTGGCCCGGCCGGTCTATCGGGGCTGCTGGTTGTCGAGGTGCAGGCGTTGCCGTTCCAGGACGACCAGGGTTAGTGCGGGGACCTGCCAGCTGTCCTCACCGGTCGGGGCGGGTGTCGTGCCGTCGGCGAGGGCGCGCAGGGCCGGAACCTGGGCGGCGTAGGCGCCGCCGAGGTGTTCCAGGTCCGTGCAGGCGCGGGTGACGAGGTCGCAGACCTGCTTCGCCCACCGGCCGGGCTGACCCCACTGGTCGCGGCGGCGGCCGTGCAGCGGCCCTTCGCACAGGTTGGAGGCCAGCCACACCACGGGCGGGTGGACGCCGACGGCGTTGGCGAGCAGGGCGACCTTGTCGTAGTCCCAGGCGGTGCTCACGCCCTGCTGGCGGCGGATCCCGGCCGGTCTCGGGCGGGTGAGCAGGTTCCAGTACACGGGGCGGACGGCGGTGGAGGCGACCAGGTCGTGCACGTCGGTGAACCCGCCGGCGGTGAGCGCGTGTGGGAGGCGGTCGGTGAGCAGGTGCGCCAGTTCGCGGCTGGCCGGCACCGCCGGGTCATCCGCCACGGTCTGCCGGACCCGCCGGCGGTTGCCTGGCGTCGGTGGCGGTGTGGCCGGGTCGGGCAGGGTGCCGCCGTCGGCGACGTCGGCCAGCAGGCCGAGCAGCAGCCCGCCGAACTCGGTGAGCATGTGCTCGAGGCCGCGGCTGCGGTCGCCGTGGTCCGGGCTGGGGATCCAGCGGCCGCCGCCGCGGTGCCGGACCCGGTGGGCCGCCTCGTGGAACAGCACCGACAGGGTCCGATGCCGGTCGGTGAGGACGTCGCGGTGGACGGCGACGTCACCGGTGCGTGGGGTGTAGAACCCGTCGGCACAGGGGGATTCCTCGCTGGCGCTGTAGACGCGGACCCGGTCCAGAGCGAACGGTCCGATCACCCGGCACACCAGCGCTGACGGCGCCGGCGTCGGCGTGCACATCCCGGTCAAACAGCCCGCCGAAGGCCGTGCGCTGGACATCGACACCCGCACCTGCAATTTGCTGCTGCGGTCCCTACGCTGCCTCGGCGAACTCCGCGTTGCCCTGCTCACGCAAATCTGGCGATGCCATCGCGACCTGTGCTGACAGCGGCGCACCTGGCCGTTCAGGCCACCAATCAGTGGATCATCGTGCTGTCTCGCCGGTACCGATGGGCGAGCAGAACCGATCGCACACCACGATGGTGGCGTCATCGAAGATTTTGCCCCTGGGCCACCGTTCACCGGCCGCATCCTCGCGTTCAGCGGTACGGACGGCCTGCAGGACCGACTCGCCGCCGTGCGTCGTAGCGACTTCGACTAGCTTGCCCCAGCTCCACAGACCGAACCGATCTACGAGTCGGCTCGCCCCGTCGCTCAAGAGGAGCACGGATCGCAGTCGACTGCTCGGCAGCCGGCCGGTAAGCCCATGCTGTGCCGCCTCCGGTGCACTGGCAGCCACCCAGAAGCCATCCGGCTGGTTGCGGTGCTGCCGTAGACGCTCGACGTAGCTACGGCGAGCCTCGTTGTGCTCGGGGGTGCCACCCACGAGGGCGTCCATCGCCGCACGGTATTGCCTGCCAACAGCCGCTTCGCGCGTGTCGGAGATGACGATGGGTTCCTCTCCGGTATCGATGATCAGGACAGAGTCGGCGAGGACCAGGTATCCCAGGACCCCGGCGGCCTCGTGGACGATGATGACGGTCGAGGACGGCGTGCCGGGGTGTTCGAGATCGCATGTGCCGCGGTGGGCATCGGCGACAGAGCCGATCGCGTCGGCGAGCACCACCGGAAGGTCCGGCTCCGACTCGTCGAGGAGCCGTATCAACAACTGCGCGCCGAGCTGACGGACGTACCAGGCGACACCGTGGATGCAGCCGCCATCGTCGACCCCTGACAGTCCCGCGCCGTCAAGGAGGATGGCGACGTTCGCGGTGACGACGGCGAAGTCTTCGTTGTCGTGTCCTGGTGCCGTCTCGGAGGTGATCGTGGGGCGCATCAAATTGTATGTGCTTCCTGCAGGTAGACGCGGCTGAGCGGTTTCACGAGGAGCGGTTCGCTGGTCTCCGGATCGAATGTAGTGCCGAGCAGCATCGAGAAGCAGCGGGATCCCAGTTCGGCGTCCAGCTCGGTCAGGTGCTGGGCGAGGTACTGCACGACGCCGAGAGAGCCTTGCGGGTGGATGCCGGTGAAGATAGTGAGTGTGCCCTGGCGATCGGGTCGCGGAAGTCGGCCGAGGTAGGCGACGTCCGATGCTCGTGGCGGAACGCTGTCCAGGCCGGACCGGTGCAGTGTGTCGGTATCGGTTTCGTGCAGCGTCCATACATTGTCCGGCGCCATGATGAAGCGTAGGTGTTGGTCCTGGTTCAGTACAGCGGCCGTGTGTGGAGAGAGCCTCGGTCCGCAGATAACGATGAGGTTCGGTCGGTTGAGATCGACCGAACCACCGATCGGCACGGTTTCGTAGCCGGGTACCACGCCGTGGGCTTGGGCGATCTCGCCGAGCCGTTGCGCGCCGAGGACGTCCTCCACGGCGACGACAGGCCGGGCTCGGATAGCTTCCTGCTTGAGTGGGGTGATGATCGTCCACACTCCGGTACTCAAGAACGACGCGGTGTCGCTTTGAGAGCTAACCTCGGCGCCGTGTGTGCTGGCAATCGGGATAGCCTGCAGTTTGGTTGAAAGCCGGTGCTGGGCGCCCAAGAGTTGACGGCGTGCGCGTTCATTTTCCAAAGCTGGCCAGAGGCGCGTCAGCGTGCCGGATGCGCCGAGGACGGTGTCGCACCGTACGACGAGATCATGTGTCGGCCACCGCCGTCCTCGCTCGACTTTGGCGATCATGGCGCTACTGACATGAACCAACTTTGCCAGGCCGGCCTGTGACAGCTGTCGCCGTTCACGGTGGATCTTGAGACTGTCGCTGAACGTGCGTAGTGGCGTTGGCGACGCCTGAACGTGACCGATCGGCATCCGCGTCCCCCTGCGCTCGTCGTCCGCTTCGGTAGCGATAATGATACCTAAAGCAATAGTCAAGATCAGAGATCTCATAGGCGTGCATGTCTCCGCAGCTGGCGATTGGTGGGCCTGAGAGTGTGTTTGAGAAGTGGTCTATTTGTCGTCGGGCCAGCGCCAGCGTTGCTGACGGGTGGCTGGCCGGCCTCGGGCGATGCGGCTGGTCATGGTGTTGATCGCGGCCCAGCGGATCATGGCTTCG
>NZ_BAABAT010000038.1:0-111902 GCF_039537565.1 Dactylosporangium darangshiense
CTCTTTGGTGTCCGCGCTTTGTCCCGGCGTGACTCGCCGAACCAGTGACCGGCCACGCCCTTCACCGAGCAGGTGGACTTTGGTGGTCAGTCCACCCCGGGACAGACCGATCGCCTGCGCGGCACGTGATTCATCCGCGCTGAGCCCCCTTTGCGGGCCCCCGAAGCGTCCTGGTGGGCCCGCACGATGGTGGCGTCGGCCTGGGCCCGCCAGTCCAACTCGCCGGCAGCGTCCGCATCGGCCTGCAACCGCTGCTCGATACGCGCCCAGGTCCCGTCCTGCTCCCATCGGGAGAACCGCTCGTAGCAGGTCTGCCACGGCCCATAGCGTTGCGGGACCTCACGCCACTTCGCGCCGTTGTCGATCCGCCACAGAATCCCGTTGATCACCTGACGGTGATCACGCCACCGCCCACCACGCTGCGGCGCCACAGACGGCAGCAACGGCGCCAGCCGTACCCACTCCGCATCAGATAGATCAACAGCCACGCCGCAGCACACTACCGCCCACAAGATCCGTCAGACAGGCCCTAAGACTCGATGGCCAGCGGTGATCCTGGGCCAAGTTTAGATGGTGGTGAGCTCGGTTGAGGCTTTGCCGCGCTGTCGGTGGGTTGGTCGTCGAAGTCGTGTGCAAGCTAAGGGTTTTCCACGATGCTATCCCGCGAATACGCGAAGGACACTGTCGCAGTCAGTGATCGCAATCGATCTAGCAAGCGGTGCGGGATTGCCCGCGTGTGCCCGCGCCAGGAAGGAGAGTTCATGCACTTTCCCATCCGGTCCAGAGGTATGCGGCATCTATCCGGGATCGTGGTGGCGATCATCGCTGCCGCGCTCCTAGTGCCGTCACCGGCCGCCGCCGCGGCATCGACGTCCACGGCGCTGACGCTGGGAACCCCGAGCCTGTCGGCACGGCCTGGCGAGAACGTCACGCTGCGCATGAGGTTCGATGCGGTGCCGATGAGCGAGGATTATCGGGTCTTTGTGCACTTCGTCAACAGCAACGGTGCGATTGCCTTCGGCGGCGACCACTATTCGCCGCAGGCGCCCACGACGTGGAACGGCTCGGTCAGCTATGACCAGACCGTTGCCATTCCGTCCACAGCGGCGGATGGGCAGTACACCATCCGTGTCGGCCTGTTCCAGGACCATTCACCGTGGGACCGCGCCACCCTGCTGCCCGGAGATGGCGTCACGGTCGACGACGAGCTGCGCTACATCGTCGGAACCTTGACCATCGGCTCCACGCCCCGGGTTCTGACGCTAGGCACCCAGGCACTTTCCGGCCAGGCCGGTCAGAACGTCACGCTGCGCATGAGGTTCGATGCGGTGCCGATGAGCGAGGATTATCGGGTCTTTGTGCACTTCGTCAACAGCAACGGTGCGATTGCCTTCGGCGGCGACCACTATTCGCCGCAGGCGCCCACGACGTGGAACGGCTCGGTCAGCTATGACCAGACCGTTGCCATTCCGTCCACAGCGGCGGATGGGCAGTACACCATCCGCGTCGGCCTGTTCCAGGACCATTCACCGTGGGACCGCGCCACCCTGCTGCCCGGAGACGGCGTCACGGTCGACGATGAGCTGCGCTACATCGTCGGAACACTCACGATCGGAGCGGTCGGAGCCACGAGGGTCCTCACCTTGGGTACGCCGTCGTTGTCGGTTCAGGCTGGGCAGGCTGTGACAATGCGGATCCGGTTTGATGCGGTGCCGATGGCCGAGGACTATCTGGTGTTCATTCACGTGGTCGATACCAGCGGCGCGATCGTCCTCAACGGCGGCTATCATTCACCGCCCACCGGGACGTCTGCCTGGAGCGGTCTGGTCAGTTACGACCGTACTGTGACTGTTCCTTCCACGTTGTCCGCTGGGAAGTACGACATCCGTGTCGGTCTTTTCCAAGACCACTCGCCGTGGGACCGGGTCGCGTTGCAGGCGGGCTCTGGCGTTTCCGTCGACAGCGGCCTGCGCTACCTCGTCGGAACACTCACGGTCGGAGGCGCCACCACCCCCCCTCCCACCACCAGCGGACCCTACGGCCAGAACGCGGCGAACTACCGCGCGACCTTCACCGAAGAGTTCACCTCTGGAGGAGTCGACACCAGCTTGTGGAACGACCACATCTGGTACGAGAACTCCAACTCCACGATCAACTACAAGGTGACCAACGGAGCCCTCAAGATCTGGCCTCAGCGGGACGCCAGCGGCAACTTCTTCAACCGCACCATCGACACCGACGGCAAGTACTACCAAACGTACGGGTTCTTCGAGATGGAAGCGAAACTTCCCGTCGGAAAGGGCGCCTGGCCCGCGTTCTGGCTCCTCAACCACGATGGTGACACACGCCCGGAAATCGACATCATGGAGGCGTATTCCGGCGGCGGCCCGACCAGCGGATGGAGCGACTCCAACCTGCACCCCACGACCTTCGCCGCCACCGTGTGGCCCACCGGAGCCGCAAACCCCTCGGCGGGGCAGCAGAAACTCGCCACTTCTGACCTGTCTGCCGCCTTCCACAAGTACGGACTCAAGTGGGAACCCAACCGCCTGACCTTCTACTTCGACGGGCAGCAGTTCTACACCGTCAACGTCAGCATGTCTAACCGCATGTACATCCTGCTCGACCTTTGGTTCGGCAGTGCCAGCGGACAGCCCGACGGGACCACCCCGACCGGGGAAAGCAATTCATACATAGTGAACTACGTTAAAGCCTGGCAATTCCAGTAACAATCGCTTCAGCCGGGGCGGGGACAACAGGACTGTCCCTGCCCCCGCAGCCCTCTGTGTCATCCTTTGGGAAGGCAGGGTGACACAGAGGGCTGCAACTTTGACCCGTGAGGGCGTGCAAGGAGAATTACCCCCGTGACATCAGGCGCGGCATCGCTGGTCGCTGAGGCCGTTGCCACCACCAAAGCGGTCCTGGCCGACCAGCGTGCGGCCACCCCGCACGCGGCGGCGGCGGGTGAGATCGTGCTGCGCGCGGACTCGGCGTTCTACTCACGTGCGGTCGTCACCGCCTGCCGCCGGGCCCGGGTGCGGTTCTCGATCACGGTCCGCGTCGATGCCAAGGTCCGCGCGGCGATCGCCACGATCGGCGAGGACGCCTGGACCGAGATCCGCTACCCGCAACCGGTCTGGGACGACGAGCAGCAACGGTTCATCTCCCGCGCGCAGATCGCCGAGACCGCTTACACCGCGTTCGAAGGCACCCGGCACGAGGTCACCGCCCGGCTCATCGTCCGCCGCATCCCCGATCTGAAGAAATCCACAGTGGACGAACAGGGTGAACTGTTCACCGTGTGGCGCTACCACGCCGCGTTCACCGACAGCCCGTACCTGCTGGTCCAAGCCGAGGCCCAGCACCGCGGTCACGCCATCATCGAACAGGTCTTCGCCGAACTCATCGACGGACCTCGCGCACCTGCCATCCGGCCGGTTCAACGCCAACAACGCCTGGCTGACCTGCATCGCCATCGCACACAACCTCACCCGCGCCGCCGCCACCCTCGCCGGACGACCACACCACACCGCCCGCGCCGCCACCGTCCGCCGGCCGGATCACCCGACACGCCCGCGAGATCACAATCCATCTGCCGCAACACTGGCCGTGGCAACACAACTGGCGACGTGCCGCGCAGGCGATCGGTCTGTCCCGGGGTGGACTGACCACCAAAGTCCACCTGCTCGGTGAAGGGCGTGGCCGGTCACTGGTTCGGCGAGTCACGCCGGGACAAAGCGCGGACACCAAAGAGCTGGTGGCCCTGCTGGACGCGGTCAAGGTTCCCCGTCCCGGCGGCAAAGGCCGGCACCGCAAGAGACTCGCGCACCTGACCGCGGACAAGGCGTACGGGTCCAAGGCCAACCGCCGTTCGCTGCGCGCCCGGGGGATCCCGCACACCATCCCGGAACGATCAGATGTGCAAGCCAGCCGAGCCCGTAAGGGATCCCGTGGCGGTCGACCTCCGACCTTCAACGCGGTCCGCTACAGAGACCGCAACCAGATCGAACGGGCCTTCAACCGGCTCAAACAGTTCCGGGCGGTCGCGACACGCTACGACAAGCTCAAATCCCGTTACGAGGCAACAATCGGGATCGCCTCGATCATCATCTGGCTCCGCGCGAAACCCGACCGCAAGAAACCATGATCCGTCAGACAGGCCCTAGTAGTGCTTTGTTAGGTTTGTCGATGGTTGTTGCGGCGTAACGGTTTCACCGTTTGGTGGCAGGTGGGGCATGCGCCGGTCCAGGTTGCGAGCAGTAGTTGCAGCTCGTGGATGACCTTGTAGAGGGTCAGGCCGGCGCATCCGCTTTTGGGTCGAGTCGCAGCATGGTGATGAACAGGTGCGCGGCGGTGACGAGGGTGACGTGGCGGTGCCAGCCCAGCCAGGAGCGGCCTTCGAAGTGGTCCAGGCCGAGGCCGGTTTTCAGTTCACGGTAGTCGTGTTCGATCCGCCAGCGGATCTTCGCGGTCCGGATCAGGTCGGCGGGGTCGGTGTCGGCGGGTTGGCTGGACAGCCAGTAGGTGACGGGCTCGGGCTGGTCGTCGGGCCATTCGGCGATCAGCCACCGTTCGGGCAGGGTGCCGTCGGGGTCTGGGGTGATGCGGTGGCCGGCCGGGCGGACGCGCAGGAACACGAATTGTGAGGTGAGGGTGCCTTTGCTGCCTTCGCGCCAGGCGACGGTGATCGCTGCGGCGCGGCCGGCGTCGGTGATGTGCTGGGCCACGCTGATCGCATCGTTCGGGTAGTCCGGGCGGGTGCGGGTCGGTGGGCGGCCGCGTCCGGACCAGGTGCGTGCCACGGGTGTTGCGTCGGCGGGGTGGGCGAGGGTTTCGCCTTTGACCTGGACGTTGTAGGCGATGCCGCGTTCGTCCAGCGCGGCCCGGAACGGGCCGCTGTCGCCGTAGCCGGAGTCCGCGGCCACCAACGGTGGCCGCAACCCGTGCCCGGCGAGCCCGTCGAGCATCTCGATCGCAAGTGTCCACTTCGGACGGTGGCCTTCACCCTCTGGTATCCCGGACTTGCGGCGCCGTTGCCGTGCCGCCTCGGTCGCCGCCTCGACATCGACAGCAACCGCAGCGGGCGCGGCCGCCGCGGCGGCGGCCCGCGGGGCGTTCGTCAACCGCTTGCGCTGCTTGGCGTTGGCCGCCTTCACCGCCGCCGGTCCAGCCTTGACGGCGTCCCACGACTCCGGCAGAAACAACCGCCAATCGAGGGGACACGACGCCGTATCGGTAACCGCGTGGACGCTCACCCCGATCTGGCAGTTCGCGACCTTCCCCAAGGTCCCGGAGTACTGCCGGGCCACCCCAGGCGAGCCGACACCGTCCTTCGGGAACCCGGTGTCGTCGATC
Source organism: Dactylosporangium darangshiense (assembly GCF_039537565.1). NCBI lineage: Bacteria > Bacillati > Actinomycetota > Actinomycetes > Micromonosporales > Micromonosporaceae > Dactylosporangium > Dactylosporangium darangshiense. The sequence goes on from NZ_BAABAT010000038.1 coordinate 5,356, forward strand.
GCCCACGCGACCGGCCCGATCAGCTCGACCGCCCGACCGGCCAGCCGGGCCCGCACCGCCGCCGTGTCCCACGTCGAGGTCGTCACAAACTGCTGCAACCCCTGATGATCCACCCCAAGACGTTCCGCCATCGGCTGCATCGACTTGCGCCGGCCGTCCAGCAACAGCCCACGCACATACGTCACGCCTTTCGCCCGCTGGTCCGAACGGGCCAAAGGCGCGAACACGTCCGCCGCGAACGCCTCAAGGCGTTGCCGCACAACCGAAAGCTCGTCAGGGGTCACCAAGGCATGAAACTACCCGCACCGCCCCGACGACCCCACGACACGCCTAACCTAACAAAGCCCTACTAGTCAAGGGGTCCAACAGCGGCGTGCTAGACGTGGCAGCGGTGCCAAGCGATGGACTTGAGGCCTCCGCGAGTCGCTGACCTGTGGAAACCCCCTACGCTGTCGGAACGGCGAAACTCGGACTCACGACCCTTTGACACGCAATCAAGGTGTGGGAGGCGGTGGCGTGTGTTGCGCTCGACGCTGTCTCGCTGCCGCTGAACGCTCGGCGAGTTGCAGCATGTATGCCTTCCGCGCGTGCTGGGCCATGACCGTGCGCACGTCGGCGGGCAGGACGCCTTGGGGGTCAACCTGCCGTTCGAACCGGTCGAGGAACGCCTTGGTGGCGGCAGCGGTGCGGGCGGCGCGGTCGGCGGTGTTGGCCCACGAGGCGTGTGCCGCGATGCGGGCCCGTCGGCGCCGCCGCTCGGGTGTCAATCCGGCCCGTCGCCGTCCCACTCCACCGCCGTCAGACGCCTCGTGGCTGTTCGTCCGGTCAGACACGTTCACCGATCCCCATCCGGGCCTGAACCTGCTGAGCACGCTCCGCCGCCGCGCTGGCTCCGTAGTGGCGGGGCATGTCCTCGGAGGACCAGCCCAGCACGAGCATCAAGTCGCCGGTGTCTCCTCCGGCCAGCTTCCACTCATGTGCGTAGGTGTGTCGCCACCGATGGGCATGCACGTCGCTGACCCCGGCGCGCTGGCCGCGCCGCTTGAGCATCAGCTTGATCCCGTTGGCGGACAGCCGCTGCGCGCCACGCGCGGCCAGCCACAGGTCGGGCAGGCCGAAACCACGGTGGCTGGCGCGTGCCCGCAGGTACCGGCTGACCGCTCGGGCGGTCTTGGGGCCGACGCGAACTCGCCGGTCCTTGGCGCCCTTGCCGTGGTAGCGCACCGTATCGAGCGATAGGTCGACATCGCCGAGTTGCACGTTGGCCACCTCGGACAGTCGGGCGCCCGTGTTGGACAACAACCGGATGATCGCCTCGTCACGGACCTGGACGAAGTCCTTCCCCTTGCAGTTGTCCAGCAGCTTCTTGGTGTCCCCATCGCGGATGATCGGGATCAGCTTGACCGGCGTCTTCGGCTGGCGTACCCGCAGCATCGGAGACTGCGCGATCTCCTCCTCGTCCAGGGCCAGCCATTTGAAGAACTGCTGCAGGGCCTTGTGCTTGTTTAGCGCGGTCGCGGCCGAACGGGTCTGCACCATCCACGCCTGGAACGCTTCGATATGGCGGCGAGTTACCGCTGTCGGTGTGGACGCCGCCTCGCCCGCATCCAACTGACTGGCCTCGTCAGCCAGGTACCGGCCAAGCTGAGCAACACCGAGGAGGTAGTTGTACCGGGTGGTTGGCGGGTAGTTTCCCGATCGCAGCGAGCGGTCCCAGTCCGTGAGGAACGCCGCCCATGCCGGCGGCAGACCCGTTGTCATCTTGGGAAGATCCGACCTCATGGTCGGACACCCTCCGCCTGCGTAACCGCATCGTGTCGGTATGGGCGCCAGTGGTTCGTAAGGTCCGGACGAATGAATACCCAGCTCGATTGGTTCAACTGGGTGTGCCGGCTCCTGGGAGTTTGGTGCCGGGTGATCGGGCGGGCGCGATCGTCGTCAGCAGCAGCGATGTCGGTCGCCCGATTGGTTTTGTCGCGGCTGATCATCGCGGTGGTGCGTTTCTGCGCAGCCAGATCGTGGTGCGTCGTTGTGGAACTGTGCCCAAGGAGTGCTACCGAGTTCGTCTTCATGACCACAAATGGCCTGCCGGAGTGCCAGTCCACGGCGGCTGTGATCAGCAGGCTGCCCAACAGCCACCCAACAGCCGAGAGGCGTGAAGCGGCTTTTACCCAACAACTCCTCGTTGTCCACCGAACACCTCGGCGAATAGCCAACTGCGGACAGCGGAGAGCAGCTCGACGCACGTGTTGGTTGGACAACGGCGCGTCTCCTGAGCTAACCCGGATCGTTCATGAAGGCGGCCGGGGTTCGTGATCGAAAATGAGGTGGGTGCCTTCCATCTGGGAGGATCTGGCTTGTCGAAGGCTTGATCGTCCGTCACGGAAGGCACCCGCCGAGTGCAGGCTACCGGAACACGTCCGAAGATCGTTGTGAGTGCCGACGGGCGGGGTGTGGTCGGTCATGCCGGCGCCCGGCTCCTGGCTGATGTGGCCGAGGTGACCGGGCTGACCGCCCGGTTCGGTGAGGTCCTCGCGGTGTTGCGGCAACGCCGGGGTGGGCACGATCCGGGCCGGATCGCGGTGGATCTGGCGGTGATGCTCGCCGACGGCGGTGAGGCCATCGCCGATCTGGCGGTGTTACGGGACCAGGCCCAGGTGTTCGGGCCGGTCGCCTCTGGCCCGACCGCATGGCGACTGCTGTCCAAACTGGACAGTCGAGTCCTGGGCGAGCTGGCCCTGGCCCGGGCCCAGGCGCGGGAAATCGCGTGGGCGCAACGGATCGAGACCCACGGCGGCCTTCCGCAGACGACGGCGGGCGGCTCGACGGTGCCGGGTCTGGTCCTGGACATGGACGCCACGATCGTGCTCTGCCACTCCGACAAGGAGTCCGCGACCCCGACGTGGAAGTCCACCTTCGGGTATCACCCGTTGCTGTGTTTCCTGGACAACACCCGCGAAGCCCTCGCGGGGATGCTGCGGGAAGGCCGGGCCGGGTCGAACACCACCGCCGACCACATCACGGTCCTGGACGAGGCCATCGCCCAGATCCCCGACGTCTATCGGCACGGCACCCCGGTCCTGATCCGGTCGGACTCCGCCGGCTGCACCCACGGCCTCCTCGCCCACATCCGCAGCCTGCGCGAACACGGCCTGGACACCCGATTCTCCGTCGGAGTCGCGATCACCGAACCGATCCGCCAGGCCATCCTGACCGCCAAACAGCACAGCCAGTGGGTGCCCGCCGTCGATACCAGCGGCGAACCCCGCGACGGTGCGCAGGTCTGTGAGCTGACCGGCCTCGTCCCCGATGACGGCTACCCGGCCGGGACCCGGTTCATCGTGCGCCGGGAACGGCCGCACCCCGGCGCCCAGCTCAGCTTGTTCGACACGATCGAGGGCATGCGTCACCAGGTCATGGCCACCGACACCCCATCCGGCGACCCCACCAACGGCCCGATCCAGTACCTCGAGGCCCGCCACCGCGCCCACGCCCGCGTCGAAGACCGCATCAGAACCGGCAAAGACACCGGCTTCGGCCGGTTCCCGTCCCGCGCCTTCGCGATCAACCAGGCCTGGCTGCAACTCGCGCTGACCGGCATCGACCTGCTCGTCTGGACCCAGATGCTGCTCTTGGACGGCGAACTCGCCGCCGCCGAACCCAAGAAATTGCGTTACCGGCTCCTGCACGTCGCCGCCCGGCTCACCCGCACCGCCCGCCGAACCCACCTGCGCATCGCCGAAACCTGGCCCTGGGCAACCGACCTCGCCGCCGCGTTCGCCCGCCTCGCCGCACTGTCCCAGCCGATCACCTGAACCGCGCACCACAACCCGACGAGCCATCCGGAGCAGCCCGGCCAAGGGCCGGGCCGTCACCGTGCCCCGCGCACGCAGACAACCTCAACGAAGATCAACTCACCGTTGAACAACGTTGATCAACAGCTAGCGAAAGGCCGGGGCTAACAGCCGCCGACGAGCCCGTGCATACGACGGCGCTGGTGCTGCGCGCATGAGTCTGGCCGGCTAGGTCAACCGCAACCCCGGCAGGATCGACCGGCCGGCTGATCGCACATCGGCCTGAGACGGGTGCCAAGCGGTGAATGGCGCCGGAGAGTCGACGCGGCGGAAGGGCTCCGGCGGCAGCACACGCCGCGGCAGCGGCTGCAGGCTGCAGGCTGCAGGCTGCAGGCTGCAGGACCATGGTCTCCGGCACCCCGTACTCGGTCGCGACCCTGGTCCACCTCGCGCCGTACGTCCATACATGCCTGTCGAACGCGGCGAGCTGTGTGGCATCTGCGCTCGATGGGCGCGCAGGGCAGTGCCTGCGGACCCGTCAAGCTGGACGAACCCGATGCGCACCTCAAGCGGTGCATCCTCGGCGAGGCGAGCCGGTGGGGGAGCGGCTGCAGTCCGGCCGGTTGGCGGCGGCAGGGTAGCTCGACTCAGCCGGCACCGTCGACGCCGACTTGTCGCTGTCAGCGGCCTCGTGGTCGCGGGCCGCCCGGCTCAGGTGTGCTGGCCGGGCGTCCACGGGCCGCTCGGGGCCGCGGCTATCCACTGGGATGTGCCTTAGTGAAGACCAACAGATCGACGTGGTAGCTCGGGCCGCTGCCATCGTTCGGCCGGTCCCGTCGCGCCGCCTCAGCCTCGGCTCTCGTGGCGTAGTAGACGAACTCGTCGCCGTGGCCGGGACCGGTGATTGCCACGATTTGTAGGACGTGGGTCAGGCCCGCGGCGCGGGCAGCGGGCAGCAGCTCGCTCGCGTGCTCGGCGTATGTCGTGCCGGGTTTGCCAGGTGCGGCGGAGCTGACGGCGGCGATCGCGCAGGTGTCGGCCGTCATGATGAGCCGGCACGCGGTGAACAGGTCGGCGATGCTGGCCCGGGTTCGGGTGGTGTGCTGTGGCGGCCACCGTAGGACGATGAGGCTGACGGGTGCGGTGAGGGTGTCGAGGTCGGCGACCGTGCTGGGGTCGGTGATGGACAGGTACGTGCGGGACGTGTGGGCGCTGGCGTGCTCCAGCTGCGGGTCGCTGTCGAAGTCGACGACCGCGTCGCCGCGTCGGGTGTACACGAGGACGAGTCGCTGCGCCAACCGCGACGCAAGCCGGGTGCCCGGGGCGGTGACGGTTCCGGCGTCGTCACGGTCGTCGAGCCGCCACACGGCGATCGGGACATCGCCACCGACGAGGACCTCCTCGTCGTCGTGCTGTCGTGCGACGTGATCGGACGGGTTCGGGCGTGCGGCGCCGTTCGGCGTGAAATCGGGTAGTGCTGTCATGTGCGGGTTGGCTCCCGCGCTGACTGGCCGTGTTCGCACCTACGAATGGCCTCGTCGGTGCAGTCGAGAGCATCTCCGCTGATGGCCACGAACCCAACAGCGCCCAACAGGGTTCGGCTCTGTTGGCGTTGTTACCCGACAGTAGGAGGGTGTTCTCCCAACAGCTTCTCAGGTTCGACCCAACAGCTGTCGGTGTTGGCCAACAGCCTCTGTGTTGAGTCGAACAGCAGATTCCGTGTGCGCTGTTGGCTAGCCAACAGCCGGCCTCCTGTGATCGGCGCATCCTGGCGGCGGCCGTGGCAGCGACGGTAGGGCAGCCAGGGCCGACGTCGGTATCAGGCTCGACACGGCGGGCGTTCGCTATGCGAGCGTTGAGCCTCGCGGACGGCTGCAGCACCCGCCGCGTTGAGGTCACGTTTGAGCTTGTAGATGACTGTGGGGCGCCGCGACGACGGCCAGCTCGAGCAGAGAGCCCGCCAGCAGGAACGATTCGGCGATCCAGGCCGCCCAGATCGGCCCGGCAGGCGGCCGGCTCGGGCGCTACGTGCCCGACCACCCAGGCACTGCCGCCTGCCAGGCCGGCGGGGGTCAGGCCGAACCTGCCCATGCCAGCCGTGCGCTTGAGCCGTGCCCGAATGCGGGCGGTGTGGTCTCAGGGTTGTAGATGCGTAGGGAACATGCTCAGTGCGCCACTGCGCCTCCTCCCAGGGGAGCGAACACCAGAGAGGCGGCTCGAGGGACGTCGAGGGTCGTCGGTCTGCGGATCTTCCCACCCAACAGCACCCAACAGGGCTGTGAGCTGCGCTGCTTGGCCGCCGCGCCCGATATTGCCGGGCGCCGTGTTCCTGTTGGCTGTTGGGTGGACATGCCCCCCTGAGCAGGCCCAACAGGCGACCGGCTCCGCTCGCGTGATCTTGGACTGTTCGGTAGGCGTGCGCGGATGGAGGTCTCGCACCGCCGTTAAGGTGCGGTGCCCTTCGGCTCGCAAGGGATGCCATGTCTGCTCGATCCTGGCCGTCGTCGCCGCTGGCCGCGGCCGGCCGTGCCTTCACCCTGCTGGTCCAGCCGCCCACGCAGGTCGGCTTCGACGGCCGCGGGTTCGACGGCCTACCGGATGAGATCCTGCCGCTGGAACGGCTCCGCGCGCTGCTCCTGGCGCCGCACACAAGCGTCGAGGCCCGCGACGCGGTATGGCGTGAGCTCGTCATCCGCGCTCGCCGGGACGGCCCGGCCTGGGTCGTGGCCGCGGTGGGCATCGCCCTGCCCGGCCTGCGACACGTCGCCGGACTGCTCGCGGCGGGATGGCGCGGCGACACCCGCGACCTGGACGCGGAACTGCTGGCCGGCTTCGTTGAACGGCTCAAGACCATCGACCTGCAGCCACCCAGGGTGGTCGGCCGGCTCATCGACGCCGGTCTGCGCGCCGCCCGCAAGGCCCGCGACGCCGAATCCGACGCCCAACTCATCCACACCGACGCGACCGGGCCGATCGCGCCGATCCAGCCATGGGACCACCCAGACCTGGTCCTCGCGCGTGCGGTGGCGGCCGGCGTCATCGACGCCGACGAAGCGAACCTGATCGCCGTGACCCGCCTGGAAAACGCCACCCTCGCCCAAGCAGCGGCACGCATCGGTATCACCGCCAGCCTGGCCTCGTCGTGGCGGCTCAAGGCCGAACGCCGGCTGTTGGAAGCCATCCGCGAGGGCGACCTCGCGTTCGTGCCACTGCGGCCCCGCCCCCGCCGACGCGGCGCCAACGCCGGTGCGACCCGACAGCGAGTCGCTCTCACGGATGGTGCGGCCCAACAGCAGGCCGCCGCGAACCGACAGCGCATGGCAGCGACTCAACAGCGAGTCGCTGCCGCGGGCGCGACGCAACAGCGACGGGCTGTTGGGGCGCTGTTGGGTGGCGCCTCGGAGGCGGACGTCGTGTTGGCCACCCAACAACGGGCCTTCGTGGGCAAGACATCGGACCGAGCAGCGGCCGGTGTCGGCGCCCCGGGGATCGAGGCGGTGCCGGCCTGAGTGGCCGTGTTCGCACCCGATCACCTCATGGCTGGAAGGAGCGACGCTCCCACGGCCCGTCCCGCTCCCCGGTGGCGCACCTCAACCCCAATCGAGCCCCGCACGCCGGGGCGGGAGGTGCCCATCATGTTCCGCCGCACCATCTACCGCATCACCACCGCCACGGCCGTGTTCCTGGCGACCGTGGCCGGCTCGGCCCCGGCGTACGCGGCCGAGCCGCAGATCCTGGCCGCCTACACGCTGCCTGTGATCATCGGCAACATCACGGCCTGGATCGTCGGGCTGCTGGTCGGTGTCGCCACCCTGTTCCTCACCATCGGCGGCCTCCGCCGCCTGGCCGCGGGCGGCGACCCGACCGAGATCGAGAAGGCCAACTCGGCGTTCAAGAACGCCCTCATCGGTTACGCCCTAGCAGTCCTCGCGCCGATCCTGCTCGCGGTCGTGCAGGGCTGGATCGGGGGCTGAGATGGGCGGCTGGCTCGCCGACCAGATCATCGGCCCCATCCTCACCTGGTTCGCCGAGACCGTGATCGGCGCGCTCAACGCCCTGTGGGAACTGCTGTCGGCCACCGCGTTCGTCAGCCCCGACGTGACCGAACTGCCGCAGGTCACTGCGTTCGCCAGCACGTCGCTCGGCATTGTCAACACCGTCTACGTGCTGGCGTTCCTGTGGACGGGCATCCTGGTGATGGGCCGCGACACCATCCAATCGCAGGTCGGGCCGGGCGAGCTGATCCCTCGCCTGGTCATCGGCCTGATCGCCGCCAACTTCGCCATCCCGCTGTGCTCCACCATCATCGGGCTGGCCAACTCGTTCACCGCCGCACTGACCAGCCAGGACATCACCGCGCCCGGCTCGATGCAGCAACTGCGCAACACCACGGTCAGCGCGCTGAGCGACCGGAACGGCGCCAGCCCGGTCAGCTTCCTGCTGCTGCTCATCGGCCTGCTGATCGCGGTGCTCACCGGCACCCTCCTCGTGCAGTGGATCCTCCGGCTCGGGGTGCTCATCGTGGCCGTTGGCATCGCACCGATCGCCCTGGCCCTGCACGGCACCCCGCAGACCGAGGGCGCCGCAAAGCTGTGGTGGCGCACGATCCTCGGCACGCTCGGGATCGTCGTGCTCCAAGCGGTCGCCCTGCACACCACACTGCAGATCTTCCTCAACCCGGACAGCAACCTGCGCGTGCTCGGGCTGCCGATCCCCGGCGGCGAACCCAACGCGATCATGAACCTGTTCATCGTGCTCTGCCTGCTGTTTGGCGTTGTCAAGATCCCCGGACTGATGCGCCGCTACATCACGCAGAGCCGACCGAACGCGATGGGCACGATCCTGCGCGTCGTGCTCGTGCAGCAGCTGACCCGCGGGATCTCCCGCGCGTTCGGCGGCGGTAAGAGCGCCGCGGGGGCCACCAGCCGAGCCGGCCGAGCCGGCGGCGGTACGGGCGGCGCGAATGGGGCCAACCGGCCGTGGCCGGTGACCTCAGGCGGCGGAGGCGGGGGCCGCACGCGCCCCGCCGCGGCCTCTGCGCCGTCCCCGACACCGCGCGCCGGCGGTTCCACGCCCCGGCCGTTGCCGCGGCCGGCGGGTGCCGGTCCCGGCCGGACCGGCATCACCTACCCGACCGGTCGACCCGCACGTCCGTACACCCGCGAGGAGCTCGCCGGCGGCGTCGACCTCTACACCCGCGCCATGAAAGCCCGCGCAGCCGCGCCCGCCCGAAAGGCAACCTGATGACCACCATTCGCCGCACCTCGCGCTCGCACGACGAGATTGCCGAACTGTCCGACGCTCCGCAGGCCACGTCCACCATCGTCGCCATCGCCTGGCCCACCGGTCGGCCGATCCACCGATACACCACCGCTGAACTCGCCGACGGTGTGGACCTTTACACCCGGGCGATGAAGGCCCGTGCCGCCGGCATCGCACATCAGGGGGGTCACGATGCGCCAGAGCGATGAGGTCACCCCGCACGCTCGAATTCCTGCCGACGTCGATACCCCGGACAAGATCGTCTACGGGTTGACCGCCCGGCAGTTGGCCATCCTGGCCGTGGCCGTTGTGATCGGCTACGGCATCTTCCGAGCGGTGGGGACGCTGCTGCCGCAGCCAGTCCTGTTCGCGATCCTCACCCCCCTCGCGGGTGCGGCGATCGTACTGGCCTTGGGTCGCCGTGACGGCCTGTCCATGGATGCCTGGCTGTTGTCGGCGGTGCGGCATACCCGCAGCCCGAAGCGGATGGCCCCGGCCCCGGCTGGCCGGCCCACCGCGGTACCGGCCTGGGCGCCGGCCACTGAGACACCCGCCGCGGCGGTGCCAGTGCTGCGATTGCCGGCCAAGGCGATCAGCGCCACCGGCGTCATCGACACCGGCCTGCAGGCGGTGGCGCTGGTCGCCTGCACCACCGTGAACATCGGGCTGCGTACCGGCGACGAGCAGGCCGCTCTGATCGGCAGCTACGGCCGATGGTTGAACTCGCTGTCCGGGCCGGTGCAGATCGTGATCTCCGCGCAGCGGGTCGATCTGTCCAGCCACGCCCAGCGCATCATCGACAACGCCGAGACGATCGCCAACCCGGCTCTGGCCGACGCCGCCCGGGACTACGCCGACTTCCTCGACGACCTCGCCGCGCGCCGGGACCCGCTATGGCGGACCGTCACCGTCGCGGTCACAGCAGCTGGCGACAAGGGCCGCGACACCGAAGTGCTGCGCCGCGCTGAGCACGCGGCGTCCGCGCTGTCCGCGCTCGGTGCGCAGACCGCCGTGCTGGACGGCGGTCGGGCCGCCGCGGTGCTGACCTGCGCCACCGACCCGTACACCCCGGCCGATCTCACCTGGGCCCGTGCCCTGCCCGACGCGGCCATCACCGGACCCGAAGACTGACAGGAGACTGCCATGCCCCTGCTGCAACGGCGAAAGCCGACCAGCACTGACGCGAGCCCGGCCGATGCGGCCGGACTCGCGGCCGTACTGGGCCCGGCAGCGGTTCAGAACACGCCCCGATACCTGCGCGTCGGTGACGGGTACGCGGCCACGCTGATCGTGACCGGCTACCCGGCCGAGGTCGGCCCAGCGTGGCTGGACCCCTTGCTGGCCTGGCCGGGCCGGCTCGACGTCGTCGTCTACATCGACCCCCTGCCGCCGCAGATCGCCGCGGCCAGGCTGCGTAAGCAGCGGGCCCGGTTGGAGTCCAACCGGCGTACCGACGCGGAGAAGGGCCGCCTGGTCGATCCGATCACCGAGGCCGCCGCCGACGACGCCGCGGAGCTGGCCGACCGGATCGCACGCGGCCACAGCAAGCTCTTCCGGGTTGGCCTGTACCTGTGCGTGCACGCTACCAGTCTCGACGAGCTCGACGAGGCGGTCGCGCACGTGCGGGCCACCGCCGCCTCCGTCCTGCTGGACACGCAGCCCGCGACGTGGCGGCAGCTGCAAGGATGGACGGCCACCCTGCCCCTCGCAACTGACGGACTCGGGATGCGCCGGATCATGGACACCGACGCGATCGCGTCGGCGTTCCCCCTCGCCTCCTCCGACCTGCCGGCGCCGCTGCCGGGTGAGCCGGGCGCCACCGGGGGCATGCTCTACGGCCTCAACCCCGACAGCAACGGGGTTGTGTGGTGGGACCGGTGGGCGCAGCACAACGCCAACAGCGTCGTCCTGGCCAGGTCGGGGGCCGGCAAGTCGTACTTCATCAAGCTCGAAGTGCTCCGCTCCCTCGCCGACCGTGTGCACGTGGCGGTGATCGACCCCGACAACGAGTACATCCGCCTCGCCGACGCGGTCAGCGGCGTCACGATCGCGCTCGGCGCCAGCGGTGTCCGGCTCAACCCCCTCGACATCCCACCAGGTGACCGCCGACCACAGGCACGGACGTACCGGGCGCTGTTCCTCCACACGCTGATCAGCGTGCTGTTGGGACAGCAGCCACCGCCGTCGGAGCGGGCCGCACTGGACAAGGCGATCAACGACGCCTACGACCAGGCCGGGATCTCCAACGATCCCGACACCTGGCGCCGACAGGCGCCCCTGCTCTGCGACGTGGCCACGGCGCTCACCGACCAGCGCACCGAGGCCGCGGACACCCTCGCGGCGCGGCTGACGCCGTGGACGAGCGGGTCGTTCCGGGACCTCTTCGACGGTCCCACGACGACCGTGCCGAGCGGGCAGTTGGTGTGCTGGTCGACGCGGCAGCTCGCCGACGAGCTGCGTGCCCCCGGCATGCTCCTCGCGCTGGACGCAATCTGGCGCGAGGTCGACACCCCGGCCATCCGCTCGGCGCACATCCCGCGGCGGCTGGTCGTCGTCGACGAAGCCTGGACCCTGCTGCGCGACGGCGAAGGTGCCAAGTTCCTGGCCCGCCTCGCCAAGTCCGCGCGGAAGCGGCGGGCCGGACTCGCGGTCATCACCCAGGACGTCGGGGACCTGCTCGGCTCCGACCTCGGCCAGGTCGTCATCGCCAACGCCGCCACCCAGATCCTGCTGCGACAGGCGCCACAAGCAATCGACCTCGTCGCGGACGTGTTCGGTCTGACCGCCGGCGAGGCGCGAGTGCTGCTCGGCGCCCGCCGCGGCGAGGGCCTGCTGATGTCCGGTACGCACCGGGTTGGTTTCCAGGCCGTGGCCTCCAAGAAGGAGCACCGGCTGTGCATCGGTGATCTGGAGTTGCCCGACGACGAGTAACCGCACCACCACAACGTCACAGCCGGGACTGGCGGTGACGTGACCACACCAGTTTAGGGCCGTGGGCCGCCAGCAATGGCGGCCCACGGCCCTTTTTTGTTCTCTGAAAGGGCCCGACCAGTGAACACCAGCCAGGTATTTACGCGAATCGCCGCGTTCTCCCCCACGCCCGCGCCTTCTCCCACCGCACCGCCGGCGCCGCCGCTACCCGGCCCGTCGCAGTGGCTGCTCGACACCGCCACCGCTGCCGTCGACTGGTGCCGGGACCGGCCCTGGCTCGCGCTCGTCGCCGTGCTGCTCCTCGCTGCCGGCTACACCGCGCGCACCGTCGTGGCCGGCCGCCGGCACGCCTGGATGGCCCGGCACGCGCAGCTGATCACCATCAGCCCGCCGCCGGAGGTCGACCCGGACGGCGCCGCCACGCTCTGGGCCACCCTCGCCGAGATCGTGCACATCGGATGGCGAGGCCGCCTGCGTGACGGCCGCCCACACATCGCAATCGAGTACCGGTGGGGCGGCCGGGAACTGACCATCGCGGTCTGGGTGCCACGCACCATCCCGCCCGGGTCGATCCAGGCCGCGATCCGCGGTGCCTGGCCCGGAGCCGCGTGCTCTGTCACCGACGCCGACCCGCCGCTGCCCCTGGAGGCCCTCGACGTCGGCGGCGCGCTCGCCCCCACCCTGCCGGCCTGGTATCCGCTGCAGACCGACCACGACAACGACCCGATGCGCACCCTCATCGCGGCCGCGTCCGGGCTGCACGCCGCCGAGTCAGCCTGCGTGCAGGTCCTGGCCCGACCCGCCACCAACCGACAGATCCGCCGGCTGCGCCGCGGCGTGCAGAGCCTACGCACCGGCCGGCCACCGCGAGACCTGCTCGACCCCGCCACCTGGCTGCGCGTCGTCCTCGACCTCAGCCTGGAGCTGTTCAGCACCGGCCGGCGTACTCATCCGGCCGCGCGGCACACGCCGATACCTGGCAGTGATCCGCAACGCGAGCGTGACGGCCGGGCTGGCGTCGACAAGCTTGCCGGCACCCAGTGGGAGGTGGCGCTGCGCTTCGCCGTCGCGAACACCAACCCCCGTGGCAGGACCCCCGACGACCTCAAACCCCGACTGGTCACCCTTGCCCACGGCATCGCTTCCGCGTTCGGGTCCTGGACCGGCCGCAACCGGCTCCGCCGGCTAAAGATCAAGCATCCGGCCCGGGTTCTGGCTGCCCGGGTGCTGCGCCGCGGGTTCCTGCTGTCGTCCGCAGAGTTGGCCGCGATCGCGGCGCTGCCGCAGGACATCGCCGTGCCCGGTCTGGACCGGGCCCGTGCCAAGCCGATGCCCGCCCCGGTCGCCGTCGCGTCGGGCGGACGCGGCACGAAAGTCCTCGGCAAGGCCGACGTCGGCGGCCATTCCGTCGCCCTCAACGTCGTCGACGCCCGCCAGCACCTGCACGTGCTCGGCTCCACCGGCTCCGGCAAGTCGACGCTGCTGCTCAACATGATCCTCGACGACATCCACGCCCGTCGCGGCGTGGTCGTCATCGACCCTAAAGGCGACCTGGTCCTTGATCTGCTCGACCGGATCCCGGTCAGCCACGCGAAACGGCTGACCATCATCGACCCTGACCAGCCGGCCGGGACCACCCTCAATCCACTGCAGGGCGACGACCACGACCTGGTCGTGGACAACATCGTCAGCATCTTCGGGCGGATCTTCGCCAAGCACTGGGGGCCACGGATCGATGACACACTGCGCGTCGCCTGCCTGACGCTGCTGCGGAAGGCCAACGCCACGCTGACCTTGATCCCGCCGCTGTTGAATGACAAACAGTTCCGATACGCCTTCACCCAGGACCTCGACGACCCCGAGGGCCTGCGCGGTTACTGGGAATGGTTCGAGTCGACCCCGCCGCCGCTGCGAGCCCAGGTCATCGGCCCCGTGCTGTCCAGGCTCCGCGCGTTCTTGTTGCGTGATTTCGTCCGCCGCACCCTCGGCGCGCCGCAGTCGAGCTTCGACATGCGCCGCGTCCTCGACGGCGGCATCCTGCTCGCCCGGCTACCGAAAGGCCAGATCAGGGAGGAGACCGCCAGGCTGATGGGCAGCTTCGTCCTCGCCTCAGCCTGGCAGACCGCGACCGGCCGGGCACGGCTGCCCGAACCGGACCGGCGAGACTCTTTCGGATATATCGATGAGGCCCACAACTTTCTGAACCTGCCGGGCAGCGTCGGGGACATGCTCGCCGAGGCCCGCGGATATCACTTCGGCCTGGTCCTGGCCCATCAGAATCTGTCGCAGATGCCGCGGGAGACGCAGCTGGCCATCTCCGCCAACGCCCGGAACAAGGTGTTCTTCTCCTGCGCCCCGGAGGATGCCCACCAGCTGGCCCGACACACCATGCCCGAGCTCGACGAGCACGACCTCAGCCACCTGGACGCCTACCGGGCGGCCTGCCGGCTGGTCGTCAACAGCCGCGAGACCGCGGCGTTCACCCTGCGGACCAATGAGTCGAGGACGCTGGTCGGGGAAGCGACGGCGGTTCGGCAGGCCGCCGTGGCCGTATCCGGCCCGTCCAGGAACCGTACGGCAATCGCCCAGTTCGCCGGCGTGGCCGACTCACCGAGCGGTGACGGCCCGGAGCCGGGCAACCCAACAGCCGCCCAACAGGACGTCGCGTAACCCAACAGCCACGTCAAACAACGCTCGGGTTCGCGACCGCCGGCGGCCTACACGGCGACAGGCGCCGCCCACGCAGCACGACGGCGGACACGCAACATCCCTCAGCGGCCACGGGGGAGCGGCTGAGGGACGTCGTCAGCGTATGTCCCGCCACCCGGCGATCACCAGATCGACGCCGCTCGTGACGCCGACAGGTCCCGCCACCGTCTGCTGGCTCAGCCAGGACCCGGTTGCCGCAACAGCCACCGACTCGGCCGGCACCCGGCGCCGTGCTGCCGAGGCCAGGCCGCCCAAATCCATCCAACAGCCCAGGTAGGAGCCGTCATGTCCGCGAACATCGAATCCCGACACTTCCCCCAGGGGGAACTCTCCACGGGGGACACGCCCCGTGTCGTGCTCCGCACCACCGACCCACGTCGCACCTCCGCTCATACCCTCATCGACATCTCCCACCGTCTCCGGCCTCGCGACTACACCATCGCCTCGCTTCTCGACGAGCACACCACCCTGACCACCGAGCACCTCAGCTCGATCCTGTTCGCCAACCCCACCACCTGCCGGCACCGCCTCCAGCTGCTGCGCCGCCTCGGCTTCATCGACCGGTTCATCCGCAACCGGCCTGGCGCACCCAACCCAGTCTGCTGGCTGCCCGGCCTGCTCTCGTCCCGGTACGCGGCGCTGGCCCGCGAGGAGAGCCCACCCTCCGCCAGAGCCGTACGGGATCGCCAGGACCGGGTCTACTCCAGTCCCACCCTGGAACACCTCCTTGCCGTCAACCAGTTCTTCGTCGGCCTGCTCGTGCACGCACGCCGGAGACCGGCGGCGGCGTTGACCCGCTGGTGGTCCGAACGCACCACGGCGGCGGCGTTCGGCCACCGGATCAAGCCCGACGGGCACGGCGTGTGGACCGACGGCGACCAGGAGACGGGGTTCTTTGCAGAAGTCGATCGCGGCAGCGAGCCGATTGGCCGCCTGGTCGACAAGCTGGCTTCCCATCGGAAGCTGCGTGCCGAGGGCGGCCCGCAGTACCCAATCCTGTTCGTCCTGCCCAGCCGGCTGCGGGAGCAGAACCTGCACCGCAAGCTCGCTGACCGGCCCGAGCCGACCCTGGTCGTCGCGACCACGTCGCCGGAATCCGGGCTCGATCCGGCTGGCCCGGTGTGGCGGCTGGCCGGCAACGGCCGCCACCGGCTCGCCCTGGCCGATCTGCCCAGCAGCCACGGCCAGCCCGGCCCCCTCACGCCCGGACCGACACGGCCAGAGGACGATCCGCTCCGGCTGGTCCTCGACTCCACCAACTGACGCCCGGCGGCGTGCTCACGCCCCCGATGCCACCGATCTCGAGTCCGTCTGCCAGCGCCGGGCGCCGTGGATACGGACCCGAGGTCGTGCTCGTCCTGCGGGCAGCTCGACGCCGCGGCGACCACGGCTGCGGGCGGGGCGGCACGCCCGGCGTTGGAATTCACGCTCGGCAACCCGAATCGACCCCAGGCCGAACGTGCCGCCCACCGCCGTCGACACCCAACAACCACGCGCTGGCTGTTGGTGTTGGCCAGCAGCGCGTCGCGCCAACCCAACAGGGTCTTGCCCGCCAGCACCGTCACGCGTGCGGCGCACCCAACAGGGCAGTTCAGCAGGGGTTTCCGGCGGATACGCGCGGTCGGTGGCGTGTTGGGTGATCGGGCTACGGTGAGGGCTCAATTTCATTGAAACCCCCTATGCACCACCATCCGGGCCACGCCGCCCACGACCGCGGTCGCAACCGCCCACCCGCCATCCGGCCGGTCGGCCTGCCCCGCCCGTGGGCGCCTCGCCCACCCACAGCACCACCTCGCGCCTTCCAGGCGCCAACAACGGGTTCTTCCCGCGTGCCGCTGGCCGCTTTCGTGGTCGAGCCCTTACCTCCCTTTTCGCGGGAACCCGACTTCGGCATGCCCCGTGTCCCGCCACGTCCGTTGCGGAGGAGACCGTGCTCAACATGTCCCTGACCATCGTGTGCCTGCCCAACGGCACCCCCACCGACCAACTGGCCGCCACGGCCGCAACTCGCCTCTCGGCGACGCCGCTGACCAACCTCGGCAGCGCCGGGCACTTCATCACCACCACCCGCTTCCACCGCGGCAACCTGCTGCAGCCATGGAAGTACACCGCCGCCGGTGGGCCCGTCCGACTCCTGGACCTCGACGCCATGCGCGCCGCCGCCCACCGGGCCTACTGGTACCGCTGGCACATCTGGGACAAGGTCGTCGCCGGTACCCGGCCCGCCCAGCCCTTCTGGACCTTCCTCGACCGGCACCGCGATACGCCGTACAAATACCCGCTCGCCAAGGCTCACCGGCACTACCGCGCCCAACCCCGCATCGCGACCATGCTCACCTACAACGCCCTGCCGAACAGGATCATGGAGTTGCCTACCAGCCATCTGGAGGCATTCCAGACCGGCGCGCACGGCTACGCCAACTACGGCTACCTCTGTGCCGTCCCGGGCAACCACCTGCTCTGCCTCGACGGCACTCACCTGGCGGCCACCAGCGACCAGTACGCGCTACACCTGGCCTACCTGGCCGAAGCCAACCACCGCATCACCGCATTGAACCACCGCGACGTCCTCGTCGCCCTGTGCACGAGCTGACCCGGCAGCACCGCCACCGGCCGCCAGCGTTGACGCGATCGCCTACCTGATCCCACCCACCGGTCCAGGCCACGGATAGTTCGTGCGGGTTCACCACGGGACCCGTGGGATCGACTTCCCGCTCTACCGCCCCGGCGGTGCCCGTGCCGCCTCGTTCGGCACCGCCCGCGAGGCCCTCGACGCCGCCTTCCAGGCGCTGCGCATCGAGATCGTCAGCGCCGGGCCATCGCTGACCGGCCACTCACCGGCCCACCCCAACCTTCATAGGCCGCTGCCCGGCCTCCTCGAGCGCACCCGCGCACACCGGGCACGGCCGCACCGCCGTGCCCGGTTTCCGACGTATCGAAAGGAACCGACATGACCGCACCGCTGACACCGCTGACCACCAGCGACCAGCAGCCCAGTCGGCACAGCCGTCCCGCCCACCCGCCGTCGACGATGGATACGCGCGCCGTCATCACCATCACCGAGCAACGGGGTACCACCCGCGCGTTCCCGGCCACCTGGGCCAGCCCGGAGTACCTGATCCCGCTCGTGGCCCACTTCCTGGCCTGGGTCGACGAGGGCCAGCACCGGCTCGCCGTCCAGACGTGGCTCGCCTACGCCGACACGTTCCCCGGCACGCTGCCCCGCGAGGACGTCACCGACGCCGAAGCCGCCGACGACACATTCGGTGACCTCGACTACCGGTACCAGCTGTACCTGCACGAGGACTCCGGCGCGATGCTGCTGCGCGCCTACAGTCTGCGTGAACTGCGACGCCTGCCGCGGCCACGGCTGGTGTTCGAGCTGACCCGGGCGAACCTGTTCACGGAGGCGGCGGTGCTGTGCGAGGTGCTGGCCGACCGCGCCCAGCAGTGGGCCGACAGCCACGGCGGAACCCCGCCACCCGGCAACGATCCCGCCGTGTGGCGCCGCCACGAGGCGCGATTCCGCCGCATCCACGCCTCGACACCGGTGACCGCCCTCGGCTCGAATGCCACCGCCCAGTTCGTACCAGCGTCGTTCGACGCGCCCTACCCGGCGATCCAAGTGGCCGGCACGTGGGTGTTCGCCTACGTCGACCGGAACGGGACGCTGCGGATCGCCGCGCACCTCGAACAGACCGAGCGGTGGCTACAGCGACCCGACGGCACCGTACCGATGCGGGTCAGCATCCAAGACACCGTCGTCTTCGAAAGCTGACCGCCGGACCAGGCACGACCTGACCACCGGCCCAGGCCCGCGGGCACAGCGCCGGCCCGATGTCCCGAATCACCAGTTCTCCTGGCCGATGCCCGGCCGCCGTCTTCTCGCCGGGCGTGGCCAGACGGCCATGCTCGGCGACTCCAACGATTGGAGTCCCATGCCCCACACGCCCTTCACGTTCCTCGTGGTCGCCGAGGACGGCACCAGCCACGAACACCGCACCCGGCTGCGCACCGGCGCCGTCGACGAGCTGCTGCGCCGCGCGGTCGGCGGGTGGCTGGCACCGATCCCGATCGGCACCCCGGACCTGTCCGCGTGGTGTGACGAGGACGCCCCGTCCAGGAGCCGGCGCCCCAACCCCGTCGCCAGCCTGCTCGTCGCCCGCCTCGGCGGCGGCCGAATGCCGCTCGTCGGACCGATCGTCGTCACCGGCCGCCGCGGCAGCACCGCCATCGGTCTCACCGCCGCCCAGGTCGACGCGCTGCTGGCCGCGCTCACTCACGGCCGCTGACCCCGGATCGGCGGCCTTCGACCGCCGGTCGACTCCTGATCACTTCCAACGTGCCCTGTCTCCATCTGCTCATCCAAGGAGGACCCAGCTGTGGTCGCATCCGGCAAGCTTCTGCTCACCAGCCGCGAGGACGTTGTCGTCGCGGTGCCCTACCTCGTCGGCTTCCACCCGGCCGACAGCCTCATCTGCATCGTCCTGGACCACCAGCGGATCCAGCTCGTCTCCAGGCGCGACCTTCCCCACCTGTCCGAGATCGAGGAGCTGGCGGCACCGGCCGCGCAGACCGCCGCGATGATCGCCCAGTACGGATCGGCGGCGATCCTCATCGGATACGGACCGGCCGAACGGGTCGAACCCGCCGCCGCCGTGCTCACCACCGCGCTGCGCGCGGCCTCGATGGAGGTACGCGACGTGCTGCGGGTCGCCGACGGCCGCTACTACTGCCTGTGCGGCGACCCGGACTGCGGCACCGACGGTGTGGCGTACGACCCCGCGGCCAGTATCGTCCCGGCCGAGGCGGCCTACCTCGGCATCGCACCGCTGCCGGACCGGGCCGCGCTGGAACACCTGATCACACCGGTCACCGGACCGGAACGCGGCCGGATGCGCACCGCAACCACCGCAGCGCTGCGTCGGCTCATCGACCTGCTGGCCGACGGCGGCGTCGCGACCACCACCGGCAGGAGGCCGTCCCAGCCCGAACAGGCCGTACGTGCTGGGATCACAGCGGTGCGGCAGGCGTACGAGGCCGCCGCCCGCGGGGAGATCCTGTCCGAGGATGAGGTGGCGTGGCTGACCGCCGTGCTCATGGTGCCCGAGGTCCGCGACCACGCCTGGATCGCCTGTGACGGCAGCGACGAGCACCGGCGGCTGTGGATCGACGTGACCCGCCGCGCGACACTTCGCGCCAGCGCCGCCCCGGCCTGCCTGCTGGCCGTCACCGCCTACCTCGCCGGTGACGGCGCGCTGGCGAATATCGCCGTGGACCGGTCCCTGCACGCGGACCCGGACTACCGCCTCGCCCAACTGCTCGGCCAGGCCATGCAGGCCGGTGTACCGCCTCGCTTGTGGCGGGCCGCCACCACCGACCAGTAACGCACACCAGCCGGTGCCCGCACGGGCGCCGCCGGCAGCCCCGCGAATCCCCGCGAACGCGGGGTTTGTGCGCCACTTGAGGTGAGGGCAGCCGGTGGCATCCGGCTGCCCTCGACACCTCCTCAACCTTGGATTGGAGGTGTGGGCAGCAGTGTCCACCATCCCCGCAGTCCTCGCGGCGATCGCGATCACCGCCGTCATCACCTACGTCGTATCTCGGCGCCGCACGGCGGCCCGAGGCTGCACGGCGATCATCAGCGCCGGACATGCGGTGCACCGCGACGACCTCACGGGACTGGGCAACCGCGCTGGCTTCGACGCGGCCCTGGCCGACGTCGCACGCCAGCGCCGATCCGTCGCCGTGATCCTGGTCAACCTCGACGGCGCCCGGGCGTTCGTGAGCCGCTTCGGCCATCGCGCGCTCGACCAGTTGCTCGTGCTGACCGCCGGCCGTCTCCAGCACGTCGCGGCCGCTGACGCCTCGGCGTTCCGGCTGCGCCGCGACGAGTTCGCCGTCGTCCTCGCTGACCCTGCCGACGCCACCGGCCACGCCGCTCGTGTCGTCGCGGCCGTCGGCGAGCCGACCGAGATCCACCTCTGCGGGCGGCCGATCACCGTCGGTGTGACAGCCTGCGCCGGCATCGCCACCATCGCCCCGCATACCGACAGCGACCGGCGGCTGGCACTCATCCGCGCCAACCGGGCCATGCGCGCGGCGAAAGCGTCCGGCCGCGGCCAGACGGCCCGCTTCGACGCCGCCGTTATATGCGGCCTCGACAGCGGGCAGGAGCGATGAAGACCCGCAGGTTGATCATCTGCCGGGTCGGGGAACGTCCAACGACGGCGGTCGGCGACGAGGACGTGTACGGGCTGATCGACTGGGACGACGCACCGGTCCTGATCGTCGGGTCCGGCGCCGAGGCGGTCAAGCGGGAGGCGATCCGGGTCTTCGCGCAGACCGTCGCTGGCGTCGGGAACCTGGCCGAGGACGACCCGGATTTCGTCGTGCGTCACCCGCTGCCAGACCCCGACGGGCCGGTCGTCGTCATCGACGGCTGGCTGGACCTGCTGCGCCGGGCGACGGCCATCCCGTGGTTCGCCGTCCTCGACGACGAGGTGGTGATCGCGAGGTGACCAGACCCAACCTCGACAGCCTCGGCAGTCTGGCCGGGTTGGCGCTCCCGCCGCTCACCGATCACCCCGTCCAGCTGGGTCGGCTGGCGGTCGACGCGCACTGGGTCACCGTGTGGGCGGACCGGCCGGCACGCGGACTGACCCGGATCATGCTGGTCGACGAGGCCGGACTTGGCTGCGGCGACGCCACCCTGCAAGGCGACACGCTCACTGTGACCGTGCCGGGGACCTGGGCTGCAGTTGATCGGGCCTCCGCGATGTGCCTGATCGCCGGTCTGGTCTATCAGGGCGGAGTCCGCGGCTGCGACCGCTGCGGCCACTGCCAGCGGCACGCCGAGCAGTTCCCGGCCGGCGAGGCGCCCCACGGCCCGGACATCGTCGAGCTTGGCTCGGCCCGCCACGCCGAACTCCTCGCCGATCCGGACAACCGAACCGGCTAGTTCCACCAGCCTGACCGCCTGCTCCCGCGGCGGTGGCCTCACCTCGTGCCTACGGGCAGGTTGGGGCCGCACCGGGTCCCAACCTGTCCGCCGCCACGAGGCGGGGATAGGAGGGCCACACCGATGGCCAAGCACAACCCCAGGGCCACGAAGGCCAGGGCCGAGCACACCCCCAGGGCCGAGAAGCCCAGGATCCAGGACACTGCGCGGGCCGAGCGGTCCAGCCGCAGCGACGACGATCGAGATGCACTGCTGGCGAAGATCAAAGCCGACTTCGGCGCCCGGCTGGCCCGGATGGCGGCCGACCCTGCGCAGTGGATCGAGTTCATCGACCACGTCGCCACGTTCGGCGCCCGCTACGGCCTGGGCAACCAGATTCTGCTGCTGGTCCAGGCCGAGCAGCGCGGCATCGAGCCCCGCTACTTCCTGCCGTTCGGCCGCAAGGACGGCTCGACCGGCTGGAAAGCCCACCAGCGCTACGTGCGCGCCGGCGAGACAGCGTTCAAGATCTGGGCGCCGATCAAGCGGCGGCCAACCGAGGAACAGGCCGCCGAGTGGGAGGCCGCCGGCCGCAAGGTCCAGCGGGAACCGTCCGGCCGCCCCGCTGTCCAAGTGGTCGCGTTCCGGCTGGCGAACACCTTCGAGCTGAGCCAGACCGACGGCGAACCGTTCGAGCCGCCGACGGTGCTGGCGCGCCGGCGGGTCCAGCAGCGCGGGAACCGCCCGCAACTGCTCGTCGGCGACGACCCGACCGGTGTCTTCGACGACCTCGTCAAGCTCGTCAAGGATGAGGGGTACACCTACGAGCTCGTCGCGCCGCGGACCGGCGACCTGGGCGGCGCGAACGGGGTCACGGTCCGGCGCCGGGGCGTCCGGCTCGTGCAGGTCCGTGACGACGTCGACCCGGCGCAGCGGACGAAGAGCACTCTGCATGAGCTGGCGCACATTCGCTGCGGGCATCTCGACGCCGGGGCGGCCGGGGAGGACGTGCACCGCGGCCGGGTCGAGACCGAGGCCGAGAGTGTCGCGCACATTGTGCTGCGGGCCCTGGGCATGGACAGCGCCGCCTACTCCGACGCCTACGTGTTCGGCTGGGCGGGCGGCGACCTGGACCTGGTCAAGGACTGCGCCGAAACGGTGCTGCGGGTGGCCAAGCAGATCCTGGCCGACCTCACCCCGGCCGGCGACGCCACCGACGATTCCGACCCGGCGCAGGCCGGACCCAGCGACCCGGATCCGGTCGCGTTCGAGCTGGCCGGCGTTCCGGCGGTCGGGCTGGTGGCGGCGTGATGGACATCTACGCCGACGAGCGGTTCGCGCGGGCCACGCTCGGCTGGCTGTGCGAGCCCGGCGACGCCCGGCTGCGGCAGCTGCTGGCGCAGCACGGACCGGTCGACACCGTCGACATGCTGTCCGGGGTCGGTGTGCCGTTCGTGCCCCGGCACGAGATCCGGCACCTGCCCGCGAAACGGTGGTGGGGCGAGGCGGCCGTCGTCGTCGAGGAAGCCCAGCGGGGCGGCGGCCGGGTGGTGATCCCAGCCGATCTCGACTGGCCGACCGGGCTGCGTGACCGCGACGGCGGTGAGCCGGTGTGCCTGTGGGTACGTGGGCCGGCCCAGATCCCGCAACAGGCGGCGTCGGTCACGATCGTCGGGTCGCGGGCCGCCAGCAACTACGGCATCACCGTGGCAGCGGACCTCGCCGCGGAGCTGACTGGCCGGCACTGGACGGTGGTGTCGTCTGGCGCGCTCGGGATCGACGGCACGGTGCTGCGGGCCGCGCTGGCCGCCGAGGGTGACGCGGTCGCGGTCCTGCCCGGCGGCCTCGACCAGCTCCACCCGCACCAGCATCGCGGGCTGTTCGACCGTCTCGCCGAGGACGGCCTGCTGCTCAGCGCGTGGCCGCCAGGCGCCCGCCCGACCCTGGAACGGATGCTGGCCAATCAGTCGCTGCTGGCCGGACTCACCGCCGGCACGGTCCTGGTCGAGGCGTCGCTGCGCAGCCGCGCGTTGCAGGTCGTGCGGCACGCCGTCGACCTGGGCCGTGTCGGCATGGTCGTGCCCGGCCCGGTCACCTCGGCCGTGTCGGCCGGCTGCCACGAGCTGCTGCGCGCCGACCCGCGTGTGCGGCCGGTCGCCCACGCCGGCCACGTCCTGGCTGATCTCACGCCGCAGACCGGCGGCGAGCCGGGCGAAGGTGGTGGTGCCTGGTGACGGCGACGCCTGACATCCCGGAGCACCTGGCCGGGCGGCCGCGATCCGGCGGCCTGGTCGTGCCGTGGATCACCCCGGCCACCCGGGCCGGGCTGTACCTGTTCGGCAAGGTCACCGATCTGGCGCAGTCCCAGTGCCTGAACCGGCGCCGGTGTCAGGTCTGCGGCCAGCGGCTCGGCGTGCGGGCGGTGCTGTTCGCCCGGGAATCCGACCTGGTCTACGCGTGCACGGCCGAGCCGGCGGTCTGCCCGCCGTGCGCGGCCTACAGCCGCCGGGCCTGCCCGATGCTCGCCGGCCAGCGCTCCCGGTACCGGGCCAGTGAACACCCGGCCCTGGCCGGCATCCCGCCCGCCGCCGATCAGGTGCTGCGGCAGGCCGCGCCCGCGGAGGCCTGGTACGCGGTGTGGGTCCGCGACTACGACGTCATCGAGCACCCGGCCCAGCCCGGCACGCTCGCCGCGTCGTGGCAGCGGATCCCGCCGCTGCGCATCCGGCCCCTCGCGGCCACCGCCTGACGGCATAGCCGGCGCGCCCCGTTTCCGGCGCGCTTGCTCCTACCGGCACCACCTTCCGGCCGATGCCCGGCCACCGCTGTGCGACCCCGCACACCCCGGGCACGGCCGCCAAGGCCGTGCCCGGGTTCCCCAACTCCCTGTTCTGGAGGAACCCTGACATGCGCAACCCACACCACCAGCAGCACACCAACACCCAGCCCGGCCGGACGCACCGGACCAACCGGCACAGCACCGCCGGGGCACCTGGCGGACCCCGGATCGCCGTCGTCGGCGGATCGCTCACCGGTCCCGTCGTGGCGCTGCTGCTCACCCAGGCCGGCTTCGCGTACGTCACCCTCTACGAGGCCATGCCCGCCAGCACCACCCTCGGCGGCGGCCTGATCTCCCTGGAACACTCCAGCCTCGGCATCCTCGACCACCTCGGCATCGGCCAGGACGAATACGTCCACATCCCGTCGGAGACCATCTGGCAGACCCCGGTCCACCGCCGAATGCTCGGCGAGCCGACCCGCCGCGCCTACCCCGGCCGGTTCACCACCTGGACCCAGCTCAACCAGGCCCTCACCGGCCGGCTCCCCGACGGCATGGCGCAGACCGGCGCCCGGGTCACCGGGCTCACCGCACACGGCCAGTGTGCGCTGCTGCACTTCGCCGACGGCCGCACCGAACCCGCCGACCTGGTCGTGTTCGCCGACGGGCGGGCGTCCACCGGCCGCAGCCTCCTCGACCCGGACCGGCAGCTGCACTACGCCGGCTACGTCGGCCATCGCGGCGCCGTCGCGTGCAACCCCACCGGCATGGTCGACTTCTGGCGGCTCGAACCCGGCCCCGGCGTCCAGTTCAACATCGCCCCGATCCCGGGCGGTGTCGACTGGACCTTCTACCTCAACGCCACCCCGGCGGAGTACGCCGAGTGGTTCGGCGTGGCCCCGCACCGGCGGCTGTTCGCCCAACACCGGCACGTCAGCGACATCGCACGGGCGCACGTCGACGGCAACGCGGTCTGGCACCTGCCCGAGCCGTACGCATCCGCCGTGCACTGCACCACCACCCGGACCGCGTTCCCCGTCATGGACATCGACCCACCCACCCGCATGGTCTGGCCCATCGGTGACGGCTTCGCCGTCCTGCTCGGCGACGCGCTCGCCCCGGTCCGGGCGCACACCGCCCGCGGCGCCAACAACGGCCTCGAACAAGCAGACGGCCTCGTCACCGCCCTGTGCCAGCATCACCGGCACGGCGCCGACCTCGGCACCGCACTGACCGGCTGGCAGCGCCGGCACCTGCCGGCGGCCGTCTCCGCGGCCCGGCTCGGACCGGTCATCGGCGCCCGCCTCGGCCTCGGTACCACTGCCGCCGCCCTGCCTGCCGCGCGCGGCGCCGTGGAGCGGGAGCCGGCCCTGGCCGGTGCGCGATGACCCGCCACATCGGCGACGTCGACATCATCCGCGAACCACGCGGCAGCGTCAGCCGGGCCTCGTCCCCGCAGCAACTGCAGCGACGCCACGAAGCAGCGGCCCACCCGTCGACGGGAGGTCGGCGTCGATGACCGCGACCGAACCGCAACCGAACCGCGCCGCGGACGTCGCCGACGCGTTCCGGCAGTACGTGGCGCTGTTCGGCACGCCCACCGACGCGCTGCTGGACCTGGCCTCACGGGCCGGGATCGCCGTGGCATGGCTGGACCGCGAGTCCATCGAGCTCGAGCGCGACGGCCCGCTCAGCGACACCGAATGGGAAGGCGTCGCCATGGGCCTGGACAGCTACGACGAGCACTGCTGCTACAGCACTGAGCTCAACTCGTCGTTCCTCGACCAGATCTTCGCCGGGGCCGGCGTGCCCCGCTACGTCCCGGTCGGCGACGACAGTTCGCCATCCCCGGCCCGGTAGCTCGCCGAGCCTGCCGGGGCCCATCAGCCTGTTCCGACACCACCGCACGTCGCCGCGATACCGACGCCACCTGCCGGTACGGCCAGCAGGCCGCGCCGTCGTCCTGCAACGGATGGCGACGTGCTGATGTTCCAGGCCGACCAGGTCGGTGATCTGCCCGCCTGGGCCTGGCAACCGCCGGCCCAGCAGCCCAACCCTTTGACCCTTCCGGGATCGTGCTGGCCGCGTGCCGCAACCCGGGGGCTGCCCCGGGGTGGGTACGCGGCCCGGTGCGGTGTCCCGGTGACCAGGAAGGACGCCATGTTCGAGCCATCCGCGCAGATCGAGTCCCTGCTCACCGCCGTCGCCGTCAAGGAACCCGCCGCTGCGGGCATGCAGGCGATGATGCAACGTGAGCAGGAATTTCCTAGCCCGACGCAAGCCAGGCTCACCGGTATCGCCTTGGACCCGTACGGCCGCGAATACGCCGACCAGATCCTGGACGCCTACTGGTCGGACGAGCAGCGGCAGCAAGACCTGCTCACCTCCAGCAGCGACCGTGAGGTCATCATCGGCAGCGGTGTGCACGCCGCGACGTACGCGGCGGTCCGCGTCCTCGCCGGCCAGCCCAAGCCGCTGGTGCTCGAGCGCAACGCGCGGGTGGGCGGCAGCTTCGCCATGACCCCGCGGCCGACGTTCTACCTCAACTCCCGAAACCGCAGGGGACCCGCCGGCTTGGCGGGCGACCAGGGCGTAAGCCTGAACTACCTGCCCGGCGCCCCGATCCAGGCCGCGAACGTGTCCATGGCCGAGTATCTGACGAACACCGACATGGCGTTCGTGGTCCGCCTCGCGCTGGCCCAGTTCGCCGACGTGATGACCAACGCCAATGTCGTGTCCGTCACCCGGAACGACCTGGGCGTGCAGATCGAGATCGACGGTTCCGCGTCGCTGCTCGCCGGGCGGGTCATCGACGCCCGTGGCCTGGGCGACCCGGATGACCAGGGCGTCGCTGACGGCGTCACGATCCTCACCTTCACGCAATTCATGCAGCGGATGGCCGGCATGTGGCCGCTGCGCGGTGTGCGTCGCGTCGCGGTGATCGGCGGCGGCGATTCCGGCAAGTGCGCCGTCGAAGCCTGCCTGGGCATCGCGCCGCAACCGTTCATGGCGGCGGTCGCCCTGGACCAGGTGGACCGGATCGACTGGTACGCCACCGACCTGCCCACGACGTGCGAGGCGTGGCAGGAGCAGATACGGGGGCGTTACCAGGCCATCGGCCGCTACCTGCGGCCAGATCGGTTCGGCGTCCGCCGACTCAACGTGCTGCGCCGCCGAGCACGACCCATCGCGCTGCCCGGGGCGGGACTCGTCGACGGCCGCACCTACGGCCTGGTCGTCATGTGCACCGGTAATCGGGAGGCGGACATCGATGGCCTCAATTTCGGGTCCGTCGAGGAGTACACCACCGCCGACGGGTACGTCGTTGCGCGCGAGCATGACGACCTGCCCGCGTTCCGCGTCGGCCCGCACGCGCGACTGCCCTTCACCGCTCAGGAGCGGGCCGACGGCGTGGCGGACATCGCCGCGAACGCGGTCTCGATCTTCCGGACCACACTCAAGACCGCCGCGTTGGCGGCAACGCTTCCCGTACCGACGCGGAGCTGACCCGCAAACGTCGCCCAACCATCCGGCGTCAACATCGAATGGCGATCGAGTCGCTCCGGCGAGATCGGTGACCACACCACGGCCTGCCCGACCGCGCCATCACCAACAGCAGCACCGCGGGCGGCATCGTCGTCTGCCGCCGCCACCGCTTGTCCTGACCCGCTGCAGCGTCGCAGCCCAGCCCTGCGACGCACGCCTGCGTCGCCGGTATCCCGCGACCACGGGACGCGACGCGGCTGTGCGTCGCCAACCCACGAACCCGAGGCGCGGCGCCGCCACGCCGCTCGTTAACCACGAAAGGACCCAAGAGATGGGCATCGTCACCTCCAAGCAGCAGCCGGACCCGACTCAACCCGAGCCGACCTGTCCCCATCGGCCAGAGGACAACACCGGCGTCAACGTCATCACCGTCGCCGCCGAGACGAAGGGCGACAGCATCCCCTCGGACGGACCGGCGGGCCGGCTGGTCGTTGACGGTGAACCGATCGAGGTGTGGGCCGAGCCGCTCGACGGCGGCCTGGTGCGGATCGACCTGTGCACGACCGGCGGCATGGGCTGCGGCGAGGCCGAGCTCGCCAACGGTTCGCTGCACATCGACCTACCCGACGCGTGGAGCCCGGCGGACAAGGCCACCGCCGCGTGCCTCATCGCCCGGATCGCATACCTGGCGGATGCCGCATGACCAACTCGGGGAGGCGGCCGCCACTCCCGGCGGACGCTGGTGTTCAGCCACGACGGCCCTGTCCGTCAGCGGCATTCGGCCGGCGACCACGACACGACTCATGGGCTCCGCTATACCGCGGGGGTCGTCGGGGTCGCGGACGCCGAACCGGGTGTCATCCGGTTCGGCCGCGGTGTCGTCGAGGCGACGCAAGCTGCTGCGCCTGGCTGAGGCCGGTGCGGTGACCCGTACCCGGCAGCGGCCCGCCCGGTTCCGTATCACCACCTGACCCGCCACACCCGCTCGCCGACGGACACCCGTTCTGGGGCTCGTCCCGGCGGGATGCCTACGCCCATCCGGGCCCAGCGTCCCGCACCGGGGCGCTGGGCCTGCGTCATTTCGCAGGAGGACCCGATGCCCCTTACGTCCGCGACCACCACACCGGCGGGTGAGCGATGAACCTGACCGCCACGCCCGGCGACGGCCCGCTCGGCCGGGCCGCCGAGCACGCCGCCTGGATCTTCTACGTCATCGCCGCCCTCGGCTCGACCATCGGCCAGATCTGGGTCGGCGTGCAATCCGCGCCCTGGCCCGACGGCCTCGACTGGTGGTGGCGGGCGCTGCTCGTCGCCCCGTTCGCCGCCGTCATCGACCTTGGCGGTGTCGTCACATCTGCGTTCGCCGACTGGCGGCAGCGGCTTGGTGAGGGCGCCTACGGCTGGCGGGTGCTGTCCGCCGGCTCGGTCACGATCGGCGTCGTCATTAACGTCCTCGGCCACTACGACGTGCCCTATTTGGCCACGGTGTTCGGCGGTCTCGGCATCTTCGCGTACGCGGTGTGGCTGATGCACAGCGCCGCCCGCCGCCGCGACGCGCTGCGCGCCGCCGGGAAGCTCGCCGACACCGCCCCGGTCTACGGTCTCGCCCAGTGGTGGCGCGAACCGGCGGTCACCCGCCGCGCCCGCTCCCTCGCCCTCGCGCACCGGCTCGCGCTGCACGAGTCCCTCGACGCCGCCCGGCAGCAGCTCCGCGATGAGCGGCGCCGTGCTGCGCTCGCCGCCCACGTGGAGACGCTGATCCGGGCCCGGCACGACGACCCGGTCCGGGCCGACATCGCCGCGACCACCCTCGATCTCGATGCGGTCGCCGCCGAACTCAGCGCCCAGGCCGACGTGCCGGGCTGGGCCCACGTCATCGGCGCCGACCTGCTGCCCCCACCCCTGCCGGACACCGATGCCGACCCGGACGCCGAGCGGGGAGCCGCAGGGCTGCCCGCGTTGGCCGGGCCAATGCCGCCCGCCGACGTGCTGCGGCGGGTACCGCAGGACCAGGCGTCCTACGACCGGTGGCGGCACCTGTGGGCCGAGCTCAAAGCTGACCCGGACATCGAGCCGGCCGAGTTCGCGCAGCGGCACGGCATCTCGCTGCGGCAGGTCCAGTTGATCCGCCGCACCGGCATCAGCGGCCTGCTCGACTCGCCGCTCACGTTGATCGACCGGATCGCCTATCTGGCCGGCAGCAACGGCCACGTCGCGCACCAGCCGACATCCGCCTCGTAGGTCCATCCACGGCCGGTGGCGGAACACTCCCGTGTCCCGCCACCGGCGCATCCCTTCGAGGCTCGTGCCGGAACCGTTCGGCAGCCCGCCCGCCCGGCAGGCCGCCGTGGGCACGCCAACCTCGAAGGGAACCGATCATGCCTGCACACACCCGGCGGCTGCTGTGACCAGCCGCGCCATCGCCCTCGTCGTGTCCGTGGTCCTCGGCGTAGCGTTTCTGTGCGTCGCCGGGCTGTTCGCCCTCACCGGAGCCGTGTCGGCGTGCTCGGTCATCACCACCCCGAGCGGCACCATTGGCCGCTACGACGCCGAACAGATGCACTACGCCCAGGTGATCGTCACCGTCGGCGTGCAGCACGGCGTTCCTGTCCGCGGCCAGGTCATCGCGGTGGCCACCGCGCTGCAGGAGTCCGGGCTGCGTAACCTCGGCAACCTCGGTGAACGCAACGACCACGACTCGCTCGGACTGTTCCAGCAGCGGCCGAGCCAAGGCTGGGGCACCCCCGCACAGCTGTTGGATCCCGAGTACGCGGCGGGCGCGTTCTACCGCAAGCTGGTCACCGTCGGCGGCTGGCAGACGATGCCGCTCACTGTTGCTGCGCAGCGCGTGCAGCGTTCCGCCTATCCCGATGCCTACGCGAAGTGGGAGGGCGACGCGACTGTTCTCGTCGGGCTCGTTTCCGGCCAACCGGCCGGTTCTGGCGGTCCCGGTGAGCAGTGCATCAGCGTCGGTGGCTGGATGAAACCGGTCCAGGGCCCCGTCGTGTCCGGGTTCCGGACCGCAGACCGGCCCGGCCACGACGGCGTCGACATCGCCGCGGCCAAGGGCACCCCGATCCACGCCGCCGCGTCCGGTCTGGTCATCCGTGTGGAGTGCAACGCCCACCTGGTCAACGCAGGCCCGTACTCCTGCGACGTCGACGGCGATCCGGACCGGGTGCGGGGCTGCGGCTGGTACGTGGAGCTGCTGCATCCCGACTCGACCGTCACCCGCTACTGCCACATGGTCCAACGCCCGGCGGTCGACGTGGGTCAGCAGGTCGCCGTCGGCCAAGTCATCGGCCAGGTCGGCAGCAGCGGCCACTCATCCGGACCGCACCTCCACCTGGAAACGCATACCGGCCAGCCCGCGACCGAGTCCAATGCCGTTGGCCCAGTTGAGTTCTTCGCCATCCGCGGCATTGATCTGGCTGCCACGTAAGGAAATCGGTCGCTGATTCCCGCCAATCATCTTGCCAGTGGAGCGTTTCGGCAGCGCCGAGACGGTCCACATCCCTTTCTGAGCCGATTGCGGCCAACGCGAAAGGAACATCATGTTGACCGTCACCATCTACCACAACACCGGCGCACGATTCACGCACTACCGCGACGGACACCGGCTTGTCGCGGTCACCTCCCACCGGCTCCCCACCGGCGCCGAGTGGGACCCGCACGCCGTCGCTGACTGGGCCTTCCACGCCTGCAACGCCGACCTCGACCAGTTGGAGACTGGCCGCGGCACCGCCCACGGCGAGATCACCTTCCTCGCCGCCTGCGTGTACCGGCTGCTCGGACACCGGGCATTGTCCGTGGGCGACGTCATCGAGATCAGCACCGGCCAGCAGACCTGGTGGCTGGCCTGCGACTCGTTCGGCTGGCAGCACATCAATCAACCTTCGAACCTGCGCGGGCAGCCGTTGACCGCCGCGAAGGTCTACCAGCACATCCGCGACCACGGGCACAACCGGTGACCGGAGAGCATGAGGCGCCCGGCGCGGAGCTGCAGCTGCACCGGCTGTGCGTGTTCGACCTCTCGCTGAATTGCGGACACATCGTCACGCTCGCCATTGACGGCTGGTACCCGGGTGTCGGTGTCCTGCTGTGACCGGCTCGGCGGCACCGTGCTGCGCGGCGTGTACCAGCCGTTCGACTCCCACGTCGAGTACGCCAGAGTGCTGTCCGAACGCTACGAACACCGGCCCCACGGCACCCCGCCCGAACCCACCCGGCTCCTCAGGCGCCGTCCCCGCACCGACGAGCCTCACCAGCACGACCGGCCCCACCACCGCTGGGCCGAGCCCAGCGCCGGGCGGCTCCCCGCCCGCGTCGGCGCGGCCTGGGACCTCGACGCCGCCGCCCCGCCGGCCGCGCAGCCCTGACCCTCAGGGCAGATCCACTGCTCCTTGAGGACGACCAACGCCCACCTGTCCGCGTCAGCCACACCCGGCGACGCGCAAGCAGAAGAACGGCCCGCCAACAGGCGGGCCGTCGTCGCATCAGGACCCGGGACGCCCGCCTCGACAACGTCGCGTCCCGGGTTCTCCAATGACATGGAGGACCCCAGTGTCCCTATCCCTGACCATGATCGCCACCGCGGTAGTGGCGTTCGCCGGGGGCGGGCTCACCGCCTGGCCCACCATCCACCGCCTGCGCGCCCGGCTCGCCGAGGCCACCTGGAGGCTGCTGCACGACCCACTCACCAGACAGTTCAACCGTGACGGCCTGCAGGCCGCGCACGCCGCCATCGCCCAGACCGGCGACCCGCAGCCCATCATCGCCGTCCTGATCGACCTGGACGACTTCAAACCCATCAACGACACCTACGGCCACGACGCCGGAGATGACCTGCTCATCGAAATCGGCGACCGCATCAACGACACCGCCACCCTCTACGGCGGTGTCGCGGCGCGCCTGTCCGGCGACGAGTACGCAGCCCTGCTACCCGCCCGCCAGCATGACTTCGTCCGCATCGCCGACACCTTCGGCACCCTGATCTCCCAGCCCGTCGAACTCACCATCGACGGCAACCCGGTCACGATCACCCCCACCGCCAGCGTCGGCCTCGCCCTAGCCGAAACCACCGACGCGCTCGAGGACGTGGCCCTGCACCGCGCGGACATCGCGATGTACCACGCCAAACACAACGGCCGGAACCGCCACGCGATCTACGAGCCGGGCATGACGATGCCGACCAGCCAGCCCCGTCGAGGACCGCGGCTGCGCGACCGTCGACAGCATGACGGTGAGGCGACGGCATGACGGCCACGCGAGAAGAGATGGCCTGCCAGATCTGCCTCTCCCCACTGAACACCCTCGGTGCGCCGCCCAGCTACATGCACCCGATCCAACTCGTCACCGACGGACACGAGCCGGTACCCGTCCCGGTCAACCAACTCGACACCGTGCGCCGCTCGTGTGACTTCTGCGGGGACCAATACCCAATGTGGACGCTCGTCGGCGGTGAGGTCGCCGCCGTCGCGATCGGCCCGACCGCAGGCCTGGTACAGAACTTCGGCCAGGCATGGGCGGCGTGCGCGACGTGCCAGCGCTACATCGACGACGGCAGAGACAACAAAGTGGTCGACCGAGCCGTGCGGGCACTCGGCCTCGGCAACCATCGACCAGCGCGAGAGCGTATCGAGCAACTCCACATGGCGTTCCTGAACGCCCGGCAACCGGGACGCACGCTCATCACGACGACCGCCTGGCCGGCAACCGCCATCACCGCACGAGAGTTGCCAAAGGTGCGCGACCGGCTCGCGCACTTTTACCGGGGCAACGACGGCCTTCCAGCCGTGGTCGCGATGGCCGACGCACGTCAAGCTATCGCCGCCGGCCTGGACCGATCACGCCTGTTCTGGATCGACAGCGACTTCACCGACCTGGCCGAACACGCCGCAGCACAGCTGCCTGCCGTCACGATCAGCCGCGACCTCATGCCCGCGACGGACGGACTGCTCGTGTGGTCCCGGCCAATGACACAACGACAGATCGCCGCAGCGTCCTGGACCGGCACCAGCGACGGCTGGCAGGTGGTCAGCTACCGCACGATCGGCGCTGGCCTTGACGACAAATCCCTCCAGCGACTACGCGAACAGGTCGGTTGGCTCACCCCGATACGCGCTGCCCACGTTGACGATCAGCAACTGCCGCCCGGCAACCATCCAACAGCAGCGCTGATCGCAACCTGGCTCCTGATCGCGCAGCAGGCCGCCGACATCACCACCGCGGCAATCGACAAATCTATTCGGAAGACCTACGCGCGCACCAACCGACCCGCACCCGAGGTGCGGATCGTGCGTATCCGCGCCAGCCGCAACACCACGCCGCCCGGTTCACCATCGGCGCAGGGCAGCCCAAGACGCTCCCAGAGCAGCCGGTTCTGGGTCTCCGGCCACTGGCGCAGCCAGGCATACGGACCCGGCAGGGCGTTGCGCCGTCCCGTCTACATCAACCCGTTCCTCAGAGGCCCGGACGATGCACCGATCAAGCTCAACACGACCGTGCGCATGCTCAGCAGCCGTAAACCCAAGTCTGAAGATCATGAGTGAGTAGCGCGGCCAGGCGGTGGCGGGGACCTTGTCCCCGCCACCGCTGACATCGAGACCGTTCCGGGTGAGCTCGACGGACTCGTGAGCATCGACCGGGGCTGCTACCGCGCCAGCGCCTCGACGCATACAACGGGCGTGCCCGCGGGCCAGGCCGCGCACCACCCGATTCGTGAGGAGTCACACGTGTACTACCATCTGCCAGGCGACCAGCCACCGATCGGCGTGGTCGGGCCGGACGACACCGAATTCTGGACTGCGCTCGGCGAACCAGCCGCGCACCGGCACGCCCTCGTCATCGGCGACCGGGCCGAGCCCGCCACCGCCACCGTGATCACCGGCAAGCTGGTCGAACTCGCCCGCTACCTCGATCCCATCCACGGCCCACTGCACCACGCCGTCGTCGAACTCGCTGCGAACGCCCGCCGCGGGCTCACCCACGACCAGCTGGACCAGCTGCACCCCGCACCCGCCGTCGAGCCCAGGCTCAGCCATCCCGGTGAGGATGCTGACCCGGTCGAGCGGATCACACTGCCGCACAGTAGGCTACGCATCCCGGCCGAGCTCCGGGGACTGCGGGTCACCTCCTACCGGGCCTTGGATACCCGGGATGGTCAGGCATTCAACGCGGTCCTGCGGCTCGGACGCGACGCGGTCGGCGCCATCCGCAACGCCGGCGACGGCGGGGCGTCCAGCTACGACCCGAACCTTCCGTCGCGGTTGGGGTATCGGGAGCTTCGGGCGTGCGTCGCCGCGTGTCGCACCAGGTCCGGGCGGCGACCCAGCGAGGAAGAGTTCCTCGACGCCTTGGTCGAGGAATACCAGGGCACGCGGCGCGTCAGCCAGGCGACCCGCGCCGGGCTCAGCGCGCTGCGAATGCTCGCCCCGCTCGGTGACGGCTTCTACACCCTGGCCGTCGCTACCGCTCAGCCTGTCCGCAACGACGCCGACCGCGCCGAACTGGCCCGCCAACTCGACGCCAACATGCGCGCCGACGACGGCGGCCATTGGCAGATCTGGACCGGTGACCGATGGGACGACCTCATCATCACGCCAACCATGCCATCCGAATCCGAATAGCACACTGGGCGCGGCCCGTGTGGCGCCCGTGCCACGAAGACTGTCTAACGGACCGAAGGTATCGACGAATGGCTATCACCTGCTGTGGAGAGCCCGCAATGGTCTGAAGAAATCGACAGGGGATGCAACCATCGGCAGACCAGGCGGGCCACGGACGCGCCTGCCACGCTTGATCGAACCCAAAGCATCACGCGCTGGCCGACCAAATCCGGCAGACGCGCACCACACCCACCCCGCAAAAATAGAAGGGGCGCCGCACCCATCAGGGTCCGCTGCCCCCACCTCGGAACGGCGGAGCCCGACCATGGGCGCGGTGCCTCTGGCGGACGCAAGCAGGCCCTGCTGTGACAACACTCGCCAGTGCCTGGGCGTCGGTGCGGTCCCGGTGCCGGCCGGCAGCTACCCCGAGATGAACTACGTCTGCGCGGACGGCCACGCTCAGGGCGCGGTCAGCCTGGCGATGACCCGACGCGGGGCCTCGGTGTCGGAGATCGCCTGACAGCAGAGTTCCTCGGTGATCGTAAGCCGGTGCCCGATCCGTGTCGTGCTGGACGGGACCTTCGTCAGGAAACGTCGCGTCGACCAGTCCGTCGTTGTAGCTGAACACGTGCCGGGTCGCCCGAACTCGATCAGCCGCTGCCACCGGTCCGGATCGACGCGGCACGCAGGTCAAGGTATCCGGCATCGACGAACAGTGGGGCGGTGTGGTCCAACCGCTGGAAGGCGTTGCCGTATCCGTTGAGCCGCTGCTCCGCGTCGCGGAACGTGGCCGAGCCGAGTGCCTCGCGACCGGACCGGGTCACAGGCAAACCCGTCCGGCGTACCGCGCGTCGACGGGCTGCCGCGGCGCAACCCGGGCTGGCACATCGGCGACGCGCCCGCATGGCGCGACGGCCCTTTTCTATATCCAGCCCGACTACTTTCAGTGTCCCAACAGTTGCGAATCGTGTTCACCGGTCTGTGCAATGCGTTGGCGGTTGTGGCGGCTCCGGCTAGAGCCCGTATCAAGGTCGGTCATGGCCGCGGCGTGGCGGCGGTTCGCGCTAGGGTGCCTCAGATGCCGTGGGTGAGCGCGGCGTGACTCAAGGTGGGTGGGGTCGGTGGACGACGCGCGTTCGGTCGGCCGGGACGCGGTCATCGTGCTGCCCGGCATCATGGGCAGCGAGCTGGTCGACGCCGAGACGCAGCGGGTGCTGTGGGGAGTCGCCGACATCGGGTGGTATGTGCGGGCCTGGACCTCGGGTGCCGGGCTTGACGCGCTCGCCGTGACCGAGGACGAGCTCGCCGGGCGGATCGGTCGGGTCCGCGCGACCCGCGTGTTGCGGGTGCCGGCGTTCGCGCCGATGCTGCGCGGGGTGGAGCCGTACACGGCGCTGCTCACGGGCGTCCGCCGGGCCGCAGCCCATCCGGACGCGGTGTTGGAGTTCGCCTACGACTGGCGGCTGCCGGTGCCGGTGAACGCGGCCGTGCTGGCCGACGCCGCCGAGCGGCACCTGCGCCGCTGGCGCGCGCACCGCGAGGGGAGCCGCTCGGCCCGGCTGGTCCTGGTCGCGCACTCGATGGGCGGCCTGGTCGCCCGGTGGTTCACCGAGCAGCTGCACGGCGACGGCGAGACGCGGTACACCGTCACATTGGGCACGCCGTTCTATGGCTCGGCCAAGGCGGCGGTCATCCTCAGCACCGGGCGGGGCGGCCCGTTGCCGCTGCCGCGGGCGCGGCTGCGCCGGCTGGTCGCCGGCATGCCGGGGCTGTACGCGCTGCTGCCGGCCTACCGTTGCGTCGAGGAGGGCCCGGCGGCGCGGCCGTTGACCGCGGACGACGTGGCCCGGCTGGGCGGCGACGCGGATCTGGCCAAGGCGGCCATGGCGATGCAGGCCGTCCTGCGGGCCGACGGCGGCCGGGGCCTGCGCCCGCTCGTCGGCGTCGAGCAGCCGACCGTGCAGAGCATCGTGCTCGCGGACGGGGTCGCGGAGGGCCGGGAGTACACCCTCCTGCCCGGCGACGACGGGCCGCCGCGGCGGGTCGACCGCGGTGGGGACGGGACCGTCTACCGCGACGCCGCCGCACCGGTGGGCGCGGAACCGGTGTACCTGCCGCAGACCCACACCGCGATCGCGAAGACGCGGGAGGCGGTCGCCCACGTGCGTTCCGTGCTCACCGAGAATCCGCTCGGGCCGCCGCTGGGCGAGACGGCCATCGGCCTGACGCTGCCCGACGTCGTGACGGCCGGCGCGCCCTTCGAGATCGGGATCACCGGGACGGACCCGGCCGTGGTGACCTGCCGGGTGCTGGACGTCGGCAGCGAGCGGCAGGTGGATCGCCCGGCGGCCGGACGGCGCGACGGGCGGCTGTCGGCGACGGTCACGCTGCCGGAGCCGGGCGTGTACCGGGTGGAGCTCGACGGTGGTGGCGCGTCACCGGTCAGCGACCTGGTCATGGCCGTGCCCGCGGACGACCGCGACGAGCCGGCGTCGCGAGCGCACCGGTGACCCCCGGCGCGGACGGCCCGCTTTTCGACGTGGTCCCGGTGACGTTCAGCGAGTTCCGCGACTACGCGCGGCTGGACGGCATGGAGGAGGAGTTGCACCGGGTGGTCGGCCTGCTCCGCGCGCTCGGCGGCGCGGAGCTGCAGTGGGAGGCCCCGGCCCAGGACCGCACGCTCAGCGCGGTGATCGAACGGCTGGACGGCTGGGCCGATCCGGGCCGCCCGCGCAGCTCGGTGCTGCTGTGGATGGGGCACGGCGAGTCCGACGGCAACAAAGCCTGGCTCGCGGCGTACGACAGCCGGCGCGGTCGAAGCGGCACCGCGGTGAACCTGAACACCCTGGCGGACGCGATCGGGGAGGAGTGGCGCAGGCGGCTGCACTCCGACACGTGGAGCCTCGTCGTGGTCGAGGCGTGCCGGGCCGAGGCGGTCGCCGCGGGCCTCACCGCGTTGCTGGCCGGCCAGCGGCCCTTGCCGCGCCGGCTGGCGGTCATCGGCGTCGGCGGGGACGGGCCGACGTACCTGGGTGAGCTGCACGCCGCCCTGAGCAGCACGATCGGCGCGTACACCGTCAACGACGAGACCATCGACCTCGAAGACCTGGTGACGGAGCTCAAGAAGAAGCTGCCCGGCGGGGCCGTCTGGTCGTTCTGGCTGCACGAGGCGCCGCCGCTGGCCAGGCCCGGGCTCCCTGCCGGACCGGTGACCGCCCCCGTCGACGTCTACCACGACCTGATGGCGTTCATCGGCCGTCTGCAGGCCGACCTGCGCGCGCACTTCGTCCCCAGCGCTCAGGGTGGCGCGGAGGGGGAACGGTCGTGGTTCTTCACCGGCCGGCGCCGCGACCGTCGACGCATCGCCACCTGGTTGCGGACCGCGACCGAGGGGATGGCGATCGTCACCGGCCCGCCCGGATCGGGCAAGTCCGCGTTGCTGGGCAACCTCGTCGCCTACGCCGACCCGGTGCTGCGCGAGCTGCTGATCGGCGCCGGCCAGCTGGAGCACCTGCCGGAGAGCGAACGCCCGCCGGACGGCGTGTTCGACGCGGTGATCCACCTGACCGGGCTGGACGTCAGGGATGTGCTGTCCCGGCTGGCCGCCGCTGCCGGGCTCGCCGAGCCCAGCGCCGACGCCGACATCGGCGAGCGGGTCGAATCCCTGCTCGGCCGGCTCCGCGACCGTGACGCACCCCTCACCGTCCTGGTCGATGCGGTGGACGAGGCGGTGCTGCCGCTGACCGTGGCCGGCTCGCTGCTGCGACGGCTCGCCGGCCTCCCCCGCACGCGGGTCGTGGCCGGCACCCGCTCCTCCACGAACGAGCGGCTGGACGGCCCGGTCCCCGCGGACCAGAACGTGCTCGACGCGCTCGGCGGCGCCGAGCACTGCAAGGTCTTCCGGGTGGAGCGGGAGCCCGGCGCTCTCGCGGACTACGTGGTGCGCCGGCTCACGGCGGCCCGCGCGGAGGGCACCTTCGCGGCCGACGACGCGACCATCGACGATCTCGCCGAGCAGATCGCGAACCGGCCCGGGCAAGAGTTCCTCTACGCCCGCCTGGCGGTCCACAAGATCCTCAACCCGGAGGATGGATACCCCGGCGCCCCTGGAGACGGCCGGTGAACCCGCTGGCGGGCGACGTCGGCACGCTGTTCGGCGCCGCGGTCGACCGGCTCGCCCGGCAGCATCCGGACCTGCCGGACCTGCTGCTCGCCCTCGCCCTGGCCCAGGGCCGCGGGCTGCCCCGGGTGGACGGCACCTGGGTCACCGTCGCCGAGGCCGTCAGCGGCCGGCAGCCGATCGACGAGGAGATGGTCGGCCGGTTGCTGGCCGCCGCCGCCCCGTACGTCATGCTCGACACCGAGCACCGGCAGGCCGTCTACCGCCTCGCCCACCGCGCGTTCGTCGAACGCTTCCAGGACGAGCGGGCCGATCCCGGCCGGCATCGGCGCATCGTGCGCGCCCTAGCGGCCGCCGCGCAGGCCCGGCAGCCCCGGCCGCCCCGCCCCTACCTGGTGCATCATCTCGCCGACCATGCGGCCATCGCGCAGGCGTGGGACGACCTGCCGCGGTGGCCGTGGCTGCTCGACCACCTGGACCCCGACGGGCTGGCCGGCGCCGTGCTGCGAACCGCCTTCGGACGTCTCGACCTGCCGCCGGAGCTGGCGGCGGTGCTCGCCGCGCGCCACGCTCTGTGCGCGGCGGCGCCCGGCGATCGGGCCGCCATCCGGGCGGTGGCGAGGGCGCGGATGGTGCCGCAGCCGGAGTTCGTGGCGACCAATCCGGACGCGCTGCTGCCCCGCTTCGTGGTCGAGGACCGCTTGGCCAGGTACGAAAGGTCGCAGACCACCGACGGCGTGACGATCCATGAGTCCTGGGTGGCCGGGAGCCGCCCCCTCACCGTCGTGCACCGGGCCCGG
The DNA here is from genome assembly GCF_039537565.1 of Dactylosporangium darangshiense. Lineage (NCBI taxonomy): Bacteria > Bacillati > Actinomycetota > Actinomycetes > Micromonosporales > Micromonosporaceae > Dactylosporangium > Dactylosporangium darangshiense. The sequence goes on from NZ_BAABAT010000038.1 coordinate 45,784, forward strand.
TCGGCGCGCGCCGGCCGCCCGCGGCGGGCCGGCGCCCAGCCATCGGTCAGCGGCGGCGCGCTGCGCTGGGCCCGGCTGCAGCCCAACCCGCTGCACGTGCGGCTGCCGGCCCACGCGGGGCCGGTGCGGGCCCTCGCCGCGGTGCCGGTCGCCGACGGCCGAATGCTGCTGGCCAGCGGCGGCGACGACGGGACGGTGCGACTGTGGAACCCGGCAACGGGCCAGGCGGTCGGGGATCCGTTGCGCCGGCACGAGGGCCCGGTGCTCGCGCTGGCGCCTGTCACGCTGCCCGGCGCGCCGGTCCTGCTTGCCAGCGGCGGCGACGACGGGACCGTGCGACTGTGGAACCCGGTCACCGGGCAGCCGGCCGGAGCATCGCTCATCGATCGGGCCGGAGCAGTGCGTCACCTGGCGGCCGTGCCGCTGTCGGACGGGCAGGTCCTGCTGGCCGTCGGCGGGAACAACCGCAGCATCCGGTTGTGGAACCCGGCAACGGGCCTGATCGTGAGCCGGCTGGACCCGCCGGACCGGCACGGTACGCCTATCCTGGGCCCGGTCCAGTCCATGACCGCCGTGCCGATGCCGGAGGGGCGCACCGTTGTCGCGGCCTTCCTCGCGCAGCCGTTCCGGCCGGACCTGCAGGTGCACCTGTGGGGCCCGTTCCGGCTCGAGGACCCCGTGTCGGCGGCGCTGCCAGGCCTTTCCCTCACCGCCAAGGCGGCAATGGTGGCGGCGGTACCGTCGGCCGACCGGCCGACGCTGGCTACCGTCGAGGAGACCATCGACGGCGATTGGCCGCTGCGGCTGCACGACCTCGCGACGCGCCGGGAGCAGCGTGCCACCATCGCCGGATCCGGCGGGCGTCGGGTCGAGCGCTGGGCGGTGCTGCGGGTGCGGGACGAGACGCTGCTCGCCGCGGTCGTCGAGCGGGTCGTGAAACTGTGGGCGATACAGCGCGGCCTGTTCGGGCTGCGCGTCACACCGTACGGCGACCCGCTGACCGGGCACGCCGGCGCGGTCCGCGACGTCGTCGCCCTGGCGATGCCGGACGGCCGCTCGCTGATCGCAACTGCGGCCGACGACGGCACGATCCGGCTGTGGAGCCCGACCCCCGACCGGCAGGAGGCCGCGCCGCCCGACAACGAATGGTTCTCAACCAGCCGGGGCGTCGATCCGGCCCTCGACGTCACCTCCATCGCCGCCGGCGCCCTGCCCGACGGCCGGCCGTGGCTGGCCACCGGCAGCCGCGACGAATGGTTCCGGCTGTGGGACACGGAACGGGGCACGCTCGCCCGGCCGCCGGTGGAGTCGCAGGTCGACCGGACCACCTGGTTCACCGGGTCGGCGACCGTGGCGGTCGTGCCCATGCCGGACGGTTCGACGCTGCTTGCGGCCGGGAGCGGGCACGTCGTACGCCTGGTCGACCCGGCGACCGGATCCTCGGGCCCCGCCGCCGAGCTCGGCCGGATCCCATGGGGTCGGTGGAGCTCCAGCGGACCGGACAACGCGCGGCTGCTGGGCGACGCGCGGATCGCGGCGTTCGCGCCGGTCGTCGCCATGGCCGTGGTGCTGGCACCTGGCCAGGGAACGATCCTGGCCGTCGCCGGAGGCCGGACCGTGCAGCTCTGGACGCCCACGGCCGCCGGTCTCCGCCTGCGCCGGCTGAGCGTGCAGGCGGAATCGGACCAGGACATCAGGGCCGTGGCGTTCGTGCGGCGCTCGGCCGGGGGCGCCCTGCTCGCGATCGCGACTGCCGGGCAGCTGGAGCTGCGGGAGGCGGACACCGGGTCGCCGCTGTCGGTGCAGCCCGTATCGGTGGCGGCGATGGCCGCCGTGCCGATGCCCGGCGGCTCGACGATGCTCGCCGTCGGCGAGGATGACGGCGCGGTCCGGCTCTGGTCGCCCGACACCCTGTTGCCGGTCGGCGGACCGATGCTCACGCACCGCGGCCGGGTGCGCGCGATCGCCACCAGCCGCGGCGCGCTGGTCAGCGGCGGCGACGACCAGACATTGCGCTGGTGGGACCCCGTTCGTGGCACCGAGGTCCGCGTGCTGCCGCTCGGCCTGCCGATCTCCGGCCTCGCCACCTGGGGATCGATGGTGTTCGTGGCCACTGGCGAAGGCCTGCTCCGGCTCGACCTCGACGAAGGCGGCGGCGCGCCGAGCTAGGGAATGCGGGCCACCGCGCAGTCCGTCGCGGTCTCCGACTCGTCGGGGCGGGGCTGCACCTCGTGCTCGGTGCGCCAGTTGGAGATCGACACCACGCCCGGGTCGAGCACGTCCAGGCCGTCGAAGAAGTGCACGATCTCGTCGTGGCGGCGGAGGTACACCGGGATCGCCCCGGTGCGGAAGGCGTGCACCGCCTCCGGGGTCGGGAAGTCGCCGCTCGAGTGGGACAGGACAAGGTAGCTGCCCGGCGGCAGGGCGGCGACCAGCCGGCGGACGAGGCCGTGCGGGTCCTCGTGGTCGGCGATGAAGAGCAGGACCGCGATGAGCATCAGCCCGATCGGCTGGCTGAAGTCCAGGGCCTTCGCCGCCTCCTCGAGGATGCGCTCCGGGTCGCGGACGTCGGCCTCGATGTGGTCGGTCGGGCCGGCGCCCGGCGCCGCGGTCAGCAGCGCGCGGGCGTGGACCATGACCAGCGGGTCGTTGTCGACGTAGACCACCCGGGACGACGGTGCCAGGCGCTGGGCGACCTCGTGGGTGTTGTCGGCCGACGGCAGGCCCGTGCCGATGTCGAGGAACTGCCGGATGCCCCGCTCGCCGGCGAGCAGCGTGACCGCGCGGCGCAGGAAGTAGCGGTTCTCGATGACGGCGGTGCGAATCGACGGGAACAGCTTGACGACCGCGTCGCCGGACTCCCGGTCGGCGGCGAAGTAGCCCGGCCCTCATCGCGTAGCCGCCGTTGAGGAATGGCCGCGCGCGAGAACGAGTACGACCGGGAGCAGGCCGAGGGCGGTGGCGGAGCAGCGGTCGGCGCAGGCCGCGTGTGGAAGTGTCGTCTATAGCAGACGTATGTCATTTGTGCCCCCAGGGTTGGCCTTCGACTCGTCCCGAGGGCCTGTCTGGTTCGGTGTCGAGCCAGGGGTAGTCGTAGTCGTTGGCGATCCGTGCGCGTGCGGCGTTGACGGCCGCATCGGTCGCCGAGGGTGTGCCGGTGTGTTGGTCGTCGAGCAGTTGCCACCAGTCGGCGGTGACGATGGTGGGGTTGAGGTGGTAGTGGCCGCCGGTGTTGACGATGGGCTCAGGCCGTGGACTGGTAGCGGTCTCGAGGTCCGTGGCTCCCAGGATGTCGCGGAGGATGCCGCGCAGGTTGCTCAGGCAGGTCGAAAGCCGCTGGTTCGCCTTTTGCCTAGTGATGTCTGGCCATATCGTGTCGAGGATGTCGGCGAGCGCGGCGCCGTCTCGGCGGACGACCAGGAATACCAGCAGTTCGGTGCTCTTGGCGCGCAGGCCACGGACCGGTTGGCCAGCCGCGTTCAGGATGGCTGGTTCGCCGACGACGTTGACGCGGACCCGCCGCTGCGGCGGCCGGCTGCCCGCTCCGAAAGCCCCGGTCGTGGTGGTGGCCGGCGGCGCGGGTGGCGGAGCGTCCGCTTGGTCGAGTCCGCGGCTGTTCTCGGGCTCCTCTTCGACCGTGGCCGTGATGCTGCCGGCGTTCGACGGCGACGCCGGCAACAGGCTCGGCCAGGCGCCCGACCGGTGGAACACCGCGCGGCCGTTGACCGCTGCGCCTGTTGGCGGCCACCGCCGGTCGACGGCGAGCGTCGCCTGCCGCGTCGCGTCCTCCGCGGCCGAACCGTTGTGGTCAGCGGTGCCCTGCGGCTCTGTCACATTATCGGTGATCTCGCCGAGGTCCGCTGAGGTCGGCGGCTCATCGTGGTCGGCGGCGGTCGCCCCGAGCGGCAGTGTCGTCTGGGCCTGCCGGGCGAGGAAGGCACGGGCCGCGATCGCGGCCCGATCGTCGCGGCCGTGGAGCATGTGTTCAGCGGTCAGTTCGCTGCCGAGTAACGCGGTCAGGCCGTCGTAGTCGGCGTTGGTGCGGAGCCGGTGGGCGACTTCGTCCATGTCGTAGGTGAGTACGGCGATGTCGGCCATCTGTTTGCCGGCGGCGGCCCGGATGCGGGTGCGGAGGGCGTCGGCGAGGGCGGCGTCGCGTTGTTCTCGGCGGCGGATGATGCGTGCGGCTTGCAGCGAGCCGTACAGGCCGAGCTGCGGGTGCGCTTTGGCGAGGCCGCGGGCTTGGGCGGTGATCATTGGGTGGCGGATCCAATGTGACAGTTCGTACTTCGGTGTCGGCGCGGGCAGCAGGCCCTTGGCGCGGAGCCGGTCGCGGCGTTTGTTCTCCACGTCGAGCCACCAGCTGACGAAGCCGAGCGCGCTCATCAGGGCGTAGAAGCCGCCGAGCAGCCGGCTGCTGTGGGTCGCGACGTTGAATGTGGCCGCTGTGGCGGCGATGAGCGCGCCGAGCAGCCGGGAGGCGGTGGCGTGCTCGCCGAGGCGGCGGCGGACGTCGGCGTTGGACAGGAACGTCACGCCGCCGAGTTCGAGGGCGAAGATGCCGCTGATCGCGATCCACCACGGCAGGTCGAATGCGGTCACCGCGCCGGTGGCCGTGCCGTAGAGGGCGACGACGAGGACGGCGGTGTAGAACAGTCGCCGCATGAGCGCGGTGTGCCGGACCGCGGCGGCAAGGTTGTCGTCCAGTTGCTCCGCTACGGCGGTGGTCCGGGGGTCGTCGAGCCGGGTCAGCCGTTGCAGCAGTTCCGGGTCCAGCGAGATGATCATGCGGGAGCTCCGGCAGCTAGCCCGCGGCCGTCCGCGAACATCTGGGTTCGGCCTCTGGCAGCCGGGTGCCGGGATGTGAGCGGCATGGCGGGGTGTTCCTCTCGTCCGCGGCGATGGTGGGCGCTGGCATTGGGCGGACCAACGGGTACGGCTTCGGTGTGGCCCACGGGGGATTCAGGTGCTGGGGCTCGGGACGTGTGGCTGGCAGAGGTCGGTGGCGAGGGTGATGGTGTCAGTGCTGGGGGTTTCGCCGATCGTGGCGAGGGCGGCCCTGAGGTGGTCGAGGCGGTGGGCCACGGCGGCGGTGTCGCCGATCGTGGCGAGGGCGCGCATGGCCCGGCCGGCCAGGTCTTCGTGGAGCGGGTCGAGGTCGGCGGCGGCCTGCAGGAGGTCGGCGGCGGTCCGCGGGTCGGTGGGGGCGAGCAGGCCGGCGAGGCGGACTCGGGCGTGGATGCCCTGCCGGAGGGTGTGTTCGCGGAATTGGTCGATCCAGTCGTAGTCGTAGCCGTCGGCGAGAGCGCCGGTGTGGGCGTGCATGGCGTCGCGGAGCCGCTCGATCTGGGTGTGCGGGTCGGTGCTGGCAGCGGCGGCGTGCAGTGCATCGTCGAGGTGCCAGAGGTCGACGTCGGCAACGTCGGGGTTGAGGTGGTATCGGCCGCCGGTGTTGACTACCGGCTCGATCTTGTTGTGGTTGGCCGCTGCGTTGCGGCGGGGTTGTCCGGCCGCGTCGCGGAGGTGGCGGCGCAGGTCAGCGGTGTCGGTGGACAGCCGTTGCGCGGCGCGGCGCATGGTCGCGGTGGGCCACAGCGCTTCCATGATGTCGGTGAGGTCGGCGCCGCCGCGGTGCACGGCCAGGTAGACGAGCAGCTCGCGGGCGTGCTGGCGCATCCCGGTGACCGGGTGCCCGTCCCGGTGGACGATGGCCACTGCGCCGAGCAGCCGGATCCGCACCGGCAGTGTCAGCGCCGACCCGTCACCGCTCGAGCTGCCCGGTGTTGGCGTGGCGCCGGGCAGGGTCGCGGACTGGTGCGGGGTGGCCGGGTCGGGGCGGAGAACGGACGGTGTGGGAACCGGGTCGGTTTCGGCCGCGGGATGCCGGTCGCCGCGTGCCGCGGCCGCGGCGGTTGCTGCCGGCGGTTGTCGCAGGTGGACGGCCTGACCGGTGGGCTGCGCCGCCGCCCGGTTCGGCCGGTCGGCGGCGGTCTGTGGCGGTTCGTTGGGGGACGGCGGCGTGGAGGTGTCGAGCAGGTGCCGGGCGGTGGTCGGGTCGAGCAGGAGCAGGTGCTGGCCGGGGTGGTCGGTGTGGCCGTCGGCGTGCACGGTCCAGGGTTCGGCGTCGGGCCAGGGACCGAGGACGACGGCGGTGATCTGCAGCGGCGCCCCGAGTTGGAGCACAGCGCGCAGCCGCGCCCGATGGTCCGGCTGTGGCGGGTGGGTCACGAGTAGCACCGGAGCGTTCGCTGGTGTGGTCGGCGTGGTCGGGTCGGGTGTGCCGGTGTCGCGGTCGTCCTGGTGCCGGTGTCGTCGGATCAGCAGTGTCTCAAGCACGGTGACCGCTTCCGGAAGCGACGCGGTCACGTGCAGCCGCGGCTGTGCCGCGATCCGGTCGGTGACGTCGGGGAAGAGCGCGGCGAGGGTTTCGGCGGGCACGACAACCTGCCCGTGGTCGCCGAGGTCTCCGGTCGCGGTCAGGGTGGTGACGAGCAGGCCACGGGCCGCGTCGTGCGCGCCCGGCCCGGTCAGCACCCGGGCTGCCGGTTCCGGCCAGCCGACGGCCTGGACCAGGCCAGTGTCAGCGTCGCTGCGAGACTGGTGTTCACGGTTTGGATGCACCGGGCCGGGGCGCCCGTCGTCGGGCTGGCTGCGGTCGGCCGGTGCCGGGTCAGCGTCGTGTGGCGTGCTGCGGCGGCGCAGTGCCGGCGGCTGGTGCTCGGTGCGGCGGTCACCGAGACCGGCTCGTCGGCCGGGTCGGCGCCGGCGCAGCCATACCGTGGCAGCGGCGACCCCGGCGATGATCGGCAGACTGAGCCAACCGCCCGGCAGTCGACTGGAGGCCCGCCCGGCCTGCTGTTGTGCAGCGGTCGCCGACCCGCTTGGGCTCGGTGGCGTGCCGGCGGGGCTGGCAGTCGCTGTACCAGGTTGTCCTGACGGCGCTGGCGTGGCAATGGCCGTGCTGGGCGGCGCGGTCGTGCCGGGCGTGGCGATGTCCGCCGCTTGACCGCCTCCGGCGGTTGTGGCTTCGGTACCGGTCGCGGTGGTGCTGGTACCGGTGGCGTGCCGGCGCGGTCCGCGGTCGACGGCGTCGGCGGGCAGGATCAGCCGCCATCCGGCTTCGATGTGGTCTGGGCCGCGCCGGCCCGCGCTGTCGCGGATGAGGCCGGGGTTGAGTCGTTGCAGCTCGGGGTAGCGGTCGAAGTCGCCGAGGTACCGGTCACTGATCGCGCCTAGCCAGTCACCGCGCCGCACCTGGTAGGAGGCCAGCGGGTTGCCGAGCGTCGGCGCGGCCGCGTGCCCGGCGTGGGCGGCATCGGTCGCGGCCGGACGGGCCCAGGTGGCGGGGTCGGGACCGGCGACCGCCTGCGGCGCTGCGGTCGTGCCGCCGGTGGCCGCGGCGGGGGCGTGGACGGCAGCGGCCGGTGCCGCCGCCGCGTGTGCTGCGTCCGGTCCGGTTGCGGTGACGAGGATGCCGGCCATCGATGCCAGTGCAGCGTGTAGCGGTGCGGGCAGCAGTCTGGGCGTACCGTGTCGGCGGACGGCACGGGCGACGTCGAGCACGGTTGCGGTGACCAGCCACAGCCACAGCAGCCACCCGCCGGCCACGCCGAGGACGGCCAGCAGCGCGGCACTCATCGGCTGGGCCACCACCGCCGCCAGGTCGAACCCGTCCAACAGGGGCCGCTGTAGCAGCAGCAGGGCGATCGGCAGCCCGGTAACCGCCGCCAGGAGCAGGACCGCACCCGCCGCCGCGCGAGCAATGGCCCGCGCCCTGGCGATGCGGTACTGGCGCCAGACGCCGCCGCTGCTGTACAGGTCCGACGCTGCCCGGCGTCCCGCCGACACCACCCGCATGATCACCATCAGCCTTTCTCGTCCATCGACATCGGCGACGGTAAAGGCGGATCGGCCGCAGTGGCCCTGATCGCGGCGTCACAGCGCATCACACCGGATCACACGCGGTAACACCGCAGCCCAGCGACGATGTGGCGACATGCTGGCAGCTCCCGGAACGAGGGCAGCAACGTGGTCCCACCGAGATGTCCCGAGGTACGACGTGGCCTATCGGCTCAGGCTGGTTGCCATTCGGGGGTGCCGTTCGGTGCGGTGACCTGTCCGGTGACGGTGAGGTCGATGGTGTCGGTGGCGTCGGTCCAGGTGCGTGGTTCGGCGACGCTGGTGGTCCACCGGTAGCGGATGGCGGCCTGGCCGGGGTTGGTGGTGGTGACGGTGATCGCGCCGTCTGCGGCTGGTTCCAGGTGCAGGGTTGGGTAGCGCTGCACCGTCCAGGTCGGGTCGTCGGTGATGGCGTACTGCTCGAGGTAGGTCATGGGGCAGCTGTGCCATCCGCGGGCGGTTGCGTCCAACGTGGGGGAGAAGCTGTGCTTGGTGGCGCAGGCGTCGATGCGGTCGTGGACTAGCCGCTCGACGGTCTCGGTGATGCCCGGTGCGAGGGTGGTGCCGGGGTTGAGGGTGATCGGCGGGCCGCTGGTGACCGTGACTTGCTGCTGTACCGCCAGCAGCAGGGTGGTAGCTGGGCGGGTCAGTGTGTACTCCCCGGGCGGTGCCCACATTGTGGCGGGGCGCGGTTGAGGTTGGCGGGTCGGCAGCTGCGCGGCGGCGAGGGTGATCGGCGCCGGTGTTTGGTCGGGCAGTGTCAGTGTGGCGCCGGGCCAGCTGGTCATGAACCAGTCCCGACCGCCGAAGGTGCCGCGCCGGGTGCTGCGCAGGTCGACGAGGTCGGTGAACCGGCGGCCGCCGAGGGTGTAGGTGACGGCAACGTTCCGGTCGGTGCTGGTGCCGGTGTCGTTGCCGATGGTGACGTCCTGTGGCGCCTGGTAGCCCGCCCGGAGCGCGTCCGGTCCACACAGCGGGTTGTCCTGGCACGGATCGGCCAGGAGCCGGGTCGGGTCGTGCGCGGACAACGCCGCGAAGAACTCCCGCACCACGTCGTCTGGGCCGGGCCCGGACGATGCGCGCACGACGAAGGCCGCGGCGATGGCCAGGACGGCGACCGCGGCGACGGTGGCGGTGAGCACGACCCGCCGCCGCGTCCCGCGCGGCCCGTCCGCTCCTGACGGTGCGGTCGTGGCCGGCGCACGAAGGTGCGCCGGCACGATCGGAATGGGGACGCGGCGGCCGGTGGGCAGCGGCGGCTGGTGCCCGGCCGAGAACGGCACGAGGACCGCGCGCCGCCAGCCGCCGGCGGGCGGCGCGCCGCCGGTGCCGGGTCCGGCCGTGAGGGCCGCCGCGGGCCCTCGGATGTCGGGACCAGCGGGTGGGCCGATCGTGTCGGGCGGCCGCGGGGGAGGGGGTGGCGTGGGCGTGCTCATCGGCTGGTCCGTTCGGTCGCGGCCGGCTGGTCGGCCTGGGCTGAGCCGGTCCGGTGGCTCGACGGGTGCGGCCACGTAGTGGGGAGGCGAACGTTTGACGGTGCGGGCGGCCGGCCCTCGGTGCGGCGGTGCTCGGTCAGGGTCGCGGTGGCCAGGCGGACGCCGTCGGGGTCGCCGGCCTGCGCCCGCCGCTGCAGAACCCGGTGGTAGACGGCCTCGTTGCCGGGTGCCAGCAGCAGCGCCCGGTGCAGCAGCCGCAGCGCGGCGGTGTGGTCCGGCTCGGTATCGGCGAGGTCGGCGTAGATGTCGAGCATGCGCCGGGCGAGGCGTTCCCGGTCGGGCAGCAGCCAGGCATGGTCCCATCCGGCGGCGAGCTCACCACCGTCCAGCGCCGCAGCCTCGCCAAGCAGCGCTCGGCGGGCGGCCGGATCAGCGCTCGTCACCGCGGCGGCGAGCAGGTCCTGCAGCTGCCAGATGTCCACCTGGGCGGCGGCCGGGTCGAGCCGATACCGGGCCGGGACGACGTTGGCGGCGGGGTCGTCGTGGCGCAGCACCGGTTGGCCGGCCGCGTCGTGCAGGGCACGGCCCAGCTCGGACATCGTGGTGAGGAACCGCCGGTGTGCAGCGCTGGACGGCACGTCGGGCCAGATGGCCTCCTTCAACACGTCGGCGCCGGCGCCGTCGCGGTGCAGCGTGAGCAGGACCAATAGCTGCCGGCCGGCGCTGCGCCGGATCCGGATCGGGCTGTGGGTGCCGTCGGGGTGCGGGCGCAGGACCTGCGGCTCGCCCAGCACCCGGACCTGCAGCCGTCGCGGCTGCCCCGCCCCGGCCGGCGGCGGATCGGGCCAGGCAGCAGGTTCCGCAGCCGCCACGGCAGGATCGCGGGTGGCAGCGGCTGCGTGCGCCGGACCGCTGCCGTCCACGCTGTCCGGCTGTTCGAGCAGGCCGAGGCTGGTCAGGATGGTCGTCGTCGCGGTCTGGTCGAGGACTGGCAGGCGCCGCATGCGTGGTGCGGCACCGGCGACGGCGCGCGTCGTACCGTCGTCGTCAACGTGCCAGCTGCTGCCATGGCCGGTCGCCGTGACCTGGATCGTGAAATCGGCGCGCAGGGCCGTCGCCGGATCGAGGGCGACCGCGCTGCCCCCATCGCCGGCAGGCGCGGTCAGCGCGGCCGCGCCAGCCAGCTCCGGGCCGACGGCGAACAGCACCGTGCCAGAACCCCCGTGCGGGCCTGGATCGTTGGTCGACGGCACGTCGATTGCTTGTTGGCCTGTCTCGAGGACGGTCGCAGCGAACAGGGAGCTGCACACGATCCGCGGCCGAAGGTCCGGGGGCTGGACCAGCAACGCGATCAGCAACCCCCGCGCGGTGTCGTAGCGGCCTGCGCCGACCAAGCCGAGCACCCCGCTGGGCAGCCACGCCCCGACGAGCTCCCGCGGCCCTCCTGTGCCATTCGTCTGGCCCAGTGGCAGCCGGGGATCGGCGTCGGCGGAACCCTCAGCTGGCCACGATGGTGTGCGCGTCGTATCGCCGGGCTCCGGGCCGTGGTCGGCGGCCTGGTGCGTGACGCTGAGCAGGTGGAGTTCGGCGGCGCCGGGCGTGGGCAGATCGGGGTCATGATCCGGCCGGCTGGCCGGCGGGCGCGGCGTGTACCAGCGTCGGCGATGGACCCAGACCAGCGTGAGCGCCGCGCTGAGCGCCGCTGCGACGGGCCACGGTAGCCAGCCGCCCGGCAGGCTCACCCCGGCGTCGGCCCAGATGGTGCCCGGCCGGACGCCCTCTGCCGCCGCTGGGGCTGGGGGTGGGGTCGTGGTGGGAGCTGCGGTCGGCGCTGCCGCGGGCGGCGCCACCGCCGCCATCGTGGTGCCGCCACGTGCGGCGTGCAGCGCGAGCAGCACGCCACCGACCGCCGCGGTCACGGCGGTGTGCAACGGCACCGGCAGCCGCGCCACCCGGCCCGGGCCAGCGCGCAGTGCGGCAACCACATCCGCCGCCACCGCCCAGACCGCCGCCAGCCACACCAGCCATCCCGCACCGACCAGCACCGCGACCACGCCCAGCGCCGACATCGGCTCCGCGACCAGCGCACGCCAGTCCCAGTCGACGGCCCGCATGATGACGACGAGCAACGTCGGCAGGGCTGCCAAGACCGCGAGTAACAGCGTCCCGCCCACGAGGCCGGCCAGCAGCCGTCGCAGTATCCTCACCGCTGCCCAGCCTCGTCACCGTCCCACCCGCCGCGGTCCGCATCCGGCCGCGCCCCTGCGGGGAAACCGGCCGGGCTCCCCGCGTACGGGCCACGCTGCGGGTCGTCACCGGCAGCCGCCGGCGCGCCCCGGCCGTCGGCAGCGGCGGTCGGTCGCAGCAGCAGCGGCCGCAGCACCGGCACCACCGCCCGCACGGCCCACCACGCTGCGACCGCGACAGCGAACCCGACCGCCACCGTTCCTGTCACTCGCCACGACAGCACGACCGCGACCAGCACCGCCAACGGCAGACCCAGCGCCAATCGCAGCAACGGCCGCCGCACCACCAGTAGCGCCACCGCCACGCCAACCAGCGCGCCGCCGAGCCGCCCGACCGGGCCGATGACCGTGAGGGGCCCGCCCGGCATCCACTGATACAGCTGCCATGCCAGCGGCTGCACCAGCGACGGCACCCCGGTCTCGTCCCAACCGATCAGCGCCGCCCCGACACCCGCCGTCACCACCGCGAAGAGGGGAAACCGCAACCAGTCCGCCCAAGCCTTAGCCGGCGGCACCGCATGCCGCCACATCGCCATCGCCACTGCGGCCAGCGCTACCGCAGCTGGCAGCACCGGCAGTACTGACCAGCGCAACAACCCACCGATATCCAGATCGAAAAAGCTGGCCGCCATCAGCGCGTATACCGCTGCCAGCACCGTCCCACCAGCCGCGGCCCCGACCAGGGCCACGGCCTCCAACCGGCCACGCACCCACCCCAGCCCACCGCTGTCGGGCTCATCGGCCAGGTGAGAGCGGTCCGCGGCCAGCAGGAGACCCCCAGCGAGCGCGACCAGGCCGAACACGGCAGCGAACGCCAACACACCCCACGGCGCCAGCAAGAAACCCGACTCCAGCTTCTCCCGCGGCCCGTACCGCTGCCCCCCAGCCACGAACTGCGCGAACAACCCCAACGACGCCACCGCCGGCAGCGCCACCCCGGCCACGTCCCGCCACCCGGCCCCACCACCCATCGGCTGACCACCCCAACCGGCGACCGGCCCGCGCTGCACCGCCCCCAGCACCGGCGCCAGCTCCGGCTCCGCCACCAGCATCGGCTCCACCCCACACACCTGCGCCAGCTGCCGCCCCACCCCCGCATCCACATCCGGACCGACCGCACACACCAGGTCGAACATCCCCGACGGCACCTGCGCACCCACCATCGCCCGCCGCACCACCTCCCGCACCAGCACGGCACCCGCCGCCGCCACCCCGTCGGCCAGCTCCGCTGCGACGGTGCCCGCGTCCACCGACGCCACCACCTCGAACCCCTCCGCCGTGCGCCGCAACACCGCCGCGGCACAACCATCGTCCATCGTCAACACCAGCACCGACGCCCCAGCCGCCAACCACACCCCGCCAGCCAGCAGATGCCAGCCGACCGCCACCGGCACCGGCACAACATCGACGGCCCCCAGCCCAGCGATGGACGCCGCGTGCCGCAGCATCGGCAACTGTCGAGGCCCCTGCCCAGGAGACACCACCACCGTCACCGACGCGGGCACCCCGCCAGCCACCCCTAACGCAGCCCGCCGTACCCGGCGGAACCGCTCCACCAGGTCCGGCCCAGCCAGCGGCACATCACGCCGAACCCCGTCCCGGCCGGCATCCGACATCACCCCAGCACCGCCCGACCCGGCGTCCGGCCATCCGGCACTGTCGCCCAGCGCGGCCCGCGGCAGCACTGCCACGGTCGCGTCGGGCCAGCTCACCACGGCGCGGACCCCACCGCTGTGGACCTCAATTCCGAGGCATGCGGCTTCCATCGACACATTGACATTCTGCACTGTCAGATCACCGACAGATAGCCCTGCCGTTGCATACCGTGACAAATGTCGGAACTGATCGCGCCGACCATTGAGTGCACCCGCCAGCGGCTGGGCTAGGGCTGCGTCGTGTCCCAACCGGTGGCCTCGGCACGGGCTGCACGGACGTGCGCAAGCCGATGCATCACCACGGCACGCAACATCTCGACCGACTCGGCCAGCGGTCCAGCCGCGCCAGCTGACGTCGGCCAGAACCGGTTCAAGACCGGAGCGGCCAGGGCGGCAAGCTCGTCCACGGCCGCTGTCGGTCCGGCAAGCACCAACTGGTCACGGAGTGCGGCGAGGATCTCGACACGAGCGCGGTCCTGACGTTCCGGCGTGCTCGGCAGCACTGCAAGCCAGGCATCTCCGCACAGCAGGACCGCGATCAGCACGGTCCTGATCTCCGCAGCGAGCGCGACGTCACTGACGCTCGCAAGGCGGCGGGTCTCGGCCCCAACGCACTCATCGTACATACGTTCGATCATAGGCGCGGTCGGACATCCTCGAGCGCGAAGCCGGACCGATCGCCCGCTCCTCCAGGGAGGTCCTCGCTGCGTGGCCTGGTCGGTGCTGGGTGATGCACGGGTAGACGTGGTGGACGGCGGCGACGGCCTCTTGCTGGTCCGGCATCGCACCCAGACCCGCGAACAGCGGCACCCTGGCTACGCGGGTCGGTCATGCTCACTTTCCGTCTTCGTAGACCAGTGCCGCCACCACGTCGTCGTGCCGGGTACGCACCGACCGCCCGAGCTGGCCAGCGCCGTCCGCGCCAGCATTGACGGTCTCGCTTCCGACAGTGCGACGTGTTGCCACGCGTTCGTCGGAGGAGCCGAGGGAATCCGGTATGAAGGCAACGAACGGATGGCTCGGCGGTGGGGTGGGTGATCGCCGGGTGGCCGTCGGCGACAAGGACGTGACCGTCATGGCGGACAGTCCGGGGACGGCACGTTATGCGCGATGACTGCCGCGATAGGAGAGCTGCTCCCAACTCGTCGCAGCACGACCAGCGTGCCGGACTTGTTGCGCCAGCCAGACGCCCCACGGGCCCGCACGCCCGCGGGGCCATGTTGGCGCGGGTTCCCAGTGCCGACACAACGTTCTCACCGCCGCCCGCGGTCGCGTCGCCGCCCGGCGAGGTACCCGAGCGCTGCTGCGGCGACGAGACCTGCGCCAAGTGCTGTGGCCTTCGGCCCGGCCCGTCCAGGCATGCCCGGTCGTGCCGGGCGGTCGAGGGGGACGGCTGGCAGCGCTGGCATCGCAGCTGGCGGACCCGCGTGCTCGGCGTGGGCGTATTCGTCGTTGAGTACGGCGAGAAATCGGCGGGCGATCGGATCCGGTCGGACGATCCAGGTCGCACCGTTGCAGGTCCAGAACTCGCGGCCAATGGCGCCACGGAAGAAGTTGGCTGCATCGTTGCGGAGATCCGCTTCGCTGAAGTTGCCAATCCGCCACAGCATGTACCAGTGCGAGACGACCAGGTTGCTGAAGGTGTGCAACCCTCTGTCGTATTGCGCGGGCTGGCCGCCCGGGGCCGGGGCGCCCCAGACATCGAGGTACTCAGGATTGTGGATCGTGAACGTCAGCAGGTCGAAGTGCCGCTGGCGGACGGCCTGCTGCTCGGCAACCCGATACTGCTCACGCTGCATGTAGATCGAGATCGCGATACCGCAGAAGCCGAGCGCCGACAGCACCGCCGAGACGGTGCCGTATGCCTGTCCGACATCGCTGAGCTCAGGCCAACTCAGCGGCCACGACGACACCCAGGCCAGCAGCAGCGGCGAGGCTACCACCGCGGCAATCAGACCGGCGCTGAGCCAGAGCTGGAACAGCAACCGATGAACCCGGTACCGCTCTCCGCGAGCTCGACGCGCAGCCATCGCCACCTCCGCCACCCCACGGTACGGATCCATAGCAAATCGTCGATGGGACCGGATTGGGGGCGCGGCCTTGGGGGCCGGGCGGCCAACGACATCCAAAAAGTCGGGTGCAAGGCCGGTTTGGGCGGGCACGGCCGTGGATCTAACTCAGCTAGCGAGCCGCGAGGTCCCTGTGAAGCTGGCGCAGCTGCTCCGCGTACAAGGCAACCCCCCGATGAAGGTGCAGTGATCCTGCGCCGCCTTGCCGGCGCAGGCGGACGTGTACGTCCGTCGGGAGCCCGGCGCGGGCCGCCGGGTCTCAGAATCCGGCGGCCTGCGTCACGTCGTACACCGACAGGTCAGCGCGTACCCGCACAAACCCAGCACGGTGACGCCACCGGCCGGCCTCCTCGTCGAACGCGGCGTCGACTGCAACCTCGACAACGACGGTCGGCTGGACGGGGATATAGGCCAGCGGCTGCCGCTGCCCCAACTGCCCGGACCACGCAGCCGGCAGCGGTACCGGCCACGGGTGTGCCACGGTGCCGCCGCGCTGCTGGGCAACGTACCGGACGAACGCTTGGCCGAGTTCGCCCCACTGGGCCGCTGGGACCGGGTTCGTGAGGCCGACGTAGCGGAGCCGGCCAGCGGCGTCGTACCGGCCGAGTAGCAGCGCGCCCGGCGCCGATAGGCTGCCGGTGACACCGCCGACGATCGCCTCCGTCGTCGACCTGGTCTTCACCTTGACCCAGCCGCGGCCGCCCGGCACATACCGGCCGGCGGGGTCTTTGGCGACGACACCTTCGACGCCGGCGTGCTGCCAGTCCGCCATCCACGTACGGGCCTCGTCCGGGTCTGTGGTCTGCGGGCACAGCTGCAACTGCGGCGGGGCGCCGGCCAGGAGTCCCTCGAGCCGGGCCCGGCGCTCGGCCAGCGGCAACCCGGTGAGGTCACCGCCGGCATGATGGAGCAGGTCGAAGACGACGTAGTGGGCGGGCCGGTCCCGTGCCTCGGCAAGCAGCCGACGGCCGGCGACGACCCGCCGTTGCAGAGCGACAAAGTTGGTCCGGCCCCGATCCGGGTCCCAGACGACAAGCTCCCCATCGAGAACGCAGTCGACAGGCAGGAAGGTGCGCAGCAGCCGGGTGACGTCCGGGAAGTAGGGGCTAAGGTTGCGACCGTGCCGGGATTGCAGCACCACTCGACCCGGGTAGATCCAGGCCAAGCTGCGCCAGCCGTCCCACTTCGGTTCATACACCGCACCCGCAGGCAACTGGCTGCGACGGCGTGCATCGGCTCCAACGGCGGCCGCATGAAGCACCCCCGTGAACAGCGGAAACACCTGAAACGCTACCCGCCGAGCTGACCAGCCGCCGACGTCAGAACGCGACCAGCGGCCCAGCCGCGGCAACGTCGTTGAAGCCGGGAGCATGGCCAGCAGGCAACCACCGGCTGATGGTGTCATTCTGCGAGTGGAAGTATGCGGTCACCCCGGGTGATCCACACGCCGCTGAGCGGCTCGGATGACACATTCCGCCCGGTACAGCTCGATCTGGGTCGCCGATGACCCGCGTCGGAGCGTAGAGGTGCAGAGCTCGGTCCTGCGCCCGAGTGGCCAACGCAAACGTGTCGGCCGTCGGCTAGCCGGACAGCGGCGAGCCGGACGTCGCCTCTGACATGCGAGGTTAGTCTGCGGACGGGATGAGCGGTAGGAGTAACGCGTCGTAGTTCGGTGAGTCCGGGTATGGCTTGAGCTTGCCAATCTTGGTCCAGCCCCATTTTGCGTATGCGACTTGGGCGGCGGTGTTGTCCTCTCGGACGAGAAGGGTTGCGCGATCTTCTGGGCGTTTGTGAAGAAGTTCGTCATGGATGGCGCGAGCGATGCCCAGGCGTTGCAGCTCGGGGCGCACCATCAGTTCGCACAGCGCGAACGTACGGTGCCCGTTTTCGGCGATGGCATCGGGATCGACATGTGTGGTCAGTCCCTGCCACCAGCGGGCGCCTTCGGGTAACGCGTAGCCGAGAGCGAGCCCGGCAGGTTCCGTCTCGATGGTTGCGATGACCAGTTCGAACCCTGGTGAGCGCATGTATCCCCGCACGCGTTGTAGGAAGCGGTCCGGGTCGTAGAAGGCGCTCGGGATGACGTCTGCGTGTGTGGCCGCGTAGATAGGTGCGACGACCGATTCGAGGATCTGTTCGGCGTCGGCGGCCAAGTAGTGGGCGATCGTCAGGCTCTGCGAGTCAGTCATGCCGCGTTGCCATCGAGGTGAGCATGTGACGAGCTTCGCAGACAGCGGGGTCGTTCGCCGCCTTCACGGGTATTGCGTCGACCACGTGTTGAGCTGACCGGCGGATCAGGGCGTCGTGACGCAGTGGGGAGGCCAGGCCGGTGAGTGTCCGGACGGTGTGGCGCGCGCCTTCGATCGGATCGCCGCCCGCGACGAGGCAAGTGGCCCGGTGGAGTTCGATCTGCGCGCGTCCCTGGTAGAGCTGAGTGGGGTAGAGCGCAAGTGCGGATTCTTGAGCCTGGGTCGCGCGCGAGGTGTCGCCAGCGTGAGCGTAGACGAAGCTCGCGACATGTAGCAGGCGCTGTTGACCCCAGCCCCATTGCGATCGCCGGTCGTCGACGGTTGCTGCCTCGAGGCGGTCGAACGTCGCCTCGAGGTGGCTGAGCGCTCGGCGGGCATCGTTATGCAGTCCCAATTGGGCGAGTCCTTGAGCACGTGCGGCATAGCCGCTGGCGGAGCCGGCGGTGGCTTGTCCGTCCGAGACAGTGACCGCGTCCTCGGCCAAAGTGAGCGCAGTTGTAACGGGCAGGTCGTCGTACAGCGCGAACACCGCACGTCTGCCGCGGATGCGGGCCTGCAGTTCGTGGTCCGTCGTCTGGTCAGCGGCGCGAATTGCAGTTCGCCAGAAACGCCTGGCCTGTCCCGGCAAGTCTGAAGCGATGAGTGTGATAGCGGTGAGCGCGCTGAGTTCCGCGCACACCCGCGCAAGACGGTCGCGGAGTTTGTCGTCGGCCTCGGTCAGTCGTGCGTGTGCTTCATCTAGGTCGACGAGGAGTTCTGGAAGCACTGTTGCCGGAGAGACGACGCCGACATCGCAGGCGTACTGCCAGGCTGTACGTTCCCATTCCTCGACATCGCTGGGGGTGACCGGCGCACGCAATCCCCGATCGACATTCCGGCGCACCGCTTCCATGCGATCGCCCGCCGGGAGCGTATTTCGGGCGACGCTGAGCGCGCCGACAATGCCGTACAGGACCGTTCGTCGGTGCAACGGCTCCTCCTCGTCATCGGAGCCCGCACGGCCGGCGCCGTTGGAGGACTCGGCGGCATAGAGGCCGGACGCTGGGTCTGGCGGGTCTGGCTCCGCGACGATCGAGCCGTGCAGGGTCGGATGTGTGAACCAGAGTAGGTCGGCGGGGATGCCGAGGAGTCGTGCCCAGTGGATGAGGCGGTCGAGGTGGTGTTCGGGTTGTCCGTTTTCCAGGCGGCTGATTTGGCCTTGTGTGACGCCTACCCAGCTGCCGACGATCTCTTGGGAGATGGGGATGCCGTGGTGTGGGTGCCGGCGGTAGGCCGCGATGAGGTGGCCCATGTGGCGTCGGCGTGCGGCGTCGCGGATGGTCGGGTGGGACCAGAAGTCTGCGGGGACGGCTGGCGGGTGCTGGCGTAAGAGGTCCACGGTGGCGTCGCAGGATGCGCAGTAGATGCCGTGGTTGTCGCTGGCCAGCGACGTTCGGCACCTTCCGCAACGGCGCCGTTCGGTTGACACAAGCCGACCTCGCCATCCGTCAATGTCGCTGACGCAGTGAGTGTAGCTGCACTTGAGGGTTGGACGTCGCCGTCAGGAGGTTGATCAAACTCGGATGATGATGGACCGGAGGATCTGTACGTGCGGGGATCACGCATGGCGCGACACGCATGATCGATATGCGCGAAATGCATAGGCGCCTGTTGGTTCAATGGTGGCGACCATTGATGCGTGAAGGTCAAGGAAAGCCCGTTCGCGGGACGGGCGGCAGTGGGTCGAAGTGCGGCGGCGTAGCTCTCGACGGCGTGGATCCGGTGGCCCGGTGGCCGTTGTTGTGCATGGTGCACGCGCTCGGCGACGTTCTGACGGGGTCGTTGAGCGCAATAAGCGCGTGCTTCGGCTGCCTCACCCTGGAAGGCCGGATGCACTCCTGTCGCGGAGTGCGGCGATCAGGTCGTCAGGTCGTCTCGAGCAGCGCGTGCGGTTGACCCTTTTCGGACGTTCGGGCGTCGGCGCGTATGAACCGGACGTTTTCGCATTTGAGATGCGTCGAAGACAGTGCGTTAGTACGTCTGTTCGACTAGCGTCGCGGCCATGACTGATGCCACGGGCACATGTCCCGCGACGAAGACAACCACGACAGCAACCGGCGACATCGAGGTTCGCTGCTCCAAGATCCTGAAGCACGTCGCTCAGGGTGACCCTGTGCACGAGGCGAAGTTGGGCGTCTTCCCGATCCGCTGGCGGGACGCGTAGGCGGCTACGCTCGGGGTGGCCGAGTTGACACACCATGTGTCACATCCGCACCCGCCGGGGGACGGTGAACATGACCGAGGTCGACCCGCGGTTCGCCGGCCGCCTGCGCGAGCTGATCGAGCTGCGGCTGACGTCGTACCGGGCGCTCGCTGCACGCGTCCACCATGGCAAGACCCACGTCCACGACCTCGCCACAGGCCGGAAGACGCCCACCCCCGAGGTCGCGCAGCGGCTCGACGACGCACTCGGCGCGGGCGGTGAGTTGGCGGCGTTGGCCGCCGCGCAGACCGGGCCGGTGGCCGCGCACGACGCCCCCGCGCACGATGCCGAGATCGAGGCGCTGGAGCTGGCCCGCCGAGTCGAGGCGTCCGACGTTAGCGATGGCACCCTCGGCCGCCTGGAGCAAGTCGTCGACCGGTTAGCCATGGCGTACGCGGGCTCGCCGCCGGCCGAGCTGCTGCCGCGGGTCCGGCGGCACATCGCGTACGTCACGAAGCTCAGCCAGGCGCGCATGACCCTCGCGCAGCGGCGCCGACTGTTGGTCACCGGCGGGTGGCTCGCGCTGCTGGCCGCGACCCTGCACGTCGACCTGCGCCAGGGCAACGCCGCCGACGCGTGGCTGGCCACGGCCGAGCAGATGGCCGACCACGCCGGACACTTCGAGATCAGGGCGTGGTGCTTCGAGACCAGGGCGTGGGACGCGCTCACGGCCGGAAGGTACGGCGACGCCCTGGAGCTGTCCCAGCACGCCCAGGCCGTCGCCCCGGCGGGCTCGTCCGCGCTGATCCAGGCCACGGCTCAGGAAGGCCGCGCGTGGGCGCGCATCGGCGCCGCAGCCGATACCCGCGAGGCTTTGGAGCGTGTCGCGCGTCTGGTCGCCAACTTGACGACGCCGGAGAACCCCGAGCACCACTACCGGTACGAGCCGGCCAAGGCGATCAGCTACACCGCCACCACCTTGTCGTGGGTCGGGGACTCGGCCGCCGAGCAGTTCGCCCGGCACGCAATCGCCGAACTGGAGGCGGCGCCGGGCGGCGTCCCGCGGCCGCGCCGCCTGGCCAACGCGCGGCTCGATCTCGGCTTGGCCCTGCTCGCCGCAGGGCGGCCGGACGAGGCGTCGGCGGAGGCGCTGGCCGCGGTCACATCGGGCAGGCTTGTGCCGAGCACCTGGTGGCGCGCGGTGGAGGTCTACCGGGGCGTACAGCAGTCCGGCGCCCCAGAGGCGGCCGAGCTACGCGACGCGTTCGAGGCATACCGGCCCGCGCTCCCGGCCGGACCCGCAGCCTGACCTGTCCGCCTGTCCGCCTGTCCGCCTGTCCGCGGACAGGCGCGGACACCGGCGGACGCTCGAGCGCATCCGATCGCGGCCGGCATCCGGCACGCTACGCATCAACGCATGACGGCTCGCATGACCGTCGTGCGTTCCGTAGCAGGGTGCGCCGGCTGCTGAACGCTGCGAACCGTGGCCGGCGCGCCCACCCCACCCGAAATGCTGAGACGTGGAGCTGTCGGAGGCGGTCGACCTGCGCCGCCACCACCGCAAGGAGCCCGGCACCGTCCGGTGCCTGATCTGCCACGAGCGGCATCTGTGTACCGAGTGGCGCCGGGGCGCGAGCCGTTGCCCTCATGCTTGTCCGCCGGGCTTTCGCGGCCGCCCGGATCCGGGAGGCGTTGTGATCACAGCCCCCAAGCCTGGCTCGGCTGATGACGCGGATGAGCTGGGGCCGCGGTCGACGTCGACCTGCTCGGCCTGAAGGCAGCGATCCGACAGGAAGACGGCGACCTCGTGCTCGTTGCGTTCGACGGTGACGTCGGCGTCCGGTTCGTCACCGCCGTCGGGGGAGCCGCGACGACGTCGTCGGCGCCGAGCGGCTCGCTGGCGTGCTGGAGCACTTCGCCACGATGCTGCGCGATGTGATGGCCGCCGCGACCCTTCGCCCGCTCGGCCACCGCGGATACGACGCCTTGAGCGGCCGCCCACCGCTGGCGCGCCCTGTCTGGCTCTGGGCCTTTGGTATGCGGCCGGTGGGTCGATCTCGACCCGCCATGGGCGATGGGCGAGCCAGCTCATCCGCATACGTTGCGGACTGTACGCATGGCGTGGGTATCGATCATGCGCGTTTTGTTATGGCTGGGTTGGCCGCGGTTGTCGATGATCCATTGCATCGGGAATCGAGTGCAGTCATCGGTGTCCGGATTGTTTGGGTCGGGCAGGTTCGTCTGCGCGGCCTAGTTCGGCGGGCTGGTTGGTGGTGCTTGGCGGCGGTGCTGCCGTCGGGCGTCGCCTGTGTTGCTCCCTGCCGCTGTGTGTGCGGAGCCCGCGGCGGTAGGTGAAGGGGAGGGCGTGCTGTTCCGCGGGTCGCTAGGCGACGCGGTTCGTGTGCTGCGGCATGCCCTCCCCGATGCAGGGCCGAATGCTGTGCGTTGCGCGCCGGGTCGATGGGCGTGCGATGTCGAGACGCGGCGGACGTCGCGGTGATCTGGGGAGGCGATCTTGTTGTTTGTCATGCCGTTGAGCGGGTTTGCGGTGCGCCGGGACTGGCCGGACGGCACGCACGAGTTCTTCGGGCTGTCCGGCAGTCTGCGGCGGGTGTTGCGCAGGTTGGGCCGTGACGAGCGCTACTGGCGGCATGGGCCGGTGCGTCCGACGAGCCGGATCGTGGTGTGGCTCAGTGCCACGACGTTCCGAAGGCATCAGCAGGGCTGCCGTGACCTGGCTTGTGTGGGTGGCCTGTTGGTGCGGCGTGGCGTGGAGGTTGGCCGGTGATCCGGCGTGGGGAGCGGCCGGTGTCGGGCGTGTCGGTGGGGTTGGCGCGGCGGCGGATGAACGGTGCGATGCTGGCGTTGTACGAGATCGGCGCGTCGTCGCCGATGACGGTGCTCGTCGGCGGTGTCCTGGCGATGTATCAGACCGGGGTTGTTGGGGTGCCGCCGACGTTTCTGCTGGCCGGTTTGGCGCTGGGGCTATTGGTGGTCGGGTATGTGGCGATGAGTCGGCATGTGCCGCACGCCGCGCCCGGGTATGCGCTGCCGGCTCGGGGGTTGGGGCCGCGGTGGGGGCTGGTCGGTGCGGCGCTGGCGTTGCCGTCCTACAGCGCGATCGGGATCGCAATTCTAGGTTTGTTCGGGTCGACGTTGTCGGGGCTGGTCGGCGGGTCATGGGTGTGGTGGGCGGTGGTCGGCTGGGCGGTGATCGCGGTTGCGGGCGTGCTCAACGTGGCGTTGAACACGTGGGTGGTGGCGGTGGTGCTGTGCGCCGAGCTCGGCACGATCGCCGCGTTCATCCTGGCCGCGTTCACGCATCCGGCGGGCGGGGAGATCACGTTCACCCCGTTGTCGGTCGGGGCGATGTGGCGTGACGGCCTCGGCGGCGTGTTCACGTTCGCCATCGCCGCGTTCGTCGGGTTCGAGACGGCACCGGTGTTCAGCGAGGAGGCCAAGCACAGCCGCAGCGTCGCACGGTCGATCGCCGGGGTGTTGGCGTTCTACCCGCTGTTTCTGTTTATGGCGGCGTGGGCGGTGGCGGTTGGTGTGGGCGGTCTGTCGGAGGAGGTCAACGACCCGGCGTCGGGGCTGCCGTTCGTGGTGCTGGACCGTGCCTACGGCTCCGGGTTGAGTCTCCTCGCGACGATGCTGCTGGTGACGTCGATGTTGACGTCGATGCTGGCGTTTCACGGCACCGTGGCCCGTTACGTGTACGGGATGGCCCGGGAGAAGGTCCTGCCCGGCTGGCTGGACCTGGTCGGCGGTACGGGTGCCCGGGCGGGGGCGCCGATCGCGGGTTCGTTGACGCAGTCGGCGGTGGCGTTGATCGTCCTGGCGGTGGTCGCGGCGGTGCACGCCGACCCGGTCACGTTTCTGTTCACGTGGTTGTCGGCGGGGGCGGCGCTGGGTGTGCTGGTACTGCTGGTGCTGGCGTCGGTCGCGGCGGTGGTGTTCTTCCGGGCCGGTCGGGGCGGGCACGAGTCGGTGTGGGTGCGCACGGTGGCGCCGGTGCTGGGCGTGCTCGCCGGCGGTGCGGTGATCGTGGTGATGCTGGCGAACCAGTCGCTGTTGCTGCACGAGACCAAGGTCGGTCCGCAGCTGGTGCTGCCCGGGCTGATCGTCGTGGCGGTGGTGGCCGGGTTGGTGTGGGCGGCGCAGATGCGGCGGTCAAGACCACGCGTGTACGCGGAGATCGGTCACGGCAGGCCTGATCCGATCGCGCAGCCGGAGGCCCGGTTGGCGGTGCTGGATGTCTAACTCTCGGCACGCCGCCGTGTACCCGATGCAGCGCATGGCCCCGGCCAGTCAGCCGTGGGACCCGCGGACGGCCGGCCGGAGTCCGGGATCGTACGTCGCACCGGCAGCGTCGCAGTCTTGGCCGGCAGGCAGCGACTTCGAGCCGGCGGACCCGGCGGCTGACGCGGCCGTGCGGATCGCCTGGGCCGATCTTCGCTCGCAGGTCGTGGCCCGGCTGCGGTGGATGAACACCCACCACGCCCAGCATGCGTGGGATCAGCGGGTCCGTGACCCCCTTGCCGCGCACGCGTTGGCGTTCTTCGCCTACGAACCGGCGGCTGGCCGCTTCGAGCTGCGCACCGCAACCCGGCTGTTCCTGCACGGCGACGCCCCGTACGTGCTGCCGCGGCTGGTGCACGAGTTCACCGGCCAGGCCATCCGCTGCCAGCAACGGCGCCAGGACCCGATGGTGACGTTGACCGACCGCCGCGACCCACTGTCGCCGCAGGCGCGGTTTCTCGGTGTAGGGGTGTCGAGTCTGGACACCCGCTGGCAGTCCTGGGAGGTCACGCAGCGCACGGCGGCAGGGATCGTCGACATCCCGGGCCGCTGTGTGGCGGTGCTCAACGACGGCACGACGATGGTCATCGACCGGGGCGGCCGGAAGCAGTACGACCGGTTCACCGTGGCCAGCACGGCCGAGCTGGAGGTCGATCCGGGCATCGTCGGCTGGTTTCGCGGGTTCGACTGGCGTCGGGTGCCCGACGTCGCCGCGCTGCTGGGTGGGCCGCTGAGCGAGGTCGACCGGCGGGACCTGGGCGACGCGCTGAGCCTGCTGGCGAACCTGGCTCGGGTGCTGGGGGCGGATCGGCCGTGACCGCCCTCAACACCACCGCCGATCCGCTCGCCCTGGCCGCGCTGGACAAGCTGGCGGCGGATCTGCGCTACCACGCGACGAACAACATCGGGTTCCCGGACGCGACCGACTTGGACGTGCGGCCCTTGCTGCCGCTGCTCGGCACCCTGTTGAACAACGTCGGCGCGCCGTTCGGGCCGGCCGGCCCGTACCGCGGGCACAGCAAGCGTTTCGAACTCGCCGTGGTGCAACAGACCGCAGACCTGTTCCGAGCGCCGTGGGACGACCGGTGGGGCTACGTCACCTCCGGGGCGACGGAAGGCACCCACTGTGCGCTGTGGCAGGCCCGGACCCGGTTCCCCGACGCCCTGCTGGTGGCCTCAACGGCAGCGCACTACGGCGTGGCCAGGGTCGCCGACATGCTGCGCATGCCGCTGCTTACAGTGCCTACCGACGACCGCGACGAAATCGACTACGCCGCGCTGACCGACCTGGTGCGCCGCTATCGGCTGCCGCGCCGCCGCCGCGTGCCGGTCGTGGTCGTCGCGTCAGTCGGCACGACGATGACCGAAGCGGTCGACGACGTTCGCAAGGTCCACGCCGCCCTGGACACGGCAGGAGTGCCCCGGGACGCGCGGTGGGTGCACGCCGATGCGGCGCTGGCCGGTGTGCCGCTCGGCCTGCTTGATCCCGGCGCGCGGCCAGGGTTCGACTTCGCCGACGGAGCGACGTCGATCGTGGTGTCCGGGCACAAGTTCCTCGGCGTGCCGATGCCGTGCGCGGTCCTGGTCGTGCTGGACTCGGCGCGCCCGGCCGGCCACGACCGGCTGGTGAGCTACACCGGCAGTCTCGACGAGACGGTCACCGGTTCCCGCTCCGGGCATGCGCCGCTGATGCTGTGGTGGGCATGGCAGGTCTGGGGCCTGGACGGCCTCCGGCAGCGGGCGACAAGGACGCGCGCGTTAGCAGCGGCGACCACGGCCCGCCTCGACGCGATCGGCTGGCCGGCATGGCGACACCCCCTCGCCTTCACCGTCGTGTTGGACCGGCCACCCCGCACAGTGCTGGACCAATGGCCGCTCGGCGTGGACGGCAACCGAGCCCACCTGGTCTGCATGCCCGGCAAGACCACGACCATGCTCGACGCCTTTGTCGCCGACCTGCACCACGTCGTCACCGGTCAGGCCGGACCCGGCACAGCCGATGCCGGGCGGCTGCGGACAGCGGTGCCGGGTCCGCGCACGGAGCACCTCGCGGGTCCGGCGTTGGCGCCATATGAGAGCGCCGAGCCGTGCTGAGCGCTGCTACCCCAACCCGAGTGAGGAGATCCAGTCATGGCGCAGCCAGCAACGTCACCGCTGTGGCGTAACCACATGACGCACACCGGCCGCGTGTCGTATCTACCAACCATGGGGCAGGTAGCGGTGCCCGATGAGCAGGCCGGGGACCGGCGGTGGTGCGCGGTCCTGACGGGCCCGTCCGGGTCCTGCGCACCTGGCGCGAAGGCGCGGGTCACGGCGGGACAGATCGTCATCGCCTTGGCGGTGCCACTGGCCGATTCCGTTGCGGAACTCCCGGCTGACCGGTTCGCCCGGGTGCGGCTGGCGCAGGCCGAGGCGGGCGACAGCAACCCGAGCGGGACCGTGGTCGCGCGGGGATTGGCCGCGCCGCTGCGCGATGTCGACCGTCGGGTCGTCGTCGTGGATGCCGCCGCCCGGCGCCGGCTGATCGACGCGGCGCACATCCGCCAACCGCTGATCGTCACCCGCACCCTGACCCGGCTCGTCGACGACGGGTTCCTTGAGCCGCTGCCGCCACCGCTACCAACCGCACAGGCGTACAGGCTCGTCGTGCACCACGCACTCCGGAACATCGCCGACGGAGCAGACCTGTGAACGCGGACGAGGGCGCCCGCGACGACACGCTGAGCACGGTGCTTGCTGGGGCGTACGCAGCCACGATGGAGGGCCATACGGTCCGGGCGAAGGCGTTGATCGCTGGGACCCTCGCCCAACTCGACCCACGCGATGCCCCGGCGGACTTGGCGCTGATCGAGTTGGCGGTCTTGTGGACACACCTGGTCGCGGAGAGCAAGGACTGCGCCGACCCGCCGAAATCGGTGGTTGATTGGGCCGGGTGGGCAGTGCTGACCACGCGGTACCTGTACGGGCCGGGGCATCGGCAGACCGGCCGGGCGCTACTCGGGCTGGCGCGGGTCCACGCCGCCCGCGGCGAGCACCTCACGGCAGCAACGCAGTACCAAGCCCTGGCCGAACCGTGCTTCGCACGGGCGAACCCGGCCGCGGCCCTGCTGGGTCGGGAGGGTGCGGCAGCCGAGCTGCACGCCGGGGGCCAATGCCAGGCCGGCATCACCGAACTCACCGCGGTCGCCCAAGATGAGCGGGCCTGGCTGATCCGCACACCAGCCGAGTACCGGCACCAGCTCGCGGCGATGCTAGCCGCCTGCGAACGCTTCGCCGAGGCCCGCGCCGTTCTGGCCGGTGCTGACCCGTCGGCTTTGGCGGGACGGGATCTCCGCGAGGACCTGGGCGCCATCATCGCCACCGCGCCCCTAGCCGACATCGATCCCATGCATCCGTTGGTGTGTGAACGGCAGGCCGGTCGAACGGACCCAACGACGCGCAGGACCGAACATCGGCCACGTCGACCGGACCCGGACGACGGCGGCAGCCGGCGACCGTCCTTCTTCGACGACCTGCGGAAGCTCACCGACGGCTGGCCACAGAACTAGCCGCACTTGCCAGGCCTCGCGGCCGGGGTGAGTTCGAACAGCGTGTGGCTGTCGGGATCGGACAGGCACTAGACATGGGCGTGGTCGGCGGCGATCCAGCAGGCATCCGCCCGGCCGCATTGGGGGAGCAGTGGTAGACGTCGCCCGCCGGGGCCGCGGGGGAGGTGTCGTTGCACGAGCAGTCCTCGTTGGCCCGGTCGATGCGGCCCGTGAGCGTGCATCGGCCCGGATGGTTGTGTCATGGTGCGTGCACCGGCGTGATTCGCTCAGATCAGTCTCGGGACGTGGGTGACACGTCCGGCTAGACGATCTTGTGTGGATCACAGTAATCGGACGCGTTGACGGTTTCCAGGGATGGAACGTCCTTCAGAAACTAGGCGGCCTCGGCGGAGGCTCGCGGCGCGCGTAGGGTCCGGGTGTGCACGAGCTCATCGATCCACGAAGCGATAGCGTGCGAGTCTTTCTGCGCCGCTGGTACGGAGCGACAACAGCCGGTCGACCGGCGATCGCGCTGGAGTCTGACCAGATCCCGCGGGAGCTTGTCGACTGGCACGATGCGGTCGCCTCGACCGGAGTTGCGGTCACGTTCCATAACCGCCCCGTTGAGCTGTCCAAACTCGTTCGATCCGATAACGGAATGATGATCTTCTGGATGGAGAACCAGGGCAGCTACTACTGGGCCGTCGATCCGGACGACGAGCAGCCGGCCGTATTCGTGACCGTGTACCCCACCGAGGAGCCGTGGCAGGCGACCGGGGAGACGCTGAGGGGTTTCCTGCTGCACTGCACGATCGACGAGGCCATGCTCGGTGCTGCGGCCCGGTTCGTGGTCATGATCCCGGGGCGGGTTGCTCAGAGCTACCTATCGAACTGGTTCGTACCTCTGGGCTTTCCTCACCTGGCCAACCAAGACCCGTCGACGCAGCTTCTGTGTAGTCACGATGCGCTGGCGCAGGTGTGTCCGCCGCCCGTGGGATACAGCATCCCGGGCGACGCGACCCAGATGTTGTCGGTCGCGGTGACCAACCCCGACGACCTTGACAAGTACCAGGCAGACTTGCGCGATTACCTCTCCACAGTGCCTCGCCAACCACCCGTCGAGATCGACGAGCTCCCCCCGTTCTGAGATTCGGTCATCGCTTGCGGCGTGGTGGTTCGGGTTTGCGGACCTTGAATCGGGCGATCGGCACGGTGGCGGTGCGGGCGGCCTCGGTGAGTAGTTCGTCGCCGTCGTAGACCCGGAAGGTGTGGTCAGCGGACTCGACCGTGACCGTGCGGCCGGCGTGGATCATCCCGACGTGGATGCCGCAACGGTGAGGGAACCGCGGCAGCTGATCCGCCGCTGGACGCGGACGGGTTCGGGTGCCGGGGTCGGTGGCGGTCCGGCGGGGCGGGCGTCGCGGATGCGGGCCTGTTCGGCGGGGGTCAGCGGGTTGGGCAGGCTGCGCATCAGCACGCCGTTCTCGATCAGTTGCAGCAGGCCGCCGTCGAGGCGCACGGTCAGGCGCCGGCCGGCGAGGTGGTAGCCGATGGGGTGTTGCCGACCGGCCAGGCAGATCAGGCCGGTGGCGTTGACGGTGCGGTCGACCTCGATCGGGTCGCCGGGCTGACCGGTGGGGATGGGTGGCGGGCCGGCGGGGCGTCCGCCTTCGTCGAGGAGCCGTTGCAGGTGGGCGACGGTCAGCCGGGACGGGACGGTCTTGAGTCGCACGCCGTTGGTGAGCAGGTGCACCACGGTGGTGTCGGCCCAGAGCGTGACCGTCGCACCGGCCCGGTCAGGACCGAGCCAGAACTGCTGGCCGCACACGGTCAGATTCCCCGACAGGGGCACCACGCGGGTGAACTCGACGGCCAGGTCGACCGGGTCGATACCCTTGTCGAACGGACCAGCCGCTACGTGTTGCTCCTACACCTGCGGGGCGGGCGCGACGCCCACACCGTCCGGGACGCGATGCAACAGGCCATCCACCTTCGCGAAGATCAGATCGGTGAACGATCGGCCAGCCCCGGCGCCGGCGCCCGCCGACGGCCCGGCCGCTGCCCAGCGGTCCGCCGCTGCAGCACCCGCTTGACGGTCTTGTGGGTCGTGCCGCACAGGGCGGCCGCGGCCCGCAGGCTACCGGTCTCCTCGTAGGCGTTGATGATGTCCAACTCCTGCCTCGCAGTCTTCAATAGAGGGGTGCTTCGGGGCTTGCTGACGTGCTGGTTGGCACCGCAAGTCTCACGGCCCCGAAGGACCCCTTAAAAGATCAACTCATCCCCTGCGAGGTGGGGACATTCACTGGCCACGAGCGGAGACTTTGCCACGGCCACGGACATCAGTGGCACGGCGAGCCCGTGCCTATGTCGACCGTTGCGTTGGGAAGCTTGACTGGCACTCGTACTTTGTCAGTAGATGACGCGCGCTCTCCGTCCTTGGAGGAGACTCTGTGGCCCAAATCAACTGGCCTGAAGCACTCGTAGGATTCGGACTCGGTCTAGTTCCGCTGCTAGCGCGTCAGATCTATATCTTCGTAAAATACGTACGCATTCCGACGCGTCGCAAGTACCTCGGCGATTGGTGGCTTTATGACAAGAGTACAACCGGTTCTGGCAGCGTCCTAGAGCGGCATATCCGCGTTTCGTACTCCATTCTTCTGGATCGGCTCGCAGTCAAGACGCTGGATCGGGATCAGACGGGTGCCTCCCCCATGGCGGAGGCACTACAGTACACCGGTACCATTTCGGGCCGTCAGGGAATGGTGCGTTATCTATTTCTACGCGATCCCGGCTCTCACGAGAAATTTATATGCTACCTCTTTGATCCATTTTATGATCCGATCGAACAGACATTTGGACTCTATATTGCACTCGATCTACAGGGCATTCCTGCGGCTGGCCCCATGCTGATTAGCAGGAAGAGGCTCAGTGCCGACGAAGCCACGTCCCGTCTCGCTGGTGACGTCCTTCGCCTTGATCAATTGATCCGATAGCCGACTTTCGGCGGGCCTCCGGCTGTGCCCCGCGTGGTCTGTCGGTCAACCCCCGAAACATGGGAGCTGCCCCTTGTGGCGTTGCATGTCGGAGCCGTGTGGTTCGCCACGTACCCGGGCCATGTAGGCAGCGGGGATGTCGTCGGGTCGTGTTAGCCGGAGGTGCCACGGGTGCCGTGTTGGTAGACGACGTTGGGCTGAAGGTTGCACGCCCCGGGCACCGGTCCGCTGTGGTGCGCGACCCGACAGAGATAGGTGATGAGCGGGGCCAGCGGGCCAGGATCGTGCCGTAGGTGAGGTGCGGGTACGGCGGTGCGCCAGGGGACCGGGTCGCGGCCGACGTGGGTGGCGGCGTCGAGGATGTCGCGCCAGGTTGTGCGGACCAGGTACCGGCCTGACGGCGACGTCGGCAGCCCGCGCCACGGCGCCGCCACGGCATCGTGATGTTGCGTCCAGGGGCCCGGGCGGCTGGGTACGAACCTTGACGATGCCCAAGTGGCGGCCCGTGACGCATTCTGGTCGGCGCGCCCCCGAGCCTTCGGGGCGCCACCTGGAATCGTGGGGCCGATCGTCTGTTCGACGTTGTCCGTCGAACTACCAGCTGGCGCTGATGGTCGATGTGTCGAGGTGCTGTCTTAGCTAATGATGGGTTGGTGACGCGTCGGCTGTTTGCTCGTCGCCGGTCGCGGCGATGGCGCCGCCACGGAATTGGTCTTGCCGTTGTCGCGGCGTTATCCGCCGGCGTGCGGGGGGGTGTGTGTGGTGGCTGGTCGGATGGTCGATGCCGCAGTTGGGCTGGACGTCGTACTCCTAGCTGCCGACATTGCCCGAGTCGTGCAGCACCCGCAAGTCTCACGGTACGAACGGCTGCTGTACGTGCGGCGCTACACGACTGCGACGCCTTCGCGCAGGTGTCACCCGGCCGCTGGCAACTCGGGATACGCCGGCTCGCGTTGCCTCCACCTGCACACCGGGCGGCTTCGCTGCGTGGCTCGCCCGCTCCCGTTGCGCCACGCCGCCTCAACTGTCGACCGGTCTTGCGAGCACCAGCTCAGCTCCCTTGAGGCCAGTCGAGTGACGCCGACTCGCGGTGTCGGAGAGCAGCCCGTCAAGTCGCACCGGGTGTGCGATACATCGAGACCGATGTCGTGCATGGTCATCAGGATCCTTGATCACCGAGAGCCGGGTCGTTCGCCACTCGGCGAACGCTTTCGCGTGCCTCTAGCCGATAGTTGTGGAGCTACCGCGTCGTGCTGAAGAAGATCGTCATCAAGAACTACAAGGTGTTCCGGGACTTCTCGCTTGACCTCAACCCCGGCGTGAACGTAATCGTCGGCGATAACGACGCGGGCAAGTCCAACCTGCTGGAGGCAATCAACCTCGCCCTGACAGGCCGCCTTCGGGGCAACGCGGTGGCGGCGGAGCTGTCGCCGTTTCTGGTGAATCTGGAGGCTACCCGTAAGTACACCGAGGCCCTGTCCGCGAGTGGCGCGCCGCATCCTCCGGAGATCCTGATTGAGCTGTACTTTGACGACACCGAGGATCTGGCTGCGCTCAAAGGTACGAATAACTCCCTCCGGGAGAGCGCGCCAGGTGTCAAGATCCGAGTCTGCTTCAATATTGACTTTATCGATGAGTACATTGCCTACACGGCGGGCGCAGCCTCGGTCACGTGGGCGCCGACCGAGTACTACCAAGTTGAGTGGACCAACTTTGCCGGAGCGGCGATCACGGCGCGAGGAGTCCCGGCGACCGCGACCTTGATCGACGCGACGACCATCCGACTCCCGAACGGAGGAGACGCCTACCTCCAGTCGATCATCGCCGACTCCCTGGACACGCGTCAGCGGGTCGAGCTGTCTCGGGCCTACCGAAGCCTGCGGGAAACGTTCGGCGACATCGCGGCGGTCAAGGAGATCAACGACAAACTCGCCGGCGAGCGCGGCGAGATCAGCGACCGAGAGTTGAGCTTGTCCATCGACATCTCGCAGCGGGCCGGGTGGGAACGTAGCCTCGTTCCCCATCTCGACGAGCTGCCGTTCCCGTACGTTGGCAAGGGCGAGCAGAGCTCACTCAAGATCCTCCTGGCGTTGACCGAGAAAATCGCCGACACCCACGTCGTCCTCATCGAGGAACCCGAGAACCACCTCTCGTTCTCGTCGCTAAATCAGCTGGTCCACAAGATCAACCAGAAGTGCGCCGGGAAACAGGTTCTCGTGACGACCCACAGCGCCTACATCCTCAACAAACTCGGCCTCAACGAACTGATCTTGCTGACCAACATGGGCGGGCAACGCATCACCGACCTGCGCAACGAAACCGTCGACTACTTCAAGAAGCTTTCCGGCTACGACACCCTGCGCCTCGTGCTCGCGAAACGCGCGATCCTGGTCGAAGGCCCCTCGGACGAACTCATCGTGACTCGCGCCTACCGCGACGAGCACGGCCGCGACCCGATCGCCGACGGGGTGGACATCATCAACGTGCGCGGCCTGTCGGCCGCCCGCTTCCTTGACCTAGCCGTTCCCTTGGCCAAGCCCGTCGCCGTCATCAACGACAACGACGGCGACGCCGCCAAGATGGAGCAGCGCTACGACGACTACGCGGCATACGATTTTGTCTCGATCCACATCGGAGCCGGCGAAGCCGTCACGCTCGAGCCCCAGGTTCTAGCCGCGAACGACCTCGCGCGCATGAACGAGATCCTCGGCACGAACTACCCGACCGACGAAGCGATGCTCGCCCACATGAAGGCCGACAAGACCGGCTGGGCGCTGAAAGTGTTCGAGTCCGAGCAGCCCATCACGATGCCGCAGTACATCCGCGATGCCGTCCGCCGGTAACCGCGCGGTCATCGCCGCCGCCGGATCCCTAAAGACCCAACTGATCATCGAAGCCGCACTCGCCGACCAGTCCCAGCGTGTGCTCATCACCACCTACACGCAGGAGAACCTCGCCCAGATACGCCGACGACTTGCCGAGATCAAAGGTGTGATCCCCGCTCACATCACCATCACGACATGGTTCCAGTTCCTTATCCACCAGGGCGCCCGGCCCTTTCAAAGCAGTGTGACCAACAAGATCGACCACATCCGCTCGCTCAACTTCGACGGGCAGCGGTCACGGTTCGCTCGCCGCGACAACCCGCTCAACTACTACTTTGACCGCAATGGCGACATGTACCGCGACGGGGTCGCCGACTTCGTCTGCCGCGCCGACGACGCCTCGGACAACGGCGTCATGCGGCGGATGGAAGGTATGTACGACCACATCTACATCGACGAGTTCCAAGACCTTGTAGGCTACGACCTCGACTTCGTTGACAAGTTATTCGCCTCCAGCATCCACGTCACCGTCGTCGGTGATCCCCGCCAGCACACCTTCGCAACGAACAACGGACCACGGAACAGGCAGTACCGCGGCGCCGGCATTATGAACTGGCTCCGCCACAGGCAGGCGTCCTGCGTGCTGGAGATGCGCAGCGAGAGCTGGCGCTGCCACCAGCTCATCTGCGACTGGTCGGACCGCCTTTTCCCGAAGATGCCGACAACCAAGTCCCGCAATGTCATCGAGACAGGCCACGACGGCATCTTCATGATCGTCGCAGAGGATGTACCCGCTTACGTGGCGAAATACGGACCCCAAGTGCTGCGAGACCGAGTGACCACCTCAACACTCGGTATGCCAGCCCTCAACATCGGCGTGTCTAAGGGCAGCACCTACGACCGCGTACTGATCTTCCCCACTCAGCCGATGCTCAAATACCTGAAGACCGCCGACCTGTCGGCACTTAAGGCACCCGACCGGCTCTACGTCGCAGTAACCCGGGCCAGGCATAGTGTTGCTTTCGTTGTCAAGGCTGGCGAAGCGGACTTTAAGCCGACAGCATGAAGGACGCCTGCGAATCAAGCATCGCATTGACCGCCAGACGCCGACCGAATGGGCCGACTTGGCGACGTGACCGTTGGTCCTGCTGACGTCGGCCATTGCGGGGCTGCGGCAGAAGCTCCGGATCCCACATCGATCACACAAGTGTCCACATGGGACATGAAAAGACTCTGATCTGGCGCGAGCCGCCTGATCGGAGCCTTGCTCAACTGTGCCGCGTAGAACTTACCTACACCCGCAGGCTAAGCAAGAGCCTGCTGGTCTTGCAGCGTCGGGCGAACGAAACCACGCCCGGGGCCAGCTCGCGGACTTCCCAGCGAGGAACGCCCGGCAGGCGACATCCTCGCGGCGTCGATGTCACAGCCCGATCACGCCGACGGCCCGGCCACGCACGGCCAGATATGTGTCCTCGGTCGCGGCCTCGAGGTAGCCAGCCGGCGCTCGGGTCCGCAGTGGTGGGCTGGCGTCGATCAGGTTCTCCCAGGCGGCGTCGCGACCGCGGTCGAAGGCCAACGCCACCTCCTCGGCGATGTCGAATCGCTGCTGGCGTTCCCGCTGCCAATACAGTGCCTCGCGTTCCACGCGGAACTGCTCGAGCTCATCCTCGCCGGAACCCAATGTTTCGGGGGGTCGGTCCTCGTCGACACTCCGCGCCAGCGCGCTCTCCGTGGCCGCGAGCTGGTCGCAGGCGGCGTAGAGGCGTCGGGACATGCCGAGAATCAGTTCGGTGCCGGGAACGCGTGCGGTGAGCATGTCGAACCGTCCTGACGGCGGCCGTTGGCGGTACCGGCCGGCCTCCTCGGCATCGGCCCGGGCGCGGGCTGTGGAGGTGTCGCGTTCCAGCAGCAGCACGGCACCGGCGGCCTGTGCGGACCGGTACTGCTGCACTTGTGGCCCGACCGGGGTGATCTGCAGTTCATCGGGTCGTGTCTCGCGCAGCAGCAGGTAGTACAGCATCCTGGAGCGGGCCAGGTCGAGCAGGCTGTCCGGGTCGGTGCCGTCGTAGATCGGGTCGGGCTCGCTGCCGGGCGATCCAATGATCTCCATGTCGAGGGTGACGAAGACCCGGTGCTCGAGGCTGGTGCCGCACAACACGCGCACGTGCGGACCCGCCATGAGACCGGGACGGCACAGCTGGACCGCGCCCTCACGCAGCTTCGGCAGGCCGAGCCGCCGACCGCCCTTTGCCTCGATCAGCCAGGGCAGATCGAACCCGGGGCGGAAGGCCACCAGGTCGGGCAGGCCGTCCGCCGAGTTCCACTTCGGCCCGGCGTTCTGCGGTGTGAACGCCTCGGCGTGCGCGGTCGGCCCGAGCCGCAGCAGCCCAGAAGCGGCCCACTGAGCCATCGTCATACCCATCCGATAGCCGAAGACGGTCTGCGCCGACACCTCGGTGCCATGGGTGTACACGACGTTGGGCCGCAGGTGATAGCCGGCGCTGGGCGCCGCGGCCGGCCGGTCGCGGCCGAGGTAGGCGAACAGCGGCGCGCAGCGCGCCATAATCTCCGCATAGGCCAGGCCCGGCACCGCCGCGAGCCAGCCGACCGGATCCCGGCCGACCAGGGTCGCGGCGTCGAGCACGTCGCGCCACGTGGTCGGTACTAAGTAGTCGCCCGGTTGCGTCCACGGCCAGGTGGGCCACGGTGCCGAGGCCGCGTCCACGCGGACAGGCCTAGGACGCGGGGCCGGCTGCAGCGGATGACTGTGTCGCACGATCACGGGGATGTCTAGGGCGTCGTCGGCTGCGAGGAGGGCGTCGGCGGCGCCGGGTGGCGGCTGCATAGCTAGACTCTGGCAGGGCGTCACACCCTGCGCTACGCCGGTCGATGCGACCGTCGCGCACCATAACGGCACCGCCGGCCGGCTAATGGTGTAGCCGCCGGCCGCCCGCGGCCGTCGCGGCGCGGTCGGCCGTCATCGCGGCGCCTGCACGACGCCGTCGCCGGATCCGGAAGCGAGGCGAGGCGAGGCCGGAGTTGCGTGCGGGTCTGGACCAGTCCTCGGCGAACTGTCGGAGCAGTGTGAATAGGTCGGGCCCCGACTTGCCCGTAGTGCAGGCGTGCAGGTCCGCCAGCGGCCGCTGGGCGAGGTAGCCGAACCGGGCGAAGGAACGCCCACGCTCCGCAGGGCGTCCCGGTCGGACGTGTCCAGCAGCTGGTAGACGTCGGTGCGGGCGAGGGTGGCGGATTGGTGCCATCCCGCCGCGGGTGGCCGCCTTTGCCGGCTCTGTTGTTGAGCAGCGTGTCGGCGACGATCAGTTCGGCGTCGGCGGGCACCAGGCGGCTGGTCGAAGCTCGTGCCGGTATAGACCGGCCGAGTCGGGAGGTGCGGCAGCAGGCGATCCTGTGCGAGATCACGCATCGCAGTCAGGTCCGCGACCGTCGACGGCCCGGCCAGAGCGCGAAGGTCCGCGGCCGTCGCGTCCGGCGGCAGCCGCAACAGCGGTGAGCCGGCGATCATCGGGTTGCGGTAGATCTCGACCAGCAGCGCCAGGGCGTAACAGGTGCCGGCCCTCCAGGCGTCCGACCGTTCGGCGAAGCAAGCGGGCGGGCTGCAGCCCGGTCTGGTCCGGATCGAACTTTGTGAGCCCTTTGCGGGTCTTGATGTCACGCTTGTGGCTGGGGGTGCGGTAGCTGTGGGTGGCCCAGATGGCTTCGTTCCGATCGGCAAAGCAGGGGTCGGAGGCGAGGAAACGGGCTGGGTGTGACGCGCGGCGATCAGGGCGGCGCGGGGACCGGGTTGTGTGGCTTCGGCTCGTGCAACGCTGTCGGCGCGTTGTCCTTTTCGTTCACGGTCACGGCCGGGCGGCTGCGCCACCGACCGCCGCTGCTCTGCGGGTTGTTAGCCGGAATCAGGCCGCTCGATCGGCTCCGCGCTCGGACCGATTGGGTACGCAGTGGCGCCGGTTATCCACATACGTACTGACCTGATGGTCATAGCTTCGGCGTCGACGTTTAGGGCGGCCGAGTTTTGTCGTACCCGTGTGGTTGTGTGCCGGGTGTCAGTGCGCGGGAGGAGTCGAGTCGTGTGGGCACACAGCAAGAACCAGCTTGGCGTCCGTCATCGCATTGAGGACCATCTTCGCGGGACAGCGCAGTTGGCGAGCCGATTCGCCTCATCGTTCGGCATGGCGGAGTTGGCGTGGTGGGCGGGGCTGGTCCACGACGGCGGCAAGTGCTGGCAGGACTGGCAGGACAAGCTGTTGCTGGTGGAGCCGACGGGTGGCCGGGTGGGGCTGGACCACAAGTCCTTCGGGGTGCAGCTTGCTCGGCGTCATGGGTTGAAGCCGGTCGAGTTCGCGGTCGCGGGGCATCACGGTGGATTGACGAATCGCGGCCAGGTCGACGACCTGTTCGGTGAGGACCACGCGCATCAGCAGTGGCTGCGCCAGGGGCCGTGGGCGGACGCTGAACGGAAGCTGCGGGTGGTGGTGCCGGAAATGTTTTCCCGGGTGCCGCCACCGCCTGGTGAGTTCGGTCCGGACGGCGACAAGATGGGCCAGGACTTCCTGCTGCGGTTTCTGTTTTCCTGTCTCGTGGACGCCGACGTGGTTGACACGCAAGCGCACAGGGACAACGCGGCGCCGAGGGTAGGGCCGGACCTGGACGCCGCAGTCGTGCTCGACCGATTCCTGGCTCGTCGCGCGGACTTTCTGCGCCGACGCCAGCCGGGAGCGATGGACGCCCGGCGGGAGCGCATCTTCGCTGCTGCCATAGCCGCTGCGGAGCGTGAGCCGGGCATCTTCCGGTTAACCGCGCCGACTGGTACGGCGAAGACGATCGCGGCCGCGGGATTCGCGCTGAAACATGCGGCGCTGCACGGTAAGCGACGGGTGATCGTCTCGGTACCGTTTATCACGATTACCGAGCAGAACGCGGCGGTGTACCGGTCGCTGCTCGATCCGGACGACGCGGATGGCGAACCGATCGTCCTGGAACATCACAGCCACGTCGAGATGACCGAGCCCGGTACGGGTGACCGGCACCATTCGTGGCAGCGCCTCGCGGCGGAGAACTGGGACGCGCCGTTCATCGTGACCACCACGGTGCAGTTGTTCGAGTCGCTGTTCGGCCGGACCCAGTCCCGGATGCGCAAGCTGCACCGCCTCGCCAACTCGGTGCTCGTGCTGGACGAGGTACAGGCCCTGCCGCACCGGTTGCTACCGCAGATCGCTGATGCGCTGCGCATCCTGTCACAGCGGTTCGGCGTGACGGTCGTGCTGTCGTCGGCCACCCAGCCGGCGGTGCACGCGCTGGGCCCACTGAAGGATCTGCACGCGCACGAGATCGTGCCGGAGCCTGAGGCGTTCTTCGCCGAGTGTCAGCGGGTCCGGTTCGAGTGGCGGCTCGACTCGAAGCCGACGCTTGGCGAGATAGTACAGGCGGCCGCCGCCCACCCACAGGCGCTCATGGTGGTCAACACGGTCCGGGACGCGCGAACGGCATTCGAGCACGCCCGGCAGGACGGCCCGGACGGGACGACCGTGCTGCACCTGTCCACCGGCATGTGCCCGGCGCACCGTCAGCGCGTGCTGGCTAGCGTCCGGCGCCTGCTGCGGGACCGGGAACCGGTACTGCTGGTCAGCACCTCCCTGGTGGAAGCCGGTGTTGACCTGGACTTTCCAGCGGCGTTCCGCGCCATCGGGCCGCCTGAGTCAATGGCCCAGGTCGCCGGACGGTGCAACCGGGAAGGTGATCTCGGCGACCGTGGGGGTCTGGTCGTGATCTTCGACCCGGCCGACGGCGGGCTTCCGCCGTCGTACCCGACGCAAATCCGTAAGGCGCTGATACATTTCGGCCCGGAAAAGGCCGAGCCGGAGGACCAGACGGCACTGGCGGCGTACTTCCCGGAGCTCTACCGGACGCTGCGCATCGAGGACCGTGGCAGCCCCGCCAAGGTCATCGCGGCCAACCGTCGCAAGTGGGACTTCATTGCGGTCGCCGACGGGCCGCTGAAGTCCATCGGCGGGACGCAACGGGACCGGGACCTGGCCTTCCGGATGATCAACGACGACACCGTGCCCGTGGTCGTGCCGTACGGCGAGGTCGCTGCACGCCGAACCGTCCAGCAGTGCCTGGTCAGCCTGTGCGGGCCACAGCCGGACATGAGCGCGCTGCGGCAACTGCAGCCCTACATCACCACCCTGCGACGCCGCACCACCCAGCGCGCGGACATTGCCGCGAATCTCGATCCGGTGATCGGAGACCTGCTGCAGTGGCACGGCGACTACGACGACGGGTACGGCATCGTGCTCGAATCCCGAGAGGAGGACTACCTGCTATGACGGTTCCGTGCCAGCGCCCCCGTCATCCGTACGCTCCTCAGCCGGAGCTGCGGTAACGCGATCACATGGCCTAAGGAGCACTATCTGCCGTGATCAATTCAACGCGTGAGCGGAGGCACCCCCCGGTGGCGGTGCAGGTCAGGGCCGACGGTGCCCTGTTCACCCGGCCGGAGCTACGGGTCGAACGGGTCAGCTATCCGGTGATGACCCCGACGGCCGCTACCGGTGTGCTAGAAGCCATTTTCTGGAAGCCAGAGTTCCGGTGGGTGCCCGTGAAGATCGAGGTGCTTCGGCCGATCAGGCAGTTCACCCTGCGCCGGAACGAAACCCATGACCTGCCCAGCCTCGTGGAAGCGGTCGGCAAGGGCCGGCGGGTCGACACGGTAGCCAATCGAGACCAGCGAAGCGCGCTGTGCCTGCGAGATGTGGAGTACCGCATCCACGCGCAGGTGGAGCTGTTCGCCCACGCTGAGAAGACGGAGGCGGCCTACCGAGAGCAGTTCCGGCGGCGGGTCAACCGGGGCGCCTGCTTCCAACAGCCGTTCATGGGAGCCAAGGAGTTCCCCGCGGCGTTCCTCCCGCCGGACGAGCGCGCCCCGATCGACCTCACACAGGACCTGGGCATCATGCTCCACCGGATCCACTACGGCCCGCCGGCCCGATTCGACTGGTTCACCGCACGCCTTGATCGCGGAGTGTTGAACGTCCCGGCACACGGCATCCCGGGTGGCGTGCCGCAGTCGTCCGGGGTGGCCTAATGCTACTGCGCCGACTGGTCGGCTACCGTCGCCCGGCCGACGATGACGACGATGAGCAGCGCCCGTACAGCCGGACGCGGGTCGTCGGATGGGAGCTGAACCTCGACGAGACCGGCGCGGTCACCGCGCTGGTACCGCTTGCCGACGCTTCCCAGCGGTCGACGAAGTTCGGCCAGCCGATCCGCGTCCCGAACGCGGGGCGCACCTCAGGTATCGCACCCACACTCGGCGCCGACGACGCGCAGTACGTCGTGGGCTGGGTCGATGCCAAGGCGAAACCGGAGCGGGTCGCGGATGCGCACGAAGCGTTCGCCGAGCTGACCCGCAGGTGGGCCCGCGAGCATCCCGGTGACTCGGCCGCGCGGGCGGTTGCCGCGTTCTACGACCGGGCGCAGATGCCCTCGCCGCCGGGCGATCTGAAATGGACGTCTCGGGATCTGATGGTCATCGCCGTCAACGGCCGGCAGGTCACCGACTGCGACTCGATGTGGGCCGTGTGGGCAACGGTGGTCCAGGAGCGCAAGAGTGGTGGTGGAGCCGAAGGCGGTGGACGGCACGGGCTGTGCCTAGTCTGCGGCGAGCCGGACCGGCCGCTGCTGGACCGGATGCCCCAGGCGCTGCCGAAAGCACTGATTCCGAGTGCCGAGCAGGAGATCGCCCTGCTGTCGGCGAACAAGCGTATCCACACCTACGACTTCAACGAAGGCCTGATTGGATCACCGATCTGCGTGGACTGCGGCCAGGCGGCGGTCGCCAACCTGTACGCGGTCCTGTCCGAGCCGCATAACAACTTCGTCTACCCCCGCCAGCGCACCCGCCTGGCCTGGTGGGTCAGCGACGGCGCGAGCAGCGACACCATCGCGATGCTCGACGAAACCCCGGAGACGATCGGTGAACACCTCCAGGCGCTGGTCACCGGACGCCAACGCCGCCGAGCCGAGCAGCACACGTTCTGCTCGGTGACATTGTCGGGCAATGTCGCGCGACTGGTCGTGCACCGATGGATCGAGATGCCGTTGGCTGACGCGGAGGACAACGTCCGAACCTGGTTCGACGAGCACAGGATCCTGCCGCGAGGCAGCGACCGGCCGGTCGGCTACCCCATCTGGCTGCTGGTCCTCAGCGCCGGGCAGTGGCTACCCGACCGGTCCGAACGCGGCGGCCGGTACATCCCGCTGGCCGACAAGGCCGCGGACCGCCCCGGCGACCTGGCCCAGCTGCTGCTGCACAGCGGACTGAACGGCGACCCCCTGCCCCCGTATGTGCTGGCCCACATGGTCCGGCGCATCCGCACCGACCTGAAGCTCGACGGTCCGCGCGCCGCCCTGCTGCGGGTCGCGCTCCACCGACACCCGCAACGCAGAGGAGAAGGACCCACAGCCGTGCTCAACGAGAAACAGGACAACCCCGCCTACCTGTACGGGCGGCTGTTCGCGGTGCTCGAGTCGCTGCAGCGCAGCGCCTACCCCAAGGACGAGCAGCCCAACACCACCTTCTTCCACCGCTACTTCGCCGGCGCGGTCGCCAACCCCCGCGTGGCGCTGGTCCAGGGCTGCCAGCTCTACCCGGCCTGGATCAAGAAGCTGGACAGCACCGCCAGCACCGCCGGCAGCGACCCAACGGAGCGGCAAGGGGCGGAGAAGGCCCGCCGGGCCGCAAGCCGATACCGGGCCCGGATCCGTGAGCTGCAGGACCGCCTCGACACTCCAGTCGCTCCGCTCGCCGATGCCCAGAGCCAGTCGTGGTTCATCCTCGGCTACTTCCACCAGCAGGCCCACGACATCCGCATGGCCAAGGCCGGCAAGGCTCCCGAAGTGCCGATCGACCAACTGCCCAGCACCGACGATGAACACGCCGAAGAGACCAACGAAGGGAACGACGAACAGTGAAGCCCGAGACCATCGACCCCCGGGTCCGCCACGACGCAGTCATGTTCTTCGACGTCATCGACGGCAACCCCAACGGCGACCCCGACGGCGGCAACCGCCCCCGAGTCGACGAGGCCACCGGCCACGGCCTGGTCACCGACGTCGCCATCAAACGCAAGATCCGCGACACGATCGGGCTGACCGCCGACCACCTCGGCTACCCGGCCGACCGCTACCAGGTGTTCGTCGAAGCCGGGCACGCGCTCAACACCCGCACCGCCGAGTCCTACACCGCTACCGGCATCGAGCTAAAGGCTCGCAAGATCACAGCGGAGCAGGCGGAGGCCGCGCGGCAATGGATGAGTGACCGCTACGTCGACGTCCGGCTCTTCGGCGCAGTGCTGTCCACCGGCGATACCAAAGCCCTGGGTCAGATCCGCGGCCCGCTGCAGTTCGGCATGGCCCGCTCGCTCGACCCTGTCCTGCCGGTGTCGCACGCCATCACCCGCGTCACGCAGACCAAGCAGGAAGATATCGACCAGGGCCAGCGAACCGAGATGGGTAGCAAATGGACCGTCCCCTACGGCCTCTACCGCGTCCAGTTCCACTACTCCGCAGCCCTGGCCACCAAGACCGGGGTCACCGGTGAGGACCTGACCGCACTCTACCGGACCCTGCAGGTCATGTTCGACCATGACCGGACCGCGACCCGCGGCATCATGACCCTGCGCGGACTCTACGTGTTCAGCCACGCCGACGCGTTCGGCAACGCCCCCGCCCAGACCCTGCTCGAACGGGTTCAGGTGGAACGGGTGACCGGCGCTGACACGCCACGCGCGTTCACCGACTACAAGATCACCGAGGATCTCGCCGACCTGCCCACCGGCATCACCTTCGAAGCCCTGGCCAGCTGAGGAGACCTCACGATGACCTGGTGGCCTGACGGGGACGACAACGCCGGCCGCATCCCACTCTCGGCACTGGAACACCACGCCTACTGTCCCCGCCAGGCAGCCCTCATCCACGTCGAAGGCGTATTCACCGACGACGTCAACACGGTACGTGGCAACCTGGCCCACGAACGCGTCGACCGGCCAGGCGTGCGGGCAACCGCAGCACCGGGATACCGGCAGCACTACGCCGTCCCGGTGTGGAGCGCCACACTCGGGCTGTACGGCCGCTGCGACGTCGTCGAGATCGGCAACGGCACCGCCATACCCGTCGAACACAAGATCGGCCGATACCAGCCCGGCGGACCAGCCGACGTCCAAGTCGCCGCACAAGCACTCTGCCTGCGCGAAATGCTCGACCTCGATGTGCCCCACGGCGAAGTCTTCACCCACGCCGACCGTCGTCGGCACCGAGTTGATCTCACCGACGAACTGCTCGCCGCCGTCACCCAGACTGTCACGGCACTGCGCACCGTACTGACTGCCCCACAACTACCCGAACCTGCCGCCGACCGACGGTGCCGCCACTGCTCCCTGCTCGACGACTGCC
This sequence comes from Dactylosporangium darangshiense, assembly GCF_039537565.1. Lineage (NCBI taxonomy): Bacteria > Bacillati > Actinomycetota > Actinomycetes > Micromonosporales > Micromonosporaceae > Dactylosporangium > Dactylosporangium darangshiense. Next base: position 89,640 of record NZ_BAABAT010000038.1, read on the forward strand.
TACCCCGCGCACTGACAGACCCGGCTGACCTGTATTCCCCACGACCCCTCGGCGACTGGCATGCCTGAACTGATCAAGAACACGCTCTACGTCATGACCCCGGGCAGCAGCATCCATTTCGACACCGACGCCGTACGCATCTACCACCCCGACAACGGCGCCAAACGACTCCCACTCGTCCGCATCGACCACGTCGTGGCATTCGGCGGCGTCACCGTGACCGACGACTTCCTCCACCGCTGCGCCGCCGACCAACGCTCCGTGACCTGGCTGTCCGGCAACGGCCGGTTCCGAGCATGCGTAATCGGCCCACAAGGCGGCAACCCGCTGCTACGAGTCGCACAGCACGACGCACTCCGCGACCAAGGACGCCGGCTAGACATCGCACGAACCATCGTCGCCGGCAAACTCCACAACACCCGCCAGGTCCTGCTGCGCGCCGCGGCTGACGCCAAAGGCATCCGCCAACAGACGCTGCGCACCGTGGCACAAGCCATCACTCAAGACCTCGCAGCCCTACCAGTCACCGACAACATCAACGTCGTACTCGGCATCGAAGGCCAGGCCGCCAAACGATATGTCAGCACGTGGCGACACCTACTCACGGAACACTCGCCGGTGGCCGCACCAACACACCGGATCAGCCTACCGCCCACTGACCCTGTCAACGCCGCCCTCTCCTTCGGCTACGGCATGCTTCGCATCGCCGTGCACGGAGCGCTCGAACACGTCGGACTGGACCCCTACATCGGCTACCTGCACGGCATCCGACCAAGCAAGCCAGCACTCGCACTCGACATGATGGAAGAATTGCGCCAACTGCTGGTCGACCGATTGGTGTTCACCGCGTTCAACCGCCGTCAACTCCTCCCACAGCACTTCACGCACCACCCCGGCGGCGCCTGCGAACTCAACGACGACGGTCGACGCACCTACCTCGCCCTATGGAGCGAAGCACGGTCACGCACCTGGCCACACCGCCAATTCGGCCGCGACCTCCCCGCCGCCGTCTTACCCCTCATCCAGGCCCGGCTACTTGCCCGGCACCTCCGCGGCGACACACCGCAATACCACCCATGGAACCCCGCCTGATGGAATACCTGCTCACCTACGACGTTGACACCACCACCACGGAAGGCCAGCGCCGACTGCGCCGCGTCGCCAAAATCTGCGAAGGATACGGCATCAGGGTCCAGAAGTCCGTCTTCGAGGTCACCTGCACCACCGCTCAAATGCCATCGCTGCGCCAGCAACTCGCCGACGTCATCGACCACACACTCGACAACATCCGGCTGTACCGCCTCGCCACAGGCACTCTGCAAACCGTCGACCGTCTCGGCGTCGCACAGCTCGCACCGCACCACGGCGACCACATTGTCTGAGAAAATGATCTAGGAACCTACAGTGCGACGGCGCCAAGCGCGAGGCTCCCAGCGGGGAAAGGTAGCAAACCGGACTCGCCTTTACGTCGCATCCGAGCTCGGCGACATGGCCTTCGCCATTGCCGCAGCCCAGGAAGCGCAGCGCCGGCGGTTCGCCGTCGGCGAGGATCTCAACATCAGCTCGGAGCCGTCGACGTTCTCCAGCTTGATGCAGCGCCGGCGGTTCGCCGTCGGCGAGGATCTCAACACTGGGTGTCCCCGCTTCCGTGGGCGGTGGTCATGGTGCAGCGCCGGCGGTTCGCCGTCGGCGAGGATCTCAACGGGCAGTACGTCGGCGTCGGCGAGGCTGCCGCCGTCGTGCAGCGCCGGCGGTTCGCCGTCGGCGAGGATCTCAACGTCGACCCTGCACCACTCCTCGAGCACGTCGAGCGGCAGCGCCGGCGGTTCGCCGTCGGCGAGGATCTCAACCGTGGGGCTGCTCGGTCGGTGGCGTACGCACCGGCGGCAGCGCCGGCGGTTCGCCGTCGGCGAGGATCTCAACGGGTGGTACAGCAGGCGGTGGAGCAGTGAGCGAAGGCAGCGCCGGCGGTTCGCCGTCGGCGAGGATCTCAACAGCTTCCGGATCCACACCTGTGACCTGTCGTCGGAGAGGCAGCGCCGGCGGTTCGCCGTCGGCGAGGATCTCAACGAGGCGTACCGCATCGCGTAGGCCCGCGTGCCGGTGAAGCAGCGCCGGCGGTTCGCCGTCGGCGAGGATCTCAACAAGAGCCGCAAGGCCGTCGAGCGTCAGGAGGCCAGGCAGCGCCGGCGGTTCGCCGTCGGCGAGGATCTCAACCTGCGGCAGATCCTTGATACGCGGGACGTAACCGGCAGCGCCGGCGGTTCGCCGTCGGCGAGGATCTCAACGTGAACGTGAACGATGGCGCGCCCGGGAGCGTCAGCAGCGCCGGCGGTTCGCCGTCGGCGAGGATCTCAACACCTGGACCGCTGCCTCACGCACGACGGTCGCTCTCTGCAGCGCCGGCGGTTCGCCGTCTGCGAGGATCTCAACACGTCCAACGGCGGGCCGGAGCGGGGCGGGGCGCTGGCAGCGCCGGCGGTTCGCCGTCGGCGAGGATCTCAACAAGGACCTCCGGGGCCAGCAGCGTGAGCTGCGCAAGCTGCAGCGCCGGCGGTTCGCAGTCGGCGAGGATCTCAACACCTTGTACGGGCAGCCGCGCCGCCCGGTCTTCGCGGCAGCGCCGGCGGTTCGCCGTCGGCGAGGATCTCAACATGACTGCGATGTTCAGTCCTCCCCCGGCAGCAACACGCAGCGCCGGCGGTTCGCCGTCGGCGAGGATCTCAACTGTCCAGCTGGGCCTTCGCGTCGGCGATGTCGAGGCAGCGCCGGCGGTTCGCCGTCGGCGAGGATCTCAACGAGCGCGTGCACGCCGACATGCGGCGCCTCACCCCGCAGCGCCGGCGGTTCGCCGTCGGCGAGGATCTCAACAGTTCGACGAGCTCGGCGACCGCGGAGTAGACCGCGTGCAGCGCCGGCGGTTCGCCGTCGGCGAGGATCTCAACATGTTGCGGTCACCTCTCTCGGTGTCGGGGGTGGTGGCAGCGCCGGCAGTTCGCCGTCGGCGAGGATCTCAACACGACGAGCGTGCCCACGACGCCACACGCCGGGCGCAGCGCCGGCGGTTCGCCGTCGGCGAGGATCTCAACTCGTGCCCCTTGGTGACGGCGCGGGCGGCGTCCCAGTGCAGCGCCGGCGGTTCGCCGTCGGCGAGGATCTCAACGACTGGGCCTGCTCGTTGAAGATCGTCCCGTTGGGGCAGCGCCGGCGGTTCGCCGTCGGCGAGGATCTCAACGTTGTACATCTCGCCTCCTGGGCGTCTGTCTCCGTGGGCAGCGCCGGCGGTTCGCCGTCGGCGAGGATCTCAACATGTCGCGCAGGGTGCCGCCCTCCATGAACCGGAAGCAGCGCCGGCGGTTCGCCGTCGGCGAGGATCTCAACAGCTTCCCCGTTTTCAGGTCGCCCCGGGTCAGTTCGCAGCGCCGGCCGTTCGCCAACTCCATCGGCCGGCTCGGCGCGCTCATCGCACTCGGCGCAGCGCCGGCGGTTCGCCGTCGGCGAGGATCTCAACTGCGCGCCGCGCCCGAAGACCATGAACACGCTCGTAGGCAGCGCCGGCGGTTCGCCGTCGGCGAGGATCTCAACCACAAGTGGCAGTCGGGCGAGGGCGGCCTACCGAAGGCAGCGCCGGCGGTTCGCCGTCGGCGAGGATCTCAACCAATGGGGACCTCGGGCTAGAAGCTACGGGACCAGCAGCGCCGGCGGTTCGCCGTCGGCGAGGATCTCAACTCGCCGGCCACCCACCAGCAGTACGGCTCTTGCGTCGGCAGCGCCGGCGGTTCGCCGTCGGCGAGGATCTCAACCCCGTGCCCGCCGCGGTCGCTGGGCAGAACGTCTACCTGCAGCGCCGGCGGTTCGCCGTCGGCGAGGATCTCAACGTGGTGTGCCTGGTGATCGTGGCGCTCAGCCCGGCCGGCAGCGCCGGCGGTTCGCCGTCGGCGAGTTTCTCAACTGCATGCCGCGCGTGCACACGGCAAACACCCTCATGCAGCGCCGGCGGTGCGCCGTCGGCGAGGATCTCAACATCTGGGATGACGCGGTGTCGCAGTCCACTGCCTATGCAGCGCCGGCGGTTCGCCGTCGGCGAGGATCTCAACTTGAGGTACAGGAAGAACACGAACCCGACCACGATGCAGCGCCGGCGGTTCGCCGTCGGCGAGGATCTCAACTGGGCTGCGGAGCCCATGTGCAGCTTTGCGGAGGCCTGCAGCGCCGGCGTTCGCCGTCGGCGAGGATCTCAACCTCTCCCACGCCGCCCAGTAGAAGTCCGGCTCCAAGCAGCGCCGGCGGTTCGCCGTCGGCGAGGATCTCAACATGCCGACGGACACGAGGTCGCCCGCAAAAGTGCGGGCAGCGCCGGCGGTTCGCCGTCGGCGAGGATCTCAACGGCGGCGCGGCCGCGCTGGAAAAGCCGACGGCCTTCGCGCAGCGCCGGCGGTTCGCCGTCGGCGAGGATCTCAACGCCTGTTCACGTTCGGCGGTCGCCTCGTGGTTGACGCGGGCAGCGCCGGCGGTTCGCCGTCGGTGTGCTGCGCCGCCTCGAACACCTCGACGAGATCATCGCCAAGCCCGTGACGTCAACCGCCGGCTGCTGGACACTATCCGGGTCGGTCAGGGTTGCGTCCTTGCGAGCCCAGCCCTTGAGCGGGTCGCGCAGCCCACCCTCACCGAGGATGGCAGGAGTGCCCCGGCACTACGCTTCGGCGACCCTCGGGTCATGGCCCTGACCGGCGCCCTCTGCCTGCACCTCTTCGCCGTCACCGGCGTCACCAACAAGCGCCTCCGTGCCTTGACCGCCCGGCTACTCGGCCGCACCTACACCACCGCCCAGATGACCTACGACCTACGCCGCCTGCGGCTCAACGGCCTGATCACCCGCGTCGAGCACACCCACACCTACGTCCTGACCCCCGACGGGCAACGCCTCGCGATCTTCTACACCAAACTCCACGACCGTCTCCTACGCCCGCTCATGGCAGCCGACCAACCCCAAGCCCCACCCGCCCTCCGCCACGCGCTGACCACCATCGACCAGCACGTGGCGGACTACATCGCCCACGCACGACTCAAAACCGCAGCCTGAAATCCTGACTCTCATGTTCAGATTCTCAAACCCAAGGATCTAGCCGTGGACAGGGCGGCTGGATCCGGACGAGCACCCACCGATCACCCAACCGGACCGGCATGCACGAGAAGAGGCCCTGACCCAGTGAATAATCCCAGGTCAGAGCCTTGATCAATTGTACGCCGCGTAGGACTTGAACCTACAACCCGCAGATTAAGAGTCTGCTGGCCGCTCGTGTCGCTAGCCAGCGACCGTCTCGCCCCCTCGGCCGTCACGCCGGCTGATTGCCAACTCGGACGACGTAAAGCCCGTTATCAACCGCATTAGGTAGGCCCGCGCGCACGTTCTCCATCCCGGCGTCGCATCCGCCGCCGCGCCGGGGAGGCTGTCGGCCATAGTGGGCTGATGTCGACCGGGTTCGCTCTCGAGCACATCGAGCAGATGATCAGCGCACTGACCGATGACGAGCGTCAGCGCCTGGCGGTTCTAGTGGCGCCGATCCGGGATCGTCTCCTGGCGCAGCGTCCCCGGGACGCGAAGGCCCTGCGGCGCGACATGGCCGCCGCCGCGCGGGCGCACGCGAACGACGCCGCCATGAGGGACCATGTCAAGCGTGTGGTCGATGCCGCGCCACCGCTGAGCGAGGAACAGCGGGCGCGGCTGGCCGCACTGCTCGCCTCGGCCAGGGGCGCGACGCCGAAGCGGCGAGCGCCGCAGGTCAGTGTGCGCCCGGAGGACACGATCGTCGACGGGCTCAAGCAGCTCCTGCAGGCCGACCCGATCGAACCTGCTCTGCGGGAACGGGTGGTTACGCTGCTGGCCGGTGTATGCGGGGACACCAGCAGCGCTGTGCCGTGGCCGAGGTCATGATCGAGCGTTTCCAGCGGCAGGGGCCGTTGCGGGTGCCCGACCCGCCGGCTGAAGTCCGGGCGGCATGGCGGCGGACAATCTTCGCGGCGATGTAACGGCGGCTGGTGCCGGAGGGCTACGAGCTGTGCCACCAGGCCGGGACCGCGGAGACCTGGTCATCGAGCTCCAGCCGCCGATTCTGCGACCGCGCCCGCACCGGAACGGCCAGCGGTCGCGGTGCCCGCCGACCTGGATGCGGATCATCTGGTGGTGCGGGCCCTGCAGGCGCGCCCTGCGGCGTTTGCCGTGTCGCCGGACGCCCGCCCTCGTGCGCTGCGGCTGGTCCAGGCGCTGGCCGCGGCCGCGATCGCGCGTGGGCATGCCGCCGACGTGCAACCCGGCGATCAACCCGGGGTGCGGTTCACCACGGGTGGGTTCGTCGCCGTGGTCGTGGTGTCGGAGGAGGACGACACGGTCGACTACCTGCCTGGCGCCGACGAGCTCGACGGGCAGGAGGTCTACGACTGGCAGCGCATCGCCCCGCAACGGCGCCGGGTGCCCTCTGGCCGGCTCGTGATCGAGCTGCTGCGACGACTACCGGTTCCATGGCCGGCGTCGCCGGTGGGCCGACCGCCGACGGTGGCGGCTCGAGGACAAACTCGGGGACGTCCTGGCCGAGTTCGAGTACCGCGCCGCCGTCCTCGCGCAGGCCGAAGAGGCAGCCCGGCTGGCCGCTGCCGACCAGCGCCGCGGCTGGGAGGCCGCCATGACCGCCGCCCGCGCCGCCTACACCGACGCGCAATACGACCGGGCCGGGCGCCAGCAGGTCGACGACTGGCAACGGTCGCGGGCCGCGCGGGCCTACGCAGCCGCCTTGGCCACCGTGGTCACGGGCGGAGACCTGCCCGGGGCGCGCAGGGGAGCAACCCGCGGCGGCCGACGGCTGGTCGGGGTGGATCGAGCGGATCCTGTGGTACGCCGACAGCGCTGATCCGCTGTTGCCGCTGCCACGGCTTCCGGTGCCGCCGCCGGATCCGGAGCCTGAGCAGCTCAAGCCGTTCCTCGACGGGTGGAGTCCGTACGGCCCGGACAGCGCCCGGTAGCCTGGGCGCCCGCCGGTCGGCGCATGGTGTCCCGGCGAGTTACCGGTGCTGCCGGGCTTTGCGGAGCTGGGCGACTGGCACGCCGAGGCGGCGTTCGAGGTCGTTGGTCTGCCGGGTCCGGCCGGCGTGACGCAGTTCGGTGATCGCCTCGTCGATCAGGCCCGCCGAGGCGAAGCACTTCGGCGCGAAGCGGGATCAGCTCATCTATCCGTCGCCGCACCACTGCCGTACCAGTGTCCGCGCCGGCCGGCCACCACGGCCGAAGAGATGACGCTGGGGGGCCTGCCCGGTGGCGGTGCCGGTGCGCTGCCAGCGCTGGACCTGCTCGAGGAAATGTCGGCGGCGTTCGGCCCCCACGTACGCGGCCTCGGCCTGGTCGAGGGCCGCGTGGTGGCGCTCGTGGGCGGCCCGCTCCTGGCTGCGGATCTGTTCGAAGACGCGGTGTTACGCGGCGGCGCGCCGCTCGATCTCGGCCAGGATGGCGGCGAGCTGTCCTCGAGCCGGTCGTGGCTGCCGTCGGCCCCACCGCCCGGCGTAGCCGTCGCCGCCGCTGTATCCGGCGATCGCCAGGTGGAGTCGGCCGGTGCCCCCGCGGGTCGGTAGGGGGTTCGGGGCGCTTCGTGCGGTTGAACTGGCCGCGGGCGGGCAGGCGGCGCTCGTGGATGCGCAGCGGGTACGTGCGCCCGTGGACGCCGACGCGACTCCGAGACCGGCCACGCCAATTCCTGCGCGAGCAGTTCACCGACGTCCGCAGCCAAAAAGCGCTCCACCGCGGATCAGGCGCACGCCGAACGGTGCGCGGCGTTGTCAGTCGGTGTCTGGGATCAGCTCTGCGCTGTCCGGACCGGGTTCGGTGACGAGCATCGGATCGGTGTCTTCGACGGACTCCTCGAGGATGTCGCTGGCGGTGTCGGCCTCGGTCGGAGGCGTGCTGTCGGCGGCAGGTGCGATCTTCCATCGCTGCAATGCCCACTCGGTGAGGCGCGCCTGCCGGGCGACGAGTTCGTCTGGGGTCCAGTCGACGATCTTGGTGAGTTCCTGCTCCTGCTTGAGGGCTGAGGTGGCGTAGCAGGCGGTGTGGTTGCCGTTGACGTCGACGCCGTCGCGTTTGCGGGTGAAGCAGTGGTTGCTGTAGGCGCTGTCGAGCACCGCGCCCCGGACCGCGACGCCGTCGAGGTGTCCAGCCTCGCGAGTCCGAGGCGTCGGCGGCACACCTACCTGCGGTGCCTCAAGCAGGCCGTGCGTCCGGCACGCCATAAGTGTGATTTCGGTGCAGCATCCAGGAAGGACCCACGGCAGTCCGTTGCCCGACATGGTGCGGCGCGGTCCGGGCGGCGGTCACGCAGGCCGAGCCAGCGCCGATCGGTTCTGCAAGCAGTCTGTCCCGGGCGTCACTGCCAGCGCTCTGTGATCTTGCGCCATCCGGGATGGGCTGATGTTCAGAACTTAGGAGGACTGACGCGCGGTGCGCTTGGCGTACTGCCGGCCCGATCGTTCCACCCGCCACCTTCCGTACTCGTGCACCAAAGCGAGATAGAGGGCCACGGGCGCAATCGGGGTCCACCATTGACCGGAGCGATTGGCATGAAGGCGCTCCAGAATAGACTTCGTGTCAAAGGGTATGAACTCCCACGACGCAATCTCGAGCGTGCTGTCTTTCGCGCCGCGCCTCAGGCGCTGGTCCAGGTCCGACGAACTGAGGTCATCAGCGTACGCCACGAAGACGGAATCCCATTGGTGTCTTTCAGTGTCAATGGTGACGCCTAGAAGATACAGCTGGTATTCGTGGTCCTCGAGGGAAAGTTCCTCACCCAGTCCTCGTCTGGCGGCGGCGTGTAGCCGTGGAGGCAGCCCGCTCGGTGAGTCGAGTGCGCCACTCAGGCCCTCGTCTGCCGACACTCCCCAGTGCAGCGGTCGGGAGCCCACGTCCGAACCGCGTTGACAGACAAGGACTCGGTTGTCGGTAGTAATCACCAGAACGCTGGTCCCCAAGCTAAGGGACATGAACGCAGGCGCTCGCCGGTGACCAACTGGATCGATGTACCGGCTCCGAGGCGTGCTGCCGTCCCGGAACCGTCGATCGAGGTGCTGGGTCGCTAGGAAGCTGTAGTAGTCTGTGCGTCTAAGCTTCAGGAATATCTCGATCTCTTCGTTGTGGATTGTCCGCTCCTCGACCAGGTCTTCAACCGCGAAACAATTGCCATTCCACTTGTGCGGTAACCGGGCTTCAGCCTTCGCCTGTTCCTCCGCTTCCACCTCGGAGCGCCAAGCGGCTAATTCTGCGGGCAGTTCGAGCGGTTCGTTGCTGACGACGAGGTGCACAAGCTCTTCTCGGATGCGACTGGAACCATCGCCTGCCACGATGATGCACTGGGAAGAGATACCTCCGAAATGGAAGTCGGCGGTTTTTGGTGCGGCAGGCTTGGCAAGCAGTGAACGCATTTTTCGAATTGCTCTATCCAACATTCTCTTGAGCCGGTCTTCGAAAGCCACGGTGACGAGCAGGCCAAGAATCGCTCCAATTATCAGACCCGCAAATCCAGACGAGATCCACGCTGCCGCTTCCTTGATGGCCATACGGTCAGCGTATCGATAGGGGTCGGTCCTGCCGCCAGTCGGCAGGACGGCGCGCTTCGCCGATTGGTCCGGAATCGGTACCCACCGAGAGCCTTGCGTCTGCGTCGCGAGTGCGCCAATTTCGGGACGCTGGGCCATCGGCGTCCTGTGCTACGAGCCGCGTTGCCGGCTGGCGGTCAGCCCGCGACAGGGCAGCCACAGCTGGGGCTTCCGCTTCGAGTCGGGCCGACCGCCCCTCAAAAGCCGCGACTCGCTGTCCTGACATAAGGGGTCTTATCGACCAGCCCGCCAGGCGGAGCGGTGCGTACGCCGAGGGGTTCTTCGGCCCAGAGGGGTGCTGCGGCAGGGTGGCGCTGCTGACCGAGTAGATGACACTCTCACCTTCTCGTTCCCCAAACCCGAGGACGATCCGTGCGGTCACTGAGGTACCCCTGCACACGGCGGCCATGACGTCGATATACCGGCAGGAGCAACGGCACCGGCCAGCCGTGTGTTACGCCTCTGGCTGGATAAAGAGCGGCCGGAAGCGCAACGCATCGTCGGGATTGGCGTGAAGGTGCCGACGCCAACCGAGAGATGACCAGAAGCCGTCGGCGCCTTCGGAGAAGGCCACGAGTCGACGGTCTGGATAGCGGCTGCGGAGGAGGCCGATGACGGCGCGGCCGATGCCGCGGCCGCGGTGATCGTTGTGCACCTCAATGAACTGGATCTCGAGTGCGGTGGCTCCAAGTGGCGGAACCTCAGCGTAGTGATCGATTCCGACCTCGTCGTCCAACTCAACCCGCGCGACCTCGTCGAGGTTATCCAGGACTCGCAGAATGATTCGCTGGGAGTGGGGATAGACCGGGCGGCCATACCACCATCCGTGGTTGAACCCGAGACCTGCTTCCTCGTACGTGAAAGGGAGCCAAAACCGCTCGCCCGGTGGACGGTCGAGTTCGATCAGAGTGAGGCTCATGCTGTGATTGTGCCAGGAAGCGCTGCCGACACTCGGGTGGGAAGCCACGGTCCACGTACGCCCAGCGAACTGCTCCCGCGACTCCGCGAGGGCCTGCTTCCGCGCGGCCAGGGCGGCCGTCTGGGAGGTGAAGCCGCCGCGGCGCACCTGCAACCGCCCGGCGTGCGGAGCGGCGGCCCCGTCGGGTAACCGACCTGCGTACTTGGCTGCGCCGACCCATGACCATGATCGCGCGCTCCGTCATCGGCGGTCGGCCACCGTCGCACCCTCAATCGGAAGTCACCGATCATGACGAGGCGGCTATTAGATGCGTACGCGGTGCCGCATCTGTAAACCGGACAGGACCTGAACACACTGATCATGCCGCCCGTTATGCCGGGACCGCGGCGCGGAGGGGCAGTCGCTAGGGTGCTCGACGATGAAGGGTCGACTCATCGCGCTGTGCGCCCTGGCCCTGCCTCCGTTCGTGTGTGTCGGCCTCGGGGTCGCGTTCCTCGACGGGCGCCTGACCGGCGATCATCCGGAGGCGATCACCGCGGTGCGCAATTACCTCGAGCTTCTTCGCGTCGGCGACGTTGCCGGAGCGTACGGCCTGCTGTGCCCCGAGATCGTGAACGACGGCACTTACACGGTCGCCGACCACCGGTACTACCTTCGCAGCCGCCCCAGTATCGGGTCCGTCGGCATGCTCGATGATGTCGACCACTCCTCGACCATGGACGGCACATACGTCTACGTCCGGGCCACCGGTACCGACGTCGGCGGGCAGCCGTTCGACGAGGGGTACACGGTGGGCATTAACACAGTGGGCGCGCGGGTGTGCGACGCAGTGGGCTGGTCGGACATGGGCATGTCCGTCGACGGGGGCCCTCGCCATCCCCGCTGCCCGGCCGCTGACGCCAGCCAGGCGTCCAGCGTGCGGCGAGGCTGGACCGGCCTGACCGGTGCGCACCGGCAGCGGTCCGTCGTCGGCGGACGTAGTCGGCTGGCGAGTGGGGCAGGATGCCGTCGATGGCGCAGACCCGGTAGAACCCGACCAGGATGGACAGCCGGCGCGACACGGTGGACGGCTGGTAGCAGCGCAGGTCCTGCAGCCAGCGTACGTAGCGTTCGATGTCGACCCGGACCGCGTTGAGCGGATCGAGGTCCTGGTCGAGGCACCAGCGCTGGACGACCCGCAGCTCCGACTCGCAGTGCAGCCGGGACTGACCGCGGTAGCGGCCGAGGTTGGCGGCTGTCGCCGCACGGAGCACGAGCTCGCTCGGCGATGCGACGCCAGGTATCGGAAGGGCGGCCATGTACTACGATCCGTCACCACCCGCGATGAACACCAGTGCGCCCGCCGCGGCAGATCCGGGCGTGGCGTGTGCGGTGCGACCTAGCCTGTCTGCATGCGACGCTTCCACGATGAGGACCTCACCGGCGCAGAATTCCGCGAATGCGACCTGAGTAGAGCGCGGATGGTCGGCGTGGTTATGCAGGACGCCGAGATCGACGGCCTGGTCACCAATCTTGTGGTCAACGGGGTCGAGGTGATGTCGTACGTCGAGGCGGAGCTCGACCGTCGTCACCCGGTACGGCTGCTGATCCGCTCAGATCAGCCGGACGACCTGCGAGAGGCCTGGCGGCAACTGCGGGACGATTGGGCGACGACTACCGAGCGGGTTCGGTCCATGCCCGAGAATAGCGAACATCACGGCGTCGACGGCGAGTGGTCGATGGTCGAAACCCTGCGCCACCTTGTCTTCGTGCACGACTCTTGGTTCCGACGCTGCGTGTTCGGGCTCACCGAGCCGTTCACGGCCATGGGACTGGGTCCACCGTTCGTCATGGACGAGGAGGACGGGCTCGACCCGTCCGCCCAACCGAGCCTCGACGAGGTGCTCGCCGTACGAGTCCGGCAGGCTTCAGAGATCAAGACCTGGCTGGCCGAGGTCACGCCTGATCAGCTCGCGAAGACCGCGCCGGTCCCGGACGACGACAGATGGCCCCCGTACGCCAAGGGGCGCACAGTGCGGCAATGCCTCGGCACTGTGCTCAACGAGGAATGGGCTCACCACCGGTTCTGCAAGCGCGACCTAGACAAACTGTCGCATCAGGGTTCTTCACAGGGTTCATGAGCGAACTCTGAGCCTCTGCTGCCGTACTTCGTGACAGTCGCGGTCACGTGGATACCCTCGGGTTTTGCTCATCGATCTGGACACCACTGAACTCGTGACGGGTAGGTCACGACTGGCGGCGCTTTCGGCCGAACCGCAGAAAACCTGCCGCCGTGATCACCCAGCACTGGCACCGTGAGTCATAGTCCTCACCGAGAATCGCGAGTGTCTGAACGCGCGGATCTCGGCAGAACAGGAAGCCTCGCTTTCGCCGAGCCTGCTACCGGCAGTAACGAAGGCTGACGGGCCGCCGCGCATCAACTGCGGCATGCGCGGACCCCAAGATCAGTAAAGTTGTCCTGATGGAGTAGCACGCCTGCTGGGTCGCCAGGCTCTGAAGCGCCTGCTGGAGTCAGGTCAATGAGCGGAGCGCCATGGACTCAAATATTGGCTTTGCCAATTGAACGGCTAGCCCGAATCGCGAGTACGTTGTTTAAGCGCTTGTGCCGCCACCAAGTCGCCCGCCTTAATTGCTTCAAAGCGGTCCACAATCAGCGTCAGATTCTCGCGTAGTCGGCGGTCTTGTTGGTCGGTTACCTCAAACGCAAGTAGCCGGGCATCAGTCGCAATTGTTGAGAATGAGGCCGAGCGTTGCGTTGCCGCCACGGCCCGCGCATCGCTGTTGAGGAAACTCGCGGCAGCAGACATGGCCGCTGCCGCAAGGGCCAGGATTCCTGCCGGAAGGCGTCCAGCCGTTGAGATCAGCGCCGTCGCACCCGCAGTGGCTGCGATAACTGCGGTCGGCAATCCGAGTGTGATATGGACCTTGGACCAGCGTCGTGCGCTCCGCGATTGCTCTTGAGCAGATTCGAGCGCGCTGGTCGCAATGGAGAGGATCTCGGAGCGTAGCTCCTCACGTACACTAGGATCTGTTGCGATCGTGGTAACGTGTACATCGCCATGAATGACGCCATACGCAATACCGCCTCCGACAGCACTTATAGGGCTGCGGACAGTCTCACCGATTCCAGTTCCGAGTGACTGCCCTCGTCCCCCATTAGTGGCGTCCAACTGCCCTCCTAGCTTCGGGACTGGTCCAACATCAATCGTTGGTGTGCGTGGTACTCAAGATAGCGTTCGGATGTAGACGCGAGTAGGTCTACCAAATCACAGATGGGTTCAGGTCGGCAGGCCCCGATCGTCTATCATCGCGTCCGCTCATCGGCAGATGAGTGAATTGATCAAGCACACTCTTCGGTCAGGCCGTAACCCACCGTAGGCGTCTTGTCTCGACGGATCCGGGTGTAGGCGAGACTGCGGAGGCCCGCTCGGGCCTGGGCTCCGCATGAGCGGTTGCTCGCTGGTTGCTCGGATGTTCGCTACCTGGCACGGACGGAGCCGTACGGCTTAGGAACTTCGGTGTCCGATCCAACGCGGGTATCAGTGTTTGCGGGAATCTGGGCCAGCTGACCAGCACGGACGTTGTCGGACGACTTCGGAGGTGCCGCGCCATTCACGGAATTTTCCTTACTATGCTTGGACTTCGGCTAGTTGATCGTCCACTTCGGACTTTTAATCCGTTGGTCTAGAGGTCGAGTCGTGGCGACGTGCCATCCGGGTGTCGAAGCGGATGCCGCGACCGCGTGCGCAGTTGTCCGAGGCCAAGCGGCGACCGCTTCCGATCCGGCTGTCCTGGCTCACGGCGGCCGCCCGGCTCACCCCGATCTGTTGGTGAAGCTTGTGCCGCGGCGAAGTTCTGCAAGCGCTTGGCGATCACCGGCTAGTTGACGCGCTGCGCTGGCCGGTTCGCCCCCGACGGCGGGCCGCTTGTCGTCGACGGTGTGTGGGCGATTGCTGACCCGACGTGGGCGCCGTCCGGGGCTGGATGGGCAGCCCGGAGGACTGAGACTTGGCGACGGCGGGATGATGCTGACGCCAGCGGGGGATGGTCGGACGCGGTCGGCGTGCCGCTGGTGGTGCTCGACCATGCCTGGTCCGGCGCCGGGCGGCGCACGTCGCTGGTCGTTGAGCTCGTCGGTGCCCGCGCGGCGGTGCCGCAGTACCACGATCGCGACGAAGCCGAAGCGGACCAGCGGCACGCCGAGCGCCATCCGGACCTGGCTCACGCCGCCGGCGCCGAACTCGTCGTGGTGCAGCGAGGGAGTGCCAGGCGCTCGGAGCTGGTGCGTTGGCCACGGTGCCGGTGCGGACCTGCTGGTCCCAGAAGTAGTCCGTCACCAGGCCGTCGCGATGGCCAAGGCGGCGATCGGCTGGGGCGGATCGAACTGTCCCCGCTGATGATCTTGTGCTCCCCGTTTGCTCCCCAGATAAGGAGCAACAAGCAAATAGCCCGTTACCAACAACTCCGGCAACGGGCTAGCTAGCTGCGAAAACATGCGGTGGGCGATACTGGGATCGAACCAGTGACCTCTTCGGTGTGAAGGAAGTGGTCACACGCCGGGTGCACGTCCTGTCGACGCTCGCGTAATTCGGTTCTGTCGCAGGA
Source organism: Dactylosporangium darangshiense (assembly GCF_039537565.1). Taxonomy (NCBI): domain Bacteria; kingdom Bacillati; phylum Actinomycetota; class Actinomycetes; order Micromonosporales; family Micromonosporaceae; genus Dactylosporangium; species Dactylosporangium darangshiense. The sequence continues at coordinate 104,797 of NZ_BAABAT010000038.1, forward strand.
AGTGTGGTGGGCGATCGCGCCTCACTGATCGCCGACACCGTCCCGCAATCGCCCAACCGGACGACCGTGCGGGAATACGATCGGCCCCGCCGGTCGGACCGGTGGCTGCGGCCGAGCCGCCGCACACGGCTCGCAAGGCGGGGCGGCGGCGAGGTCATCCGTGGTTTGCCTGGGAAGGTCGCTCACGCCAGGTCGGCCGCGTCCTTCAGTTAGACACGTTCGCCTATGCCTAGCCGCGCTTGCACCTCCTGCGCTCGCTCGGCCGCTGCGCTGGCGCCGTAGTGGCGGGGCATGTCGTCGGAGGCCCAGCCGAGCAGGAGCATGAGGTCGCCGGTGTCGCCGCCGGCGAGTTTCCACTCGTGGGCGTAGCTGTGCCGCCAGCGGTGGGCGTGCAGGGTGTCGATGCCGGCGGCGGTACCGAGGCGCTTGAGCATGATCTTGATGCCGTTCGGGCGGAGCGGCTTCAGGCCGCGCTCGGCGAGCCACAGTTCGGGCACCTGGTCGGCGCCCTGGCGCTTGTTGCGGGCTCGGAGGTATTTGGAGATGGCTCTGGCGGTCTTCGGGCCGAATCGGACCCGGCGGTCCTTGGCGCCCTTGCCGTGGAAGTGCACCGATTCGGTGGCGAGATCGACGTCGCCGACGTGGAGGTTGCCTACCTCGGAGAGGCGGGCGCCGGTGTTGTAGTAGAGGCGGATGAGGGCCTCGTTGCGCAGGCCGGCAAAGCCGGTGCCGCGGCAGGCGTCCAGGACGCGGCGGGTGTCGTCGTCGCGGATGACCGGGATGAGCTTCTGCGGCGTCTTGGGCTGGCGGACCCGGTCCATGGGGGAGTGGGTGATCTCGTTCTCGTCGAGCAGCCACCGGAAGAACTGCTGTAGGCCCTTGTGCTTGTTCAATGCGGTGGACGCGGAGCGGGTCTCGATCATCCAGGCCTGGAACGCCTCGACGTGGGCCTTGGTGACCGCGGTCGGGTCGCCGGCGGCGTCGTCGGCGTCTGGGTCGGGGGAGTGCTCGGCCAGGTACCGGGCAAGCTGCGCGGCGGCGAGGAGGTAGTTGTACCGGGTGGTCTCCGGGTAGTTGCCCGCGCGCAGGGAGCGGTCCCAGTCCCGCAGGAACCCGGACCAGTCCCGGGCGAGCCCTTCAGTGAGCTTGTCGATTTTCAGCAGCGGCATTCAAAACCTGCCTAGTCAAGGGGTCCAACAGCGGCGTGCTAGACCTGGCAGTGATGCCGAGCAATGAAGAAGGGGCTCCCGCAAGTCGCTGACCTGCGGAAACCCCTAGCTGGTCGGGACAGCGGGATTTGAACCCACGACCCCTTGACCCCCAGTCAAGTGCGCTACCAAACTGCGCTATGTCCCGGCGCCGTCCGCTCCCGCGGGCAGCCGATACAGACTACCGCATCCCCGACGAGCCCGGCCACGCGGTATCCCCCGGTCCCCCTGCCCGGGTGGTTACGCTCTGGGGATGCGGCTGGATCTTGTGGCGATCGTGGTTGAGGAGTACGACCCGGCCATTGCGTTCTTCGTCGGTGTGCTCGGGTTTGAGCTGGTCGAAGACTCGCCCTCGCTTACCTCCGTCGGAGGAAAGGCCAAGCGGTGGGTGATCGTGCGGCCGCCCGGGGGAGGGACCGGGCTGCTGCTGGCCCGAGCCGACGGGGAGCGGCAACTGGCCGGCGTGGGGGAGCAGGCCGCCGGACGGGTGGGATTCTTCCTCCAGGTCGACGACTTCAACGAGACCTACGCGCGGATGGTCGAACACGGGGTGACGTTCGAAGGGTTACCGCGCGTGGAGGCCTACGGCAAGATCGTCGTCTTCCGTGACATTTCCGGGAATCGGTGGGACCTGCTCGGACCCGCCTAGAGTCCGTACAAAACGCACTAAAACGGACTGGCCAGAGGTGATGGCAACCGCCTAGCGTTCCGGCGTGCTGGTGGGGGTTGATCTTTATTCGTTGTGGCGGGCGGGGCGGGTTGAGCTGCCGGCGCTCGCGGGGGTCTATCGGCGTGCCGGGCAAGGGCTGTTCGATGTCCGGCATGACGATGCGGACTGGTGTGCGGTGCGGGATCGGCTCGCCGCGACGCTTCGGGACGCTCAGAACTGCGTTGAGGAGACGGCGGGCGCAGTGTGCCTTGCCGTTGAGGAGTACGCGCGAGCGGATGGCGGGGCGCGGAACGAGTTCGACAGGCTGCGGCGGGAGTCGGGGTGGGGGCCTCGATGACGTACGAGCGGCTGATGGAGCATGCCGAGGATATCCGGCGGGAAGCGGTCGCGGTCACCATGGCGATGGTGGGGGGCGATCCGCGGCGGCGGGCGGGGGTCGAGCGGGAGTTCGCTGATGTGCCGGATGCGTTCCGGGTGCTCACCGGGTTTCCCGATCCGGAGCGCATTGGCGTCGACGAGATGGACGATGTCCTTTGTGGACTGTCCATGGGGGACTCCGCGGATCTAGCGGTGCCGGCGAATCCGGAGTTGGCGCGGATCGCTGCGGTGAACGCCGCGCTGGACAAGTGGGTCGGGCCGGCGGGGGAGCGGGTGCGGCGTGGGTTTGTCGAGCCCTGGCCGGCGTTCGTGCGCAACCAGTTCGCCGTCGGAGTTGTGTTGCGGTCGGCGCTGCTGGCGCATCGGGAGATCTGGGCCCGTGCGCGGCAGGACGCGGATCAGATTGCGGAGCAAGGGCTGGCCGCCGTGGGCGCGTGTCCGGACTGTACGCGTACCGAATGGACGGTCACCTTCACCGTCGTCTCGTCGGTGGCTGCCGTCGTGGCCGTGCCGCTCGGTGGGGTGGCGGCCCTGGCGGCGGGGGGTGTCGCGGGGGTGTCGCAGGTGGTGGCGGCCGCCGGGCCCGGTGAGGGGCCGCGGACCTCGTTCGGGGCCGACGATCCCGGCGAGGTGGTCGAGCGGGTGCGGGAGGCGATCGGGCTGCTGCGCGGGCACATCCGGGAACAGCGAGCCACGGTGGCCGGCACGCTGCGGCAGGCCGGGCAGCTGATGGCGGATCGGCCGGAGCTGTTCGGGTGGCGACGATAACGCGCAGCGCGGGGGGCGTCACCGTCGCGCTCGTGGACGATGTGCGGCTGGAGGTGTCGCTCCGTGACATGTCGGGGGTGGCGCGGAATCTCGAAACGGTCGGGCGGGCGCTGTGGGTGGCGCGGACGCGGGCGGTGCTCGACTCGGCGGGGGTCGCTGCCGAGCCGGTCCCGCTCGGATGGCGGGCCGAGGCGTACGTTGCCGGACGGGCGGCCATCGTCGCCCGTGGGAGGTCGCGGGACGGGCTGGTCGAGCTCGAGGTGGTGGGGATGCGGCGGTGGCGGGCCGGCGTGGCGCGTGCGGGCCGGGCCGATACGGCGCGGGCGATACAGGAGGCGGGGGAGGCGTTGCTGGCCGACCAATGGGCGCAGATCAGGGTGTTGAAACGAACGATCTGGCAACCGGGTCGCGTGCAAACTGAGTAATGATCCACTAATCCGGCATACTGGATCGTGCCGCGTACAGGGCGCTACCCTGTGCGCACCGCCCGCGTAAGCGGGGCGGTACCGCTCATCTCTGCACTGGATCAGCCGAAGGTAAGGCGGCCGGAAAGTGCCGGCCGGGGCGAAGGCGGTGATGACAGGCGGTGAAATCGAGCCGACTGCTCGCCGTGTACGCACCGCTGTTCGCCGTTGCCGCGGGGTGGGGTCTGGCCCGGCTCGCCGGGTTCGAGGGGCTGAGGCTGCTCGGCTGGCTGCCCGGTGCGCTCGGCATCGCCATCGGCGGCGGATATCTGCTGCTCGCGGCCCGCACGCCCGGTCTCGATCCGGCGGGGCGCCGCTTCTGGCGGCAGATCGCCGTCGCTGCCCTGCTGATCGCGCCCGCGACCCAGCCGCTGACCGAGGCGAGCCTCGGCGGGCACAAGACCGGCCCGATTCTGACCGGCGCCGTGGTACTGCTGAGCGTCGCCCTTGTGCTCGTACTCTGGGCGCTGTTGCGCCTGCCCGCGCGTAGCCGCAGCCGCGGTGACTGGCTGCGGCTGGGGCTCGACGGGGCCACCGTGCTGGTCTGCTCCGCGTCGTTTCTGTGGCATTTCGTGCTCCGCCCGCTCGTCGACGCCCGGATCGAGCTGCCCAAGGCGCTCGGCATGCTGGTCCTGAGCGTGCTGTGCCTGCTCGCCGTCCTGGCGGTGGTCAAGCTGATCCTGGTCGGCACCGAGGCCGTCGACGTGCGGGCGCTGCAGGCCCTCGCGCTCGTGGTGCTCATCGGTGCGGTCGGGTCGGCGCTGGTGCCGGTGCTGCGGAGTCCCCGGCTGGCGGGGGTCTCGGACCTGATCACGGTGGCCGAGGCGGTCATGGTGGGCGTCGCCGGCGTGCTGCAGAGCCGCCGGGCCGCTTCGGTGCCGGCTGCGGCGCGGCATCGCCGGCCCTACTCGGTCCTGCCGTACTTCGCGGTCGCCGCCGTCAACCTGCTGCTCGTCGCGGTCATGCTCAGCGGCGTCGGTGCCCTGCCCGTCCTCGTCGGTGCCGTGGTGGCGACCGGCGCCGTGGTGGCCCGTCAGCTGCTGGCGCTGCGCGACAACGACGGGCTGCTCAAGTCGCTGCGGGAGCACCAGCGGCTGCTGCACGAGCAGGCGACCCACGACGCGCTGACCGGGCTGCCGAACCGGACGCTGTTCAACGAGCGGCTGGAGAGCGCGACGGCGGCGATCCTGATCGACCTGGACGACTTCAAGGCGGTCAACGACACGCTCGGGCACCCCGTCGGCGACGGCCTGCTGATCGAGGCCGGCCGGCGGCTGCGGGCCGCGGTGCGCCCCGCCGATCTGGTCGCGCGCCTCGGCGGCGACGAGTTCGCGATTCTGGTGACCGACCTGGTGGACGACACGCCCGGCGGGCGTCATCTCGACGCCCTCGCGGTGCGGATCCTGCGGGAGCTGGCCGCGCCCGTGCGCAGCCACGGCCATGTGCTCGCGGTGACGGCCAGCGTGGGCGTCGCCGCCCGGCAACCCGGCGACGGCGCGCAGGACCTGCTCCGGCACGCCGACATCGCGATGTATGCGGCGAAGAAGCGCGGGAAGGGCACCTATGCGCGGTACACCCCGGATCTCAGCGGCCTGCTGATGACCCCGGAGTCGCGCCTGGCCGACCTGCGCCGGGCGATCTCCCGGGCGCGGGCGCCGTTCGTGCTCGAGGTCGGCCGGGCGGCGCTGGTCTCGCCCGGGTTCGCCGGCGAGCTCGCCGGGCTGCTCGATGAGGCGGGCCTCGCGCCGGCCGGGCTCACCGTCGCGCTGCCCGCGGCGCAGCTCGCCGACGACGAGGCGGTGGCCCGCGCGATGCGGGAGCTGCGCTCGGCCGGCGTCGGGCTGGCGCTGGACCACTCCGGTACCGGGACGGTGCGCCTCGACCTGCTGGCCGCGCTGCCGTTCACCGCACTGATCGTCGACCGGGACTTCGGCCCGCCGATGGACGATCTCGGCCTGGCCATCGACGGCGATGACGATGCGGGGCCGCGTGACGCGCGTTCGCGGGCGTTTGCCGAGGCTGTGTCCCGGTTCGCGCGGGACGCCGGGATCGACTACAGGGTTCGATACGAGGGGGCTCTCCAGGAGAGCGCTCTCTAAATTTCAGTTCCGGAACCGTACACCTCTTGACAGCGGCGCCTTGGCGGATAACTCTCATCGATGGGAGAGCGCTCTCCCAAACCCCACCCCGGTTCCCGGGCCGCCCGTACCCGGTCTCGTGAGCCTGACACCCCGTCGGCCGGAACACAAGTGCAACCACCGCGCTCCGCGGTGGCACTTCCGGCTGCCGACCATGCCCTGGATCAGGAGCAAAGAATGCACACCGCCGCACCGCCAACGGCGAACCGCCGCCGCCGAAATCTGATCCTCGCCGCCATCGCCACCCTCGTGGTGCTGGCGACGTACGCGATCACCACGACCCTGACGGCCTCCGCCGCCGATACCCTGATCTCGCAGGGCAAGCCGGCGACGTCCTCGTCCGACGAGAACGCGGGCACGCCCGCGTCCGCCGCCTTCGACGGCAACACGACCGGCACCCGCTGGTCCAGCGCGTTCAGCGACCCGCAGTGGATCCGGGTCGACCTGGGCCAGACCGCGACCATCTCCCAGGTGAAGCTCTACTGGGAGGCCGCGTACGCCACGGCGTTCCAGATCCAGACCTCGCCGGACGGCAACACCTGGACGAACGTCTACTCGACCACGACGAGCACCGGCGGCACGCAGACGCTGAACGTCACCGGCAGCGGCCGGTACGTGCGCATGAACGGCACCGCCCGCGCCACCGGCTACGGGTACTCGCTGTACGAGTTCCAGGTCTACGGCTCCTTCGGCGGCACGAACCCGTCCTCGGGCCCCTGCAACACGGCCGCCAACGCCGCGCAGGGCAAGGCGGCCGACGCCTCCAGCACCGAGAACGCCGGCACGCCGGCCTCCTCCGCGGTCGACGGCAACGGCGGCACCCGCTGGTCGAGCGCCGCGAGCGACCCGCAGTGGCTGCGCGTCGACCTCGGCTCAGTCCAGTCGATCTGCCAGGTCACGATCAACTGGGAGGCCGCCTACGCGACGGCGTTCCAGATCCAGACGTCGACCGACAACACCAACTGGACCACCATCAAGACGGTAACCGGCGGCACCGGCGGCAACCAGGTGCTCAGCGGGCTGAGCGGCTCCGGCCGCTGGATCCGCGTCTACGGCACCGCCCGCGCCACCCAATGGGGCTACTCGATCTGGGAGCTCATCGTCAACACCGGCGGCAGCGGCCCGACCTCGACCTCGCCGTCGGCGTCACCGTCGGCGTCGCCCAGCACCACCCCGTCCGGTCCGCAGCTGCCCGGCGGCGGTGACCTGGGTGCGAACGTGATCGTGTTCGATCCGTCGCAGTCGTCGGCGACGATCCAGGCGAAGCTGGACCAGATCTTCACCCAGCAGGAGCAGAACCAGTTCGGTACGGAGCGTTACCAGTTCCTGTTCAAGCCCGGCTCCTACAGTGGTCTGAACGCGCAGATCGGGTTCTACACGTCGATCAACGGTCTGGGGCAGAACCCGCAGGATGTGCAGATCCACGGTGACATCACCGTCGATGCGGGCTGGATGGCCGGCAACGCCACCCAGAACTTCT
>NZ_BAABAT010000039.1:0-102497 GCF_039537565.1 Dactylosporangium darangshiense
GCCAGCGCCGCGGGCAGGGCGCCGCGGCCGCCGGCGGGCCGGTCGACGGCGTCGCGGCGGCGCAGCACGGCGCCGACGGCGCCGGCTTCGGTGCCGGGCGCGGCCGGCGACACGCCCCACACGCCGGGCCCGGTGGCCGCGAACGCGGACCGGATCCACGGCGGCAGCCCGAAGGAGGCGAGGACGTCGAGGAGGCTGCGCCGCCGCCAGGCCAGCAGCATGGCCGCGGCGCGCGGCTTCGCGAGGCGCAGCAGCCGGCCGAACGACGGCGGCCCGGCGGCCGAGGCGAGCACCAGCCGGGCGAGGGGCAGCGTCGCGTCGACGTAGCGCCGGTACGCCGCGCCGGCCGCCGGCGGCAGGCCGGCCACGGTCCGCTCCACCGACCGGTACTGCACGAACGCCGGCTCGTCGCCCCAGCCGATCGCCACCTCGACGGGGTCGACGTCGAGATAGCGCAGCCCGTGCGCGGCCAGGCCGAGCTCCTCGACGATGCCGGAGGCCAGGACCATGGTGTGGTCGCAGTTGCAGATGTTGACCCGGGCGCCGATGGCGTCCACGGTGGATGCGCAGCCGCCGACGGTACCGCGGGACTCGACCACGGTCACCTCGAGCCCGGCCCGGACCAGGTAGGCCGCGCAGGTGAGCCCGTTGTGCCCGGCGCCGACGACGATGACGTCAGCGGCCATGGGCGAACCGCGCGATCTCGGCGAACGCCTGCCCGGCCTGGCGGAGCATGCCGGCGTAGAGCGCGGCGCCGTGCTCGGCGGTGGCCAGGGTCGGGTCGCCGAGCGTGCCGTCGGTGCCGAAGTCGTCGCTGGACCAGCCGAACGACACCGGCCCGCCGAAGCGGACGTGCTCGAAGCCGGCCAACTGCTCCGGCACATTGCGGGTGGCGAGGTCCATCCGCACCAGGTCGGGGCGCAGGTGCAGCACCAGCGACGTCTCGTCCTTGCCGCCGTGGATGCCGGTGCCGAGCTCCTCCGCCGGCGAGGCGCCGCCCTGGTCCGGCGGCAGCGACGGGTGCATGACGAACGTGGCCAGGCCGAAGTCCAGCCGCAGTTCGCGGGCGCAGACGTTGAGCAGCGCGCTGTTGCCGCCGTGGCCGTTGAGGAACACCAGCTTGCGCAGCGGGGTGTTCGCGACGCTGCGGCCGAGGTCGTGCACGACGGCCATCAGGGTCGCGGCGCCCAGCCACAGCGTGCCGGCCGCCCAGGCGTGCTCGTTCGACTTGGTGCAGGCCAGGGACGGCAGCAGCCACAGCTCGTGCTCGTCGCCGTGTGCCGCGACGGCGTCGGCGGCCAGGGTCTCGGCGACGAGCAGGTCGGTGACGAGCGGCAGGTGCGGTCCGTGCTGCTCGATCGCCCCGACCGGCAGGACCGCGATCCCGTGCGCGGGCAGCGCGGCGACGGCCGGCGACGTGAGCTCCGCGAGCCGGCGTGTGTTCATGCCGTCACCTCCGCTTCGCTCCGGCAGCGGCATGAACTGAACCTGTGCCCATGATGAGCAGCCTCCTCCGCTTCGCTCCGGAACCGCTCATGGGACCCCCAGAAGGTCGACGGAGCGGGGCAGCACGACGTGCGCGCCGAGCACGCCGTCGACGACCTGGGTGACCTCGACGTCGCCGGCGACGCTGAGCCAGGCCAGCGCGAGGTCGGGCGCGATGCCGTCGTTGCCGAGCAGCCGCACGGCGGCGGCGGACGCGGCGCGCACGGCCCGGCCGAGGTCGCGGTCGAGCCCGCAGACGATCCACGACGCCGGCGTCCGGGCGACCGGGGCGTCCAGGTCGAACCGTCCCGTGTGGACGGTCAGGCGCAGCGTGGCCCGCAGCGGCGCCTCCAGGGCGGTCGAGGCGAGCTCGCCGTTGCCCTGGGCGAAGTGCGGGTCGCCGGCGTAGAACAGCGCGCCCGGCGCGAGCACGGGCAGGAACAGCGTGGTGCCGGCGACGAGGTGCTTGAGGTCGAGGTTGCCGCCGAACGGCCCGGGCGGGCCGGAGTGCGGCTCGTCGCCGCCCGCCGCGACGCCCATGATGCCGAGGAACGGCGCGACCGGGACGCTCAGGCGCGGGTCGCCGTCGAGGTGGGCGCGCCCGGCGGCGACCCGGCAGAAGGTGCTCACCACCGGATCGGTGAAGCCGGCCGGGCGGTCGGCGCCGAAGACGTCCTTGGCGTGCCGGTCGGTGATGACGCCGTAGTCGGCGCGTCGGTCCAGCGCCAGGACGTCGACCTGGAGCAGGTCGCCGGGCTCGGCGCCCTCGACCCGGACCGGGCCGGTGACGAAGTGCGGCCCGTCGTCGGGAGCGCGGTGCAGCCGGGGTACCACGTCGAGCAGGTCGGGCAGCGGCTCCACGCCGTGCCGGGCGAAGAACGCCAGCGGGTCCCGCCCCTGGTCGGGCAGGGCGCCCTCGTGACTGAGGGTATCCATGGTCAGCACGGCGCCGGAGGCGACGGTGGCGACCGGCTCGGCGCGGGCCGACGGGAGCCGGCCCCAGCGCAGGGTGTCCACCGTGGACGGCACGTGCGTCACGGCCGGTCCAGCAGCGGCAGGACCTCGGTGGCGAGGCGGGTCAGCTGGTCGCGGACCCGGGTGTAGGGGTCGCCCGGCATGCCCGGGAACAGGACCAGGTCCTGCAGGCCGAGCTCGTCGCCGTACCGCCGGATCGCCGACGCGACGTCCCGCGGGCTGCCGACGGCCCACACGCCCTGCTCCATCGACTCCTCGAGGGTGGGCCGGTGGCCGGCGGGCGCGGGGCCGCCGTCCGGTCCGCGGTAGCCGCGGCCCCAGCCGTAGGGGCCGAGGAACTTCCAGAACTCGTCGTGGCCGGGGCGCGCCTCCTCGACGGCCCGGGCCGCGCTGTCGGCGACGGCGACGTTGAGCACGAGCAGGCGCCGCTCCCCCGGGCCAAGTGCGCGGCCGTGGTGGCGGGCGAAGAGCGCGCCGAACTCGTCCCAGTCGCGCCGCAGCCGCTCGCGCTCCTTGAGCCAGAACACGCCGCCGTAGCCGCGGCGCGGCACCTCCTGCAGCGTCGGCGGGCTGGTGACCGCCTGCCAGGTCTCGAACGGGTACACCGGGCGGGGCACCAGGGTCAGCGTGGACACCTCGCCGCCGCGGTCCGGGATGCCGGGCGGCGGGAGGCTGAAGTGCTTGCCCTGGTAGGCGAACGTCTCGGCGCCGAAGGCGGCCTCGATGACGTCGAGGGCCTCGCCGGTGAGCTCCCGGTTGCGGCGGTCGGCCTCGGCGGCGTCGGGGTTGTCGTGGCTGCCGACGGAGATCCGGCCGGCGGTCAGGGGCAGCATCTCGCGCGGCACCGTGCCGCGCCCGACGCCGAGGATGCCGCGCCCGCCGCTGAGGTTGTGCACCAGGGCGAAGTCCTCGGCCAGCCGCAGCGGGTGCCACTGCCCGACGACGTTGAACATGGTGCCGATCCGCAGCCGGGTGGTCCGGGCGGCGAGGAACGCCGAGAACAGCAGCCCGTTGGGCACCACCTCGTAGCCCTCGTGCTGGAAGTGGTGCTCGGTCAGCCAGAAGCTGTCGAAGCCGAGCCGCTCGGCCAGCACGCCGCATTCCAGCAGCTCCCGGTGGGCGTGCAGCACGGCCTGCTGGTCGTAGCGGCGCTCCAGCGGGTCCGGTCCGGACGCGCCCGCGTCGGGCATCTCGACGCCGCCGAAGAGGAAGACACCGACCCGCATGCGCACCGCCCAATGTTGATGGAATCAACATTGGCCACGATGCTGCCGCCAGGTGTCGTGGCGGTCAGCGCCCCGTTTCGGCGGCGAAAACTCATCCCCGGGCGGCGACGTTGTGCTGCACCAGGATGACGCGGACGGGGCCGGGGGCGGCGCGGCGCCACCGGTGCGGGATGCCGCCCGCGTAGTACAGGCTGCCGCGCTCGCGCAGGACGGTCAGCGCGCCGTCGACGTCGACCTCGATGCCGCCCTCGGCGACGTACAGGAACTCGTCGCCCGGGTGGACGTAGTACTCCTCGAAGGCGTCCGGCGCACCGGTGAACTCCAGCGGCAGCATCGCCCGCTCGCCGTGCACGAGCGAGCGCACCGTCCCGTCGCCGGAGTCCAGGGTGGGCAGCGAATCGTGGCCGGGCACGACGGAGACGGGCTCGGCGCCGGGCAGCGCGAGCAGCGCCTGGGCGGTGGTGTCCAGCGCGGCGGCGACGGCGGTCAGCGAGCGCATGCTGGGCCGGGCGATGCCCCGCTCGACCTGGCTGAGGAACGGGTGGCTGAGCCCGGCCCGGGTCGCGACGTCAACCAGCGTCAGCCCCAGGCCGCGCCGCCGGGCCCGGATCGCGCCACCCAGCTGCCGCAGCAGCTCGTCAGCGCTCAACGGCTCGCCCGGTGCGCGCCGGGCATCGGTCGCAGAATCGTGAAGTCGCCGAAGTCGTGGCGCAGCGCGGGGCGGCGCAGCAGGTCGGCGCCCGGGACGCCGGCGCTGCGGCCGGCGGCCACATTGGCGAACGCGGCTGCGGCCCGGCGCAGGAACGACGGGCCCACCGCATAGCGCAGCGTGTGCGCGGGGAAGATCGTCGACACCGAACCACCAACCTCCTCGTCCAGCCACCGCAGCGTCGCGGCGAACCGCTCGATGTCGGTGTCGGGCGTGTGCGCCCAGAAGTCACCGGTGATGAGGGTATCGCCGGCGAAGAGCAGCCCGTGCGCCTCGTCCAGCAGGCAGATCGAGTCCGGCGAGTGGCCCGGCGTGAACAGGACGGTCAGCGCCCGGCCGCCGAGGTCGATCCGTTCCCCGGCGGCGAGGGCGGCCGGGGCCGGGCCGGCCGGGACCGTCCACGCGTCCGCGCCGGGCGGCAGCGGCCGCGGCCGGGTCGCGGCGCCGAACAGGTGGAAGAAGCGGTCGTCGACGGCCCGGATGCGCTCGTACGCGGCGAGCTGCTCGCGGGCGACCGCGAGGTACTCGGCCAGCGCCTGCGCCGGCACGGCGCTGGTCAGGGCGGCCGCCGCGGCCGGGTGCGCTGCGACGTCGGCGAAGAACCGGTTGCCGCCGCGGTGGTCGCTGTGCCCGTGGGTGTTCACGGCGAGCACCGGCCGGTCCGTCAGGCGCCGCACGACGGCGCCGATGTCCGCGATGCCGAGGCCGGTGTCGACCAGCACGGCGCGGTCGGTGCCGGCGACGAGGAAGCAGTTCACGTGCCCCGGCTCGGCGACGAGCCAGGCGCCCGGGCCGACCTGCTCGACTGCGAACCAGTCGCTCATGCCGGCAGCGCGCGCAGGACGGCCCGGTCCTCGTCGTCGACCGGGGCCACCGGGCCGCGCCGGACGAGGTCGGCGAAGCCGTCGTCGGGGCACATGAGCGTGAGGCTGTACATCCTGCCCTCGCCCTCGTTGTGGATGTGGTGCACGGTCCCGGCCGGCAGCACGATCGTGTCACCGGCCGCGACGGCCACCTCGTGCCCGTCGCAGACCGCGCGCCCCCGGCCGCGCAGGAACACGAACGTCTCCACCGCACCAGGATGGGTGTTCGGCGGCTGCGCGCCGCCCGGGTCCCAGGCCTCGAGGACCACCGTCACCGGCGACGCCTCCGGTCCGGCGAGCACGGCCAGCCGCACGGTGTCGCCGGGCGTGATGTGATGGAACTCCAGCGCCTCGGCGCCGATGAGGATCGGTCGCATCTCAGCCTCCGATCAGGAGTTTGGAGTCGGTCACGAAGCCGAAGCACTGGGCGATGTTGTACAGCGCCGCCTCGTGGCAGTACGCCGGGGACGTGGTGGCGGCGCAGTCCTCCAGCAGCACCACGTCGTAGCCGAGGCAGGCCGCGTCCGACAGCGTCGACAGCACGCACTGGTCCGAGTTGACCCCGGCGAACAGCAGCGTGGTGACGGCCAGGTTGCGCAGCACCGAGTCCAGCGGCGTGTCGAAGAAGCCGCTCATGCGGTACTTGTCGACGAGGATGTCCTCGGGTGCGGGCGCGAGCTCGTCGACGATCGCCGCCGACCAGCTGCCCTGCTGCAGCGTCGGCGTGCCGCGCGGCCCGGCCGGCGCGCCGATCCCGGCGCCCCGGCCCTGCGGGTCGTACACGTGCAGCACGCCCGGCGGCAGGTTGGCCCGGTCCGGCCGGTTGCCCCAGTTGAGCCAGACGACCGGGGTGCCGGCGGCCCGCAGCCACGGCACCGCCCGGCGCAGCGGCTCGATCGGCGCGCGGGCCGGCGCGATGTCGACGCCGATCGAGGCGAGCCAGCCGTCGGGGTGGCAGAAGTCGTTCTGCATGTCGACGACGACGAGCGCGCAGCGCGTCAGGTCGAGGGTGACCGTCTGCGGCCGGGCCGCGACGGTGACGACCCGGGGCTCGGCCGGGGCCCGCCGCAGGTCCACGCCGCCGTCGGCCCCGACCGTCCATCCGTTGCGAGGACTGCCGATGTTGACCACACCAACATGCTGCCCCCGACTGGTTTCGCCGCGATTACCGAACGGGACGCTCCCGTTCCCGGCGACTCATCGGCCCGGCGGGACCCCCGTGCCGACCGTCTTGTCGCCGGTGCCCTGCTTCGGCGGGAAGGCGACCTTCGGCGTGTTCAGCGCGGTGAGCGCGCCGTCGAGGAAGTCGCGCCAGATCAGGCCGGGCAGGCCGCCGCCGACGATGCGGGCGCCGGTCTTGTCGACGATCTTCTGCTGCTGGGCCTTGTTGCCGACCCACACCGCCACCGCGAGGCCGGCCGACCCGTTGGCGCTGTAGCCGGCCATCCACGCGTCGGTGTTGTCGCTCGTCGATCCCAGCTGCCACGACCCGGCCGCGCCGGCGACCGCCCGGCCGTCGTGCATCTGCAGGCCGTAGCGCTGCGGCACGCCCTGCAGGACGGCGTTGAGGTCGTCGGCCATCGCCTCGGTGAAGCCCGGGATCCGGGTCGGGCGGACCGGCGTGCCGTAGGTCTGCTTGCCGTCCGTCCACACCTCCTTGAGGAAGTGCGTCCGGGCGGCGACGCCGCGCGCGGCGAAGGTGGCGGCGCCGCCGGCGTGCGCCAGCACGGTCACCGGATACTGGCCGAGGGCGACCTCGGTGCCGAAGTACTTCGGGTAGACCGCCCTGCCGTCGTTGGACAGCAGGTCGACCTTGCGCGACACGCCGTCGGCGGTCGCCCACATCTCGGTGATCCCCGCGGCGCGCGCGGTGTCGATCACCCGGTCGGGGCCGACGGTCTCGGCGAGCGCGAAGAACGGGACGTTGAGCGACAGCACGGTGGCCTCGTCCAGGGTGCACCACTTCCCGCACTGCGGCGCGCCCGCGCCGGCCTCGCCGGCGTTGCTGACCGTGCGGCCGCTCTTCGGGAAGGCCTGGGGCGACTCGCCGTTCCAGCGCGAGTCGGTCGTGTAGCCGTTCATCAGGCCGGTCGCCAGCGTGTACATGTTGAAGCTCGCGCCCGCCGGGTGGCCGCCGCAGCAACTGTCCTCGCCGTTGCCGAGCACCGGATCGTTGTAGAAGCCGGCGTAGTCGCTGCCGTTGCCGCTGTCGCCGCCGTAGTAGGCCTTGACCGCGCCGGTGCCCGGCTCGACCGCCACGAGGGCGGCCTGCAGGTTGACCGGCTGCCCGTCCAGGTTGGACTCGGCGTTGCGGCTCGCCTCGCGGACCGCGATCTGCTGCACAGTCCGGTCGATCGTGGTGACGATCTTCAGCCCGCCGTTGCGGATCTTGTCGAAGTTCTTCGCGCCGCCGGGCGCCGTGTCCTCGTACAGCAGCTTCCCGGTCAGCGGGTCGGTCAGCGCCGCGACCTCGCCGAGCACGTGGTGGACGACCAGCCCGCCGGGCTTGTCCATGCCGCCCTCCAGGCTCAGCGCGTTGGCGCGGGCCTGCGCCGCCGTGAGCACACCGGACGGGTAGGCCGTCTTCTGCTCGACCTCCGAAGGCGCCACGAACCCGAGCGCGACCAGCCGGTCCTTGATGTCGGCGAACCGCTCCCGGGCCCGCGTCGCGTCCACCGTCGGGTCGAACGGGCTGCCCTTGCCGGTCTCGCCCTCCGGGCTGTCGATCAGCCCGGCGAGGACCATGCCCTCGGCCAGCGTCAGGTCCTTCGCCGGCTTGCCGAAGTACGCCTGCGCCGCCGCGTCGATCCCGTAGGCGCCGCGCCCGAAGTAGACGGTGTTGAGATACATCGCCAGGATCTCTTGCTTGCTGTACTGCTTGTTGAGCTTCGTCGCGATGACCGACTCTCGCGCCTTGCGCGAGTACGACACGCCCTCGAGGTCGGCCCACATCCGCGCGTACTGCTGGCTGATCGTCGCGTCGCCCTTGCGACCGTCGCCGAAGATGTGGTTCCACGCTGCGCCGGCCACGTCGCCGTAGTCAATGCCGCCGTTGCTGTAGAACGTCTCGTCCTCGGCCGCGACGACCGCGTGCTGCACGTCGACCGGGATCTGCTCGATCGGGACCAGCGTGCGATTCTCCCCGATCCGCGCCAGCGGCGTCACCCCGTCGGCGTAGTAGATCGTCGTCGCCTGCTCGAGGTGGATGTCGTCGGGCAGCGGGACCTGATCGTAGTAGTAGGTGCCCGCGGCCAGGCCGAGCCCGGCCAGCACGACGAGCGCCACCAGCGACCTGAGCAGGACCTTCCGGAGCCGGCGTCGTGGCTTGCCGGCGGCCGGCGCGGCCTCGCCCTGGGCGGGCTCGCCCTGGGCCGGCTCCGGCGCGGCCTCCGGCGCCGCAGGTGTGCTGTCCAGGTCGTCGTCGTCCATGCCGTCCACCCCGTCGTCGCGTCAGGCCGTGATCGATCGGGACTGATACTACAAAACGGCCAGGTAGCCATCCTCCAGGCCCGGCTCGACCGGGCGGGCCTGCGCTGCCGGTGACGTCGCGGACACGATGCGGTACCGCATCCCGTCCTCGTGCGGCAGGGCGGACACCACCGTGCCCTCGGCCGGCGGCGGGCCGTCGGTGACGACCGACCACACCTTGCCCTCGGCGCGGCCGGTGAGCTCCGCGACGGTGCCGCGGAAGATCAGCCGGCCCTTGGCCAGGACCGCCACCTCGCGACAGGTCTGCGCGATGTCGTCGACGATGTGCGTGCTCAGCAGGACGGTGCGGCGGCCGGCGAACTGCGACAGCAGGGTGCGGAAGCGGATCCGCTCTTGCGGGTCCAGGCCCGCGGTCGGCTCGTCGACGATCAGCAGCTGCGGGTCGGCGAGCAGCGCCTGCGCGATGCCGACCCGCTGGCGCATGCCGCCGGAGAAGCCGCGCAGGCGGCGGTCGGCGTGCTCGGTCAGGGCGACGACCTCGAGCAGCTCGCCGACCCTGCGCCGGCGTACCGTGCGATCGTCCATGCCCTTGAGCAGCGCCACGTAGTCGAGGAACTGGCGGGCGGTGAGGTCGGGGTAGACGCCGAGGTCCTGCGGCAGGTAGCCGAGGTCGCGCTGGACGGCGGTGCGGCCCGCGGCGGTGGCGAGGTCGTGCTCACCCACCGCGACGCGGCCCGACGTCGGGTGCACGATGCCGGCGAGGATGCGCATCAGCGTGGTCTTGCCGGCGCCGTTGGCGCCCAGCAGGCCGAACATGCCGGTGGGCACGACGAGGTCGAGGCCGTCGAGGGCGGCGACCCCGCCGCGGTAGCGCTTGGTCAGGCCGGAGATTTCGATCCGCATCGAGGTCCTCTTGTTCTGTCGGGTTGTCATCGGGTGCGGCGGGCGCGCAGCGCGTGGCCGCCCGCGAGCACGGCGGCGGCGAGGGCGAGCAACACGGCGATGGACAGCCACGCGGTGGCCGGGGTCGGCGCGGGGCGCAGGAAGTTCAGGGCGGCGCCGGGGACCGGGCCCGCGAAAGCCTGGTCGCCGTCGATGCCGTGAAAGTCGAGCAGCGCCTCGAAGGCGTAGCCGCCGAGCGGGTTGACGAGGGTGCGCGCGAGCGTCGGCATCAGGTCGGGGCCGGCGAGGTTGCCCCACAGCCAGTAGCCGACGAAGAGCACGCGGAACAGCGGGGCGGGCATGACCAGGGGTACCGCCAAGGCAAAAGCGGCGACGAACAACAGGCCCGGCACGATCACCACGCCACAGGCCGCGAGGGCCCAGCCGAGCGCCGCCACCGAGCCGGTGTCGATCGCGTAGGCGACGGTGAATCCGAGGTACACCACGACAATGGGCACCGCCGTCGCGGCGGCCGCGCCCAGGTACTTGCCCAGCAGCCGGGCGAACGGCGAGGACGCCGTGGCGTCCAGGATCGGCGCCACCCGCAGCCGGTCGTCGCGGACGAGCCGGTCGGCAAGCAGGCAGCCGAAGCCGATCGACAGCAGCGCATGGATCTGCAGCGCGAGGCCGAGGACGGCGACCCGCGCCTCGGCGGAGCGCTCGTCGGGGTCGAACAGGTCGCGCAGGAGGCTGCCGCCGATCAGCAGGAACAGCACGACACTGAGCGCGGGCACGATCCACACCGAGCGCTTGCGGACCTGCATGCGGAACTCGTACCGCAGGCTCGCGCCGAGGGTGCTCAGGTTCATTCGTCCTCCTGGCCGATGAGGCGTTCCGAGCGGCCCAGCACGACCAGGGCGAGCGCGGTGAGCGCGGCGCCGGCGCCGAGCAGCGCCAGCCGGTTGGCGGTCCAGTCGCCTGGCACGGAGCCCCGGGTCGTCGCGAACAGGTAGAGCAGGCGGCCCGCGCGGTGCTGCTGCGCGAAGTCGCCGAAGAACTGCTGGATCGCCCACAGGGTGGTGACGAGCGCGCCGGCCGCCGCGGGGCTGCGGAACACCGCGGCCGAGGCGAAGCCGAGCCCGCTGAGGCCGAGCGTCGGCGCGGCCCACGTGAGCTGGCCGACGAACGCGCCGTGGTTGGCGGGCCAGCGGCCCCACCACCCGGTCGCGATGAGCACCACCGCCATCAGCACAGCCACCGCCGCCGTCCACGCCAGCGTCACGCACATGCGGCGGAGCAACGTTGTGCGGTACCGCGTGGGCGCCGTCAGCTGCAGCTCCACCGCCGCGTCCCGTCCGACGAGCGAGGCGCAGGCGACGCCGGCGGCCAGCGGGACCGCCATCTCCAGGGCGCCGAGCAGGATGCGTGCCGTGTTCCGGTCGCCGGGCAGCGGGTTCGCGAGCGCCGCCGCGATGCCCAGCGCGACGGCGATCGGCGGGCCCAGCAGCGCCACCCAGCCGGCCCGGCGCGCCTCGTACCGCCAGAGGGTCAGTGGTCTCACATCGGATGAGTTGCACGCCACCCGTCGTTCGGTTCACCGCGCAACGGCGCGACCCGCCCGGCCATGACCACCGCGGCGACGGCGACGGCGGCGCCGACGGTGAGCACGGGCGCGTTCGTCGACCAGGCGGCCACGATGTACCGCGCCGGCCACGCGTCGCGGTGCAGCGCCCCGCCGGCGAGCATGCCGGCCGCCAGCACCCGCACCGCCCACAGCCCGGCGGCCGCGCCGAGCGCCACGTCGGGCCCGAACCGCACGGCGATCAGCAGGCTGAGCGAGGACAGCAGCACCATCGGCCCGAGCCAGGCGCCGACGAGCGCGTTCAGGCTGGCCGTCTGCGCCGCACCGGCGACGGCCAGCGCGGCGGAGGCCGCAAGGGCGAGCGCCAGGTCGTAGCCGAACACGAGCGCGATGCGCACGAGCAGCAGCAGCCGCCCCGACGTCGGGGTGGCGGCGAGCAGCTCGGCGGCCGGGTCGTGCCGGGAGCGGTAGGTGCCGGCGACCCCCGCCGCGGCGACGATGGGCGCGATCAGGGCGAGCACCAGATCGGCGCCGGTCGCGCTCTGCAGCAGCACGAACGCCACGCCGAGCGCCATCACCAGCGCGGAGGCGACGGGCACGGCGAGCCGGATCAGCCGCGCCTCGGCCATCGTCAGGGCGGCGAGGTGGCGCAGGCGCCGCTGCGGGCGGCCGTCGCTCGGCAGGCCGGTGGGCTCGTCGAGCACGCTGCGGGTCAGCGTTGCCCGCACCAGTTGTGCCGCATTCGGTACGACCAAAGCCTCGTCCGGTGCCGCGGCGTCCGCGATGGCCTCCCAGGCGGCGAGGTCCGCACGGCAGCGGGCGCAGCCCTCCAGGTGCGCGCGGGCGCGGTCGCGCTCCTCGCCGCGCAGCGATCCGGCGGCGTACGCGGGCAGCCAGTCCCTCATTCGAGGACCTCCTGGGCGGTGAGCGCCGCGGCTACGGCGGCTCGGGCGTGGTACAGCCGGCTCTTCACCGTGCCGACGGGGATGCCGAGCACCTCGGCGACCTCGGCGAGCGGCAGCCCGGCCACGAACACCAGCGCGATGACGTCGCGGTGGTGCTCCGGCAGCCGGTCGATGGCCGCGGCCACCGGCGTGCCACCGGCCGCCGCGATGGCGAGCTCCTCCGGCCCGGCGCCCTGGTCCGGCCGGTCGGGCAGCTCCGCGCCGGCGGGCTCGGCCCCGGACCGGCCGCGCAGGCGGTTGTGCGCCTGGCGGCGGGCGACCCCGAACAGCCACGTCGTCACCTTCGCCCGCCCTTCGAAGGCGCCGGCCGACCGCCACACCGCGAGCATCGTGTCCTGCAGGATCTCCTCGGCGATCATCCGGTCGCCGGCGAGGCGGTGCAGATAGCCGAACAGCGACCCGGCGTGCCGCTCGTAGAGCCGGGCGAGCGCGGACGCGTCGCCGGTCGCGACCGCGCGCAGCAGCTCGTCGTCGCCGTCCGCCATCCGCTCCACCCCCTTCAGCTGTGTGAGTAGCAGGCCCGGCCGCGAAGGTTCACCTCGTGGGTCCAGGCCCACCCGGCCGTGCGTCCAGACGGATATTGCCGCGGCCCGCTGCTGCATAGCGTCCTGTGCATGGAAACCAACACGCAGGCCGCGTTCGGCAAGGCGAAGACCAGCATCAAGGTGTACGGCGCGCTCAGCATCGTCGCGCTCATGGCGGTCGTCGCGGTGGCGGGCAGCGGTCATACGGTCAACACGTTCATGTGGGTGCGGGCCGCCCTGTTGCCGGTCGTCGCCGTGGTGCTCGTCCGGATGATCGCCGCCGCCGCCCGGGGATCGCGACGGGCCTTCGACCGCGTGAGCGCCCTCGCCGTCATCATGCCGATCGCGATCATCGCCGTCGACCTGATCCCGGGCGTCTGCCCGCCCTGGTACGCCCTCATGCAGGCCGTCTGCGTGCTGCCCATCATCCGGGTCGCGGTCATCACCCGCGGCTCCGAACTCGCCGCGCTGCGCAAGCCGGCGCGCGCAGCCGGCCGGCGATGACCGCGCCGGACATCGGCGTGAAGTCGCCCCGGCGACCCACTGGTGCGGCCCCGGGGGCCGACACCGTCGCCGACCTCGTCGGGCGGGTCGGCAACGCGCTGGCGCTGGCCGGCATCACCACACCCGAGCAGCTGCGCGGCGCCGCCTGGTCCGACACCCCGGCCGAGCGGCTCGACGCGATCCGGCTCACCCTGCGGTCTTGAAGGATGCCGACCGCGCCCGCCACAGCAGGTGGGCGCCGTACCCTCGCCACGGCCGCCATCGCTCGGCATGTCGTGTGAGGCCGGCCGTGTCGGCGGGCAGCCCGTACGCCTTGGCCGCCGAGCGCAACCGGCGGTCGGCGGCGGGGAAGGCGTCTGGATCGCTGAGCGCATGCAGCATGAGGTCCTCGACCCGGCCGGGTCCGAGACCGGGTACGGCGAGCAGCCCGCGGCGGGCCGCCCGGTCGGCGCCCTCGTCCAGGCGTAACTGTCCGGTGGCCAGCCGCTGTGCCAGATCCCGGACCGTGCTCGCCGGGGCCGCCGGCAGAGCGAGGTCGGCGGCGGCGATGGCCGCGGAGGACGGGAACATGTGGGTCAGCCTGCCGTCGGGGCTGGGCAGCGGATCGGCGAGCGTCGCGACCAGGTTCCCCGCGTGCCTGCCGAGCACGGTACGAAGCGCCGTCTCCGCACCGTCCACCGTGCCGGGTAGCCGCAGCCCGGGCACCGCATCGGTCAGCGGCGCGAGGGCCGGGTCGGCGGCCAGCACGGGAAGGTAGCCGCCCGGGTCGGCGTCCAGGTCCAGCAGACGCCGGCAGCGCGCCACGGCGGCGCCCAGGTCGGCCACGGTAGCCAGGCGGAACGTCGCATGCACGTGATCGGGTGCCGGCCGCAGCGTCACGGTCCCGGGTCCACCGGGTAGCCGCAGGACCCGGCGGTACGTGCCGTCGGAGTACTCCTCGACGCCCGGCAGCGCACGGGTCGCCAGCCACCCGACCACGCCACCCGGGTCGTACGGCTGCCGGAGAGCCAGCCGCAGCGTGAGTCCGCCGCCCGGGGGCGAGCCGCCGCGCCGGGGCACTGCGGCGCGTAGCTGCGACGGTGTGGCGTCGAAGATCTCGCGCAGCGTGTCGTTGAACTGCCGGATGCTGGCGAAGCCGGCGGCGAAGGCGACCTCGCCGAACGGCATCCCGGTTGTCTCGACGAGCAGCCGTGCCTGGTACGCCCGTTGCGAGCGCGCCAAGGCAAGAGGCGGGGCACCGACCGCCTCCACCAGCAGCCGATGCAGATGTCGAACGCTGAGCGCGAGTTGCCGGGCCAGCCCGGGCACGCCGTCGCGATCCACGACGCCGTCCGCGATCAGCCGCATCGCGCGCCCGACGATGTCGGCGCGGGTGTTCCACTCCGGGGATCCGGGCACCGCGTCCGGGCGGCAGCGCTTGCAGGCGCGCAGCCCGGCGAGTTGAGCGGCCGCGGCGGTCCGGTAGAACGTGACGTTGGCCGGCTTAGGGCAGACCGGCGAGGGGCAGCTCGGCCGGCAGTAGATCCCGGTGCTGCGCACGCCGACGATGAACCAGCCGTCGAAGCGCGGATCGCGGCTGCGGGTGGCCTGGTAGCACCGGTCGAAGTCGAGGTCCATTACTGCGATCATGCCGGACCGCTGGTGACGGCCCTGTCGGGTTGGAGTGTCCTGTCGCCGGCACCGAACCGCGCGCCGGCGGCGGTCAGGTCCCGGGCGAAGGCGAGGGCGGGTACGGCCATCAGCGCGCAGATTGCCAGCACCGTGGCGGTAACCCCGTCGCGCAGGGTCAGCGCGGCGAGCCCCGCGCCCAGCGGCGCAGTGGCCTGCATCAGGGTCCGCAGCAGCGCGAACAACCGGCCGTGCACGTCGTGCGGAGCGGCAGCCATCCGGAGCGTCTGCGCCCAGGTGGTCATCGCCGCCGCGCAGCCACCCAACCCGACCAGGCCGACGACGGCCACCCACGGGTACGGAGTCAGCACGGTCAGTACGGCCACCGCGGCTACCAGCGACGCCAGCACCACCGACCGAGTCAGCGACGACCGCCAGGACCGGCGCAGCAGAACCAGCCCGGCAAGCAGTTCGCCCCCCGTGACGGCGGCCACCAGGAAGCCATACCCGCCGGCGCCGAGCGCGTATTCGCCCGCACGCTGCGGCAGCAGCACCAACAGGGCACCCTCGCCGATGTTGAACAGCGCGAACATGACCGTGGTGTCGCGCAGCACCGGCTCGCGGACCATCAGCCGCAGCACAGGGCCGAGCCCACCGCCACGCCGGCGCACTGCCGCCGGCTGCGCGACCGGCCGCGCTGGCCGCACGCCGATTCGCGTCCCGAGCAGGCACAGCGCGAAGATCACGTAACTCAGCACGTCGAACGCCACCACGTACCCGGGCCCGGCCGTCGCCACCGCGATGCCGGCGCCCACCGCGCCGGCCAGACCGGCGATGCCGAAGCTCATCGACTCCAGGGCGTTGGCGGCCACCAGCTGCCCGGGCGGTACCAACTGAGGAATCAGCGCGGGAAACCCGGCAAGGCTGGTCATCTTCAACAGCCCGTACACCGCGGCGACCAGGTAAAGCTGGACGGCCGTCAACCCGCCCCACGCCGCGGTCAGCAGGATCGTGCCGAACACCGCCGCTCGCAGCAGGCTGTCCCCGATGAGCAGCCACCGGCGGTCGTACTTGTCGAGGGCCCAGCCGACGACCAGCCCGCCGACCGCCACCGGTGCCGTGTAGAGCACGGCCAGGCTCGCCACGCTGCCGTGCGCCAAACCCAACGCGTACGCGACCAATGCGACCCAACTCGCCGCGTCCCCGGCCGCCGACACGGTGGCCCCGATCCACACCCGGCGGAACGCGGGGTTGCTCAGCGGAGACTCGCTCTTGTCGATCACGCGTCCATGGTTCAGGCGACCCGCGGGCCGATGCTGGCGGAATTCGGCCAACTCGGTCCAGCCGGCGAGGCTTCTGGTATTCAGCGCCCGCGCTCTCCTCGGCCCTCGGCCGCCGCCTCCGTCGGCTCGGCACGGAGCGCCGATGTTCACCGACGGAGGCGGCGGCCGCCGTGCGAGTTGCCGGCTCGGGTCAGCCGCAGCCGGGTGCGCCCTGCTGGGCCACGTCGATGGCGATGCGGTCCGGGCCGTGCAGGACCAGGACGCGGAAGCCGCCGTGGACGTTGAGGCCCAGGCCGAAGTTGGCGCGGCCCTCGAAGTAGCCGGCCGAGCGGATCTGGCGTAACGCCGGCAGCTGCGGGTCCCAGACCTGGTTCAGGTTGAGCGTCGGGTAGTCCATGCCGCTGAACGTGACCACCAGGGTGGAGGCGCCGGCGACCGGGACGGCGTTGCCGCGGCCCTGCTCGATCAGGGCGCCGTAGGCGACGGTGTAGGACGGGGTGCCGCCGGTGAAGTCGAAGACGGCGCGGTCCCAGCCGACATGCCGGCCGGTGCGCACGCCGGTCAGGACGGGACGGCCGGTGCCGGAGGCGTTGCCGGCGACGGGTGCGGTGCTCGTCGGGGCGGGCAGGTCGGCGGCGTTGGCGGTGGCCGGGAGGACCAGCAGCAACATGGCGCAGGCCGCCGCGGCGAGCAGGGAACGACGCATCGGGGTGCTCCTTTCAACTCGAGGTGCACCAATGACGCGCGGGGGTGCCGGGCGGTTTACGTCGGGTGGCCGACAATCTCCCTTTGACATCGATCAATTCGCGGACGTTCCATGGATGGATGCGCAGCGTTGCCATCATGGCCGTTCTGCTCGGCCTCCTCGTCGCGCCGGTCGCCTTACCCGCGCCGGCGCACGCCGACCCGCCGGTCTGCGGGCCGCCCGTGGCCAGCACCACCCAGCCCGGGTACACCGTCGCCGACCCCGACTGCGACGTCGACGGCACCCCGTTCGTGCCGATCGCCGGCTCTGCGGTCTACACCGGCATCCTCGACGGCGCCGCCTATCGCCTCGAGAAGCCCGCCGCCTGGAACGGCGAGCTCGTCCTCTACGCGCACGGCTACCGGGGCACCGGCACGACCGTGTTCGTCGACAACCCCTCGCTGCGGGCGCACTACCTGGCCCGCGGCTTCGCCTGGGCCGCCTCCAGCTACCAGACCAACGGCTACGACGTCGGCCAGGGCGTGCGCGACTCCTACGCGCTCATCGACACCTTCCGCGCCCGCACCGGCACCCGCGCCCGCGACGTGTACATGACGGGCGCGTCGATGGGCGGGCACGTCACGGCGGTGGCGATCGAGCACTACCCGCGCGCTTTCGTCGGGGCCATGCCGATCTGCGGCGTGCTCGGCGACGCGGAGCTGTTCGACTACTTCCTCGACGCCAACCTGACCGCGGCCGCGCTGACCGGCGTCGCGGTCCCGTTCCCGGCCGACCCGGCGGCCTTCCCGGCGCAGGTGGCGCAGGAGCTGCCGGCGCTCGGCGTCGGCGGCGCGCTCACCCCGCTCGGGCAGCGCTGGTCGGACGTGGTCGAGCAGCGCAGCGGCGGCACCCGGCCCGGGTTCGACAACGCGTTCGCGTTCTGGAACGCGATCCCGTCGATCCCGCCGCTGACCACGGTGCCGTTCCTGTTCGGGCTGTACCCGGGCCTGACCGGCGGCACCGCCGGCATCGCCGAGGGCAACGTGACCTCGAACCGGTTCACGATCTACCAGCAGGACGCGAACCCCCGGCTCAGCCGCGACGAGCGGCAGCTCAACCGGGACGTGCTGCGGGTCGACGCGACCGACCGGCCCAGCCGCGACCTGACCGGCATCCCGCGCGTCGCGGGCCGCCCGCCGGTGCCGACCCTGTCGATGCACACGGTCGGCGACCTGTTCGTGCCGATCTCGATGGAGCAGGTGTACGCCAAGAGGGCGCTGCTCAACGGCCGGTCCTCGCTGTTCGTCTCGCGGGCCGTGCGGGCACTCGGGCACTGCGAGTTCACCCTGCCGGAGCTGCAGCGCGGCTTCGACGACCTGGTGACCTGGGTGCGCACCGGCCGGCACGCGTCCGGCGACGCGATCCTGGACCCGCGGGCCGTCGCCGACCCGCGCTTCGGCTGCCGCTACACCAGCTCCGACCGCCCCAACTTCGGCGCCGCCTGCCCGCGCTGAGGTCCGCCCCGTGGTCTGCGTCCGGCGCCCCGCTACATGCGGCGCAGGACGCAGACCACCTTGCCGAGGATCTCCGCGTCGTCGCCGGGGATGACCTGGTAGTGCGGGTTGCGCGGGACGAGCTCGACGTGCCCGTCGCGCACCCGGTAGGCCTTCACGGTCGCCTCCCCGTCGAGCATGGCGGCCACGATGTCGCCGTTCTCCGCGACCTTCTGCTGGCGCACCACGACGATGTCGCCGTCGCAGATCGCCGCCTCGATCATCGAGTCGCCCTTGACGTGCAGCGCGAAGAGCGTGCCGTGCCCGACCAGCGTCGTGGGCAGCGTCAGCTCGTCGTCGGGCACCTGCTCGGCGAGGATCGGCCCACCGGCGGCGATCGTGCCGACCAGCGGCACCGACCGGCCCGGGTCGGCGCCGGCGCCCACACCGTCATACGGCCCGCGGATGTCCACCGCGCGCGGCCCGTGCGAGTCGCGGCGCAGCAGCCCCTGCCGCTCCATTGCCTTGAGGTGATGGGCCACCGACGACGGCGAGCCGAGCCCGATCGCCGCGCCGATCTCCCGCACCGTCGGCGGATAGCCGCGCCGCTCGTTCGACTCGCGGATGACCGCCAGGATGCTCTGCTGCCGCGGACTCGTCATGGGAGCACGATACCGCAGCGGTTCGATCAGATGTACGAATCGGCCGGAGAAATGACCCGGTGGTGGGACATTCGGCCCGGTCCATCGCACCCCGCGGCGCCGTATGCTGACCGCCATGCTCGACCGGCCGTGGTCGCGGGACCAGTACCCCGAACGCCTCGACCTCGTCCGCCGGCTCATCGCGGCGGCCGACGACGACAAGCTCGCAGCGGAGCTCGTGGACCTCGCCGCCGCCACCGGCGACGTCTGGCGGTACGACGGCGCCCAGGTGCGCCGGGCGCTCGAGGACCTGCCCGCGGCGCGCCGCCACGCGCTCATCCTGCGCCTGGTCGACCGGGCCGGCTCCGAGGCGCCGCCGGTCGGCATCGACGCGCTGCTCGTCGCCGTGGCCGCCGGCATCGGCCCGGACACCCTGTCCTGGCGCGCCGCCCGGCGCCTGGGCGAAGGCGCCGCCGCGGCCGAGGCGGTCGACCCCGGCGTGCTCGCCGTCGTCGCCGAGGTCACCGAGCGCGAGACCGGCGCCGTGCCGCCCCCGCTGCTGGCCGTGATGCGGCGCACCGCGCACCGCTACACCAAGGACCGGCCCCTCGAGGCGTGGCCGCGGCTGCGCCCGTGGCTGGAGCCGGCCGCCGGCGTCCTCAGCGTCGGCGAGGCCTGGGCCGAGGCGGTCAACGCGCAGGCGCCGTCGCGCGAGCTGCTCGTGCACGCCCTGACCGCCGCCGGCGCCCGCCCCGCGCCCCGCTGGGCCCGCCGCGGCGCGGACCTCGTCGCCGAGCTCGGCGTCGAACCGGTCCGGGCGCTCATCCGCGGCTGGCTGGCCCTGGTGCCCCGCCCGCGCACGATCCCGCTGCGCGACCCCGCCCCCAGGCTCGCCGACCCCAACACGGTCCCGGACCCGTACAACGCCCGGGCGCTGCGCGGCCTGGTGTACCTGCTGGCCGTCACCCCGCATCACCCGGACGACGTCGCCGCGGTCGGCCGGCTCGCACAGCACGCCGCCGAGAAGGTGCCCGGGCACGGCCCGCGCAGCCAGATGGTGGCGCACGCGTGCGTCTACGCCCTGGAGCGCTTCACCACCGTGCCGGCGGTGCGCGAGCTGACCCGCTTGCGCTCGATCGGCCAGCCTCCGGGGATCGCCGGCGCCCTGACCGCCGCGATCGCCCGCCGCTCGGTCGCCCTCGGCGTCGACCCGGCGAGGCTCTGACCGCGGTCAGCCGCAGTCGAAGCGGTACTCGTACGGCCGGCCCGGGCAGGCCAGGCACACGAACAGGTAGATGCCGCCGGCGTCGCCGAGCATGATGCCGGCGGGGTTCTGCAACCGCCGCCACGGGTGGTCCGGGGCGGCGTCGAAGCCCCAGCCGGCCATCGCCGGCCGGTCCTCGACGGTGATCCAGCGCCGCTCGTAGCCGTTGGAGAACTCCCAGCTCGCCACGGTCAGCAGGTGCTCCATCCGACGCCCGCACGCGCACTCCGGCCAGTCCGGCAGCTGGGTCCAGCCCGGGTAGCCGCCCACCTTCGTGCCGCTCGCGGTGGCCAGGTCGTGGTCGTACTCCCACCCGGTATCGCGGGCCAGCGCACGGATGGCGTCGCGGATCTCGTCGCGGGCCGCGTCCGGCAGGTCCCAGTCCGGGTACTCGAGCACCCGCTCCGGGTCGAGCACGCACGTGTCCGGGCGGCGCTCGCCGTCCGCCTCGGGGTCCGAGGCCGGCGCGGTGGCGAGCGGTCCGGTCACCGCGGCGCTGTCGCGCCAGAACAGCCGGGGCAGCGGGCTCGTCCACGGGTCGTGGTCGCTCGGGCACCACAGCACCTGCAGCACGTCGGCGCCGTCGGGGAAGGGCAGCTCGGGCACGTCGGCGGCGTACAACTGCAGCACCGGCACGACGGGCACCACGTCGGTGCCGTCCAGGTGCTCGGCGCCCGCCGGGCCGTCGCAGGCCGGCCAGGGCTCCTCGGCCGGCCACAGCAGCGGTCCGCCCATGGAGCTCTGCGCCGCGGTGGGCGCGCCGGGCCGGGGATGCAGGCGCACGGTGGTGCGGGCGTACGGCGCGACGGGCGGCAGCGCGGCGGCAACATCGAACGGCGGCGGCGGGGTGGTGTGCACCGCCGCATCCTAGGCACCGGCCATGCCATGCGCCGCGGCATCCCAGGCACGTGGCGTCCCAGGCACGGGCGGGGTCCTGGACGGGAATGCGCCGCGGGAGCGGATTGTCGTATCCGGCATGACTTCGCGGATCGTGGCCTGTGTCCGGTGCGGGCAGCGCAACCGGGTGCCCGGCGCCGCCGCCGGCAAGCCGGTGTGCGGCAAGTGCCGGGAGGCGGTGCCGTGGATCGTCGACGCCGACGACGCGACCTTCGGCGACGTGGCGGAGCGCTCCTCGACGCCGGTGCTCGTGGACATGTGGGCGCCGTGGTGCGGGCCGTGCCGGGCGGTCGGGCCGGCGCTCGAGCAGGTCGCCGGGGACCTCGCCGGCACGATCAAGCTGGTGAAGGTCAACGTCGACGAGGCGCCGGGGCTGTCGCTGCGGTTCGACGTCCGTGCCGTACCGACATTGATGATCCTCAAGGACGGCGAGGTGGTGGGGCGGCAGGCGGGTGCGGCGCCGGCGTCCGCGCTGCGCGACTGGGTGAGCCGGACCCTGGCGTCCGCAAAGTCCTAGCGGGAGACGCGCAGCGGTCGCTCGCGGGCCTCCTGCGCCGCCAGCGCGGTCATGCGGGCGCGGTACTCGGCCGGGTCGAGCGCTCCGGTCAGCAACGCGTCGGTGGCGCGCCGCTCGGTGCTGGCGAGGCGCTCGCCGGCGTCGGCGGGCGCGGGCAAGGGGCCGAAGCGGGACGCCAGCCAGAGGGCTGCGCGCGGCTCGTAGGCGCCGCGCACCCGGTGGCGGCGGATCACCCGGGCGTGCGCGCCGATCAGCGCCGCGTAGGCCAGCGCGACGAGCGCGGCAACGACGAGCGGGGCGGGCACCCCGTCAGTGTCCCACGGGTACATTGGCGCGGGTGGGAGAACCCCTGGTGTACCGCGGCGGCCCGGCCGACCTCGACGGGCTGCTGCCGCTCGTGCGCGAGTTCTGCGACGCCGACCGGCACGAGTTCGACGCGGCGCGGGTCACCCGGGCACTGCGGCCGCTGCTGGAGTCCGACGAGCACGGCCAGGTGTGGCTGCTGGGCGACCGGGGCGGTTACGCGGTGGTCACCTGGGGCTGGAGCCTCGAGTCGGGCGGGCGCGAGGCGCTGCTCGACGAGATCTACGTCCGCGAGCGCGGCGGCGGACACGGCAGCGCGCTGCTCGCCCGGGTCCTCACCGCGGCGGCCGAGGCGGGCGCGGCGGCGATGTTCCTGGAGACCGAGGCGCACAACGAGCGGGTCCGCGGCTTCTACGCCCGGCACGGGTTCGACACCGAGACATCGATCTGGATGAGCCGACCCCTCGGCTCGGCGGCGGCGGTGCCGGTTTCCGATTGAGCGATCGCCGCAGTTGCAACATCCGCGACCGGTCAACCGCCTCGCGACGGCGTCCGAACCGTACAGTGTCACGTGAGGGCGCGCCCGGGCCACGGCACCGGCCCGGGCGCCCCGGTGTTCAGCCCGCGATCGACGGCGTCAGGCGCTCGAGGATCTCGGCGAGGACCGCCGGGCTCGTGGCGAAGTTGAGCCGGACGTAGGCGTCGGTGTCGACGTCGGTACCCGCCGAGAACTCCGCGCCCTCGCTCAGCCGCACGCGGGCCGTGCGCTCCAGGCGCTCCGCCGGGCGCGGGCCCGCCACGCCGCCGAGCCAGGCCAGATACGTGCCCTCCGGCCTGCGGTGCTCGATCGGCAGGCCCGCCGCCCATTGCGCCACCGTGTCCCGGTTCGCCGCCAGGGTCTGCTGCAGGCCGGCCAGCCAGGCGTCGCCGGTCCGCCACGCGGCCGCGGTGGCGAGGTGGCCCAGCGTGCTCGGGGTACCGAAGAAATCCAGCGGCATGGCGTCCAACGCGGCGCGCAACGCGGGCGGGCCGACATGGGCCACCGCGCAGCGCAAACCGGCGAGGTTGAAGGCCTTCGTCGCGGAGGTGGTCGTCACGGTACGCCGGGCCGCGCCCTCGCCCAGCGATGCGAACGGCAGGTGGCGGTGCGGCGCGTACACCAGGTCGGCGTGGATCTCGTCGGCGAGCACCGTCAGGTCGTGCCGTTCGGCCAGCTCCAGCAACCCCTCGAGCTCCTCGCGCCGGAACACCCGCCCCGTCGGGTTCTGCGGGTTGACGAGCACCATCAGCCGGACCCCGTCGTCCAGGCCGAGCCCGTCCTCGCGCAGCGGCACGATGCGCCGCCCGGCCCGGGCGATGCTGGCCAGGAACGGAGGATAGGCGGGCACGTGGATCGCCACCCCGTCGCCGGGCCGGGTGGCGTGCTCGACGACGACCTGCAGGATCTGCAGCACGTCGGTGAACACGCGGGTGTGCCCGCCGCTGGGCGTCCAGCCGTGCCGGCGGGCCATCCACGCCTCGAACGCGGCCGGCACCGGGTCGCCGCCGGGCCAGTGCGGGTAGCCGAAGTCCTCCCGGTCGACGCTGTCGAGCAGCGCGTGGCGGATCGCCGGCGCGATGCCGAGGTCCATGTCGGCGACCCACGCGCCGAGCGTGTCCGGCGCGAGCGAGCCCCACTTCACGCCCGTGCCGGAACGCAGCCGGTCGGTGTCGACGGGCCGCTGGGGCCGCAGCAGGTCGCGCAGGATCTCCATCTGCCCGTGGTGCTGCGCCAGCTCCTCGTAGACGTGCAGCAGCGCCGCACCCTGCGTCGCGACGCCGGCCGGGCCCAGGAACGCCGCGTCCGGCGGGCTTTGCAGGGGGCCGGCGAAGTCGGCGCCGCGGGCGTCGGCGGCGAGCCGCTCGCGGGCCTGCGCGACCCGTTCGAGCAGCGGCGCCACCGGCCCGCTGCTGGTGAACTCCGCGTCGCGGTCCCGCTCCACGGCGCGCCCGGCGACGAGGCCACCGGCCCAGTACTCGACCACGCCCAGGCAGTGGGTCAGCAGCGCGTACGGCGAGCTGGCGCCCTGCACGGGCGGCCGCGTGTTGGCCAGCTCGTCGCCGAGCCCGCCCACGATCCCGGCCATGCCCGCGAGGGCCCGCCCGGTCGCCTCCAGGTACTCCTCGACGGTGATCATTGCCCGGCGCTCCTCCTCCGCGTCACCGTCTTGTCCGGTGACGCGGCTACCTTGCGCCGAGCGCCCGTCACCTGTCAAGGTGGTGACGTGAGCTTCGTGTTCGTGAGCGGCGACCTCGCGCTCGACTTCGCGGCGACGCTGAAGTGGCGGCGCAGCGGCGCGCCCGAGGAGCTGCTGTCCACATCGGACGACGTCGCCCGCTGGGCGGTGGCCGCCGGCGTGCTGTCGCGCCCGCCGCGGGTCAGCGGCGAGGAGCTCGGCGGGCTGCTGGCGTTGCGCGAGGCGGTGTACCGCATGCTGCGCCCGGACCCGGACGGCACCCGGCGCCCGGCGGACGTGCGGCTGGTCAACGGCGCGGCGGCGCGGCCCGGCCCGCGCCCGGCGCTCACCGCCGACGGCGTTCGGCGCACCGGCGACGCGACCGCCCTGGCCTCGGCGATCGCCGCCGCCGCGATCGGCCTGCTGGAGTCGGCGCCGTCGATCCGCGAGTGCGCCGGCGAGGCGTGCACGCGCCTGTTCGTGGACCGCTCACGGGCCGGCAACCGCACGTGGTGCGGCATGGACGAGTGCGGCAACCGCGTGAAGGCCGCCTCCTACCGCGCCCGCCGCCTCAGCAGCCCTTGACCCGCCCGCAACGCCGCGCAGCGGCCTACGCGGCGGTACGCGATCCAGGTCTGCGGCGGTGGCGGCAGTCCATCGATGGCGCTGCTATGGACGAATGGTCCGCCGGCGGCACACCGGCCGTTGTCCGCAGGCGTAGATCCGGCCGGACCAAGGCCGGCTGCGCGCTCATGCCCCTGACGGACTGGCTTGACCGCTGGGCGACCAGCCCGGGATCTGCTCCGCGAGCCCCGCGCGGGAATGCGGCGCCGGGAAGAGAGCCGCGAAGTACTGGGTCTCGTGCGCGATTCGGCCGCCGGTGAGCTCCATGATGCTCACCGAGTAGGTGGGCGTGCCGTCGTAGGTGATGACGCACTCGCTCACCCACACGTCGCCGCCGCCGCTGATGCGCAGCACGGTGAAGTGTCGGTCAGCGGGGTGGGCGCCGCGCTGGGCGGCGATCGTGGCGCGGCCACGGAACCGTTCACCCGATTGGGGGTAGTCCAGGACCGCGTCCTCGGCGTACATCGCGTGCTCCGCCTCGACTTCGCCCGCCTCCGACGCTCGCCAGTGCTCCTCGATCGCGGCAATGGTCCGCTGGTCCGCATCCACGGTGTCGGCCTCCTTTCCCAGGGTCCCTTCCCCGAGGTGTGACGCTCAACCCGTTCCCGGTTGATCACGTTGCCGCTCTCGCCGCGATCACAGAGCTGGTGCGATACACGACGCTGCGGGCCAGGGCGGCGACAGACCCTAGAAGGTCACGGCGGCGGTTATCCCATGGCGTCGCCGCGGCGAGCTCGCAAGTTCGCGTGACCGGTGCGCGGACTGAACATCCTCATCTTGCACGATCCGCGTGAAAGCCGTCTGTTGGTCCAATGACGCGCCCAGGCGATCTGAGGGCGTCGCCCCGACCGTCGGGGATGAGCCCATGCACGTGCGTGTCAAGCCCGCGTTAGCGGCAGGGCCCGACGAATCGACCGCCGTGATCGCCAGCAGGCTCGTCAGCACGCTCACCCACTGACCTCTCCGACCGCGGCCGCTTCGTCATATCCACCCGTTCCGGCTCGTCAAGCGGGCTGACGGCCCTGATGCGACCATCATGGACGAGCCTGCAGGTAGGCGAACATCGCGGTCAGCCGCGGCAGTTGTCCGTAGTCACGGTGGCGCTGGGGGATGTCATCGGGGTACTCGGGCTCGCTGCCGTCGTGGCCGCATTCGCCGGGCCGATCCTCCATCTCTTGGAGCCCGAGGTACTCGATCTCCTCCCAATGCGGCTCGTCCTCGTCCCAGTGCCGTGGGTCGCGGCCGGCCAGCCGGGCGATCTCGGGCAGGTCGGCCAGGCGATCCGGGTCCTCGAGGACCCATCCGAACCGCTCGCGGCCGAGGCTGACCAGCCAGCCACGGAACCCGTCGAAGCCGGAGTCGCCGCACGCGCCGCCACCGAGGATCACCGCGGCGTGGTAGACGCGCTCGTCATCGGCAAGGCCTCGGTAGTGGTCGGCGAGGTCCTGGAAATGGTGCAGCTCGATGTCGCTGAGCTCATGCATGCGCTCCTCGAGCCAGTCGCCGCGCTGCCACACGTACGGCCCGGCCACGGCAGAGCGCTCGATGAGGTCCCAGAATCCGTCCGCGTTCATCTGGGTACGCTCCGGGCCGGCAGTCACCGTCGCGCAAACCCTCGCCAACCAGTTCGTAGGCTCTCACCAGGCAACGATGCCGTTTTCGTCGAAGAAGCCGCCGGTCGGGCCGTCGGCCGGCAGGGTGGCGAGCCGAACCGGGGCAATCGCTCCTTGCTCCACGGTGCGGTCGCCTTCCGGGGACATGTCGGTGCGGACGTAGCCGGGATTGACCGCGTTGACCTTGATCGGAGTGGACCGCAGCTCCGCGGCGAAATGTACCGTGATGGCGTTGACCGCCGATTTCGACGAGTTGTACGCCAGCGTGTTCCATTCCGGTCGCCAGTCCGGGCCGCTGACCAGCGTGAGCGACCCCGCGCCAGAGGACATGTTCACGATCCGGCCGGCGTCCGCCTTGTACAGCAACGGCAGCATCGCCCGGATGACCGCGAAGACACCGAACACGTTGGTCTCGTAGGTACGACGCAGGATGGCGACGTCCAGGCCGCTGGGCGGCGCATCGTCCATGGCGACGGCAGCGTTGTTGACCAGCACGTCGAGCCGGCCGAACCGCTCCTCGACGGCGTGCGCCGCCGCGTCGATGCTCGGCTGGTCAGTGACATCCAGCGGTAGGAACACGGCATCGAGTCCCTCCGCCTGAAGTTGCCGCACCGCCGCTTGGCCGCGCGTGGCGTCGCGCGCTCCGATCAGTGCCGTATGGCCGAGCCTGGACAGCTGTCGCGCGATCTCCAACCCGATGCCCTTGTTGGCCCCGGTCACGAGACTGACCTTCCCAGCGGCGGTGTTGGTTGTCATCTGAGCTTTTTACAACAGACCGGTGCGTCGGTCACGACGCCGCGGGCGACGGTTCGACGTCGTCGAGGTGTGCCTCCGCCCACGCGCGCAGCGCCGCGAGCGGGGCGACCAGTGTCTCGCCGAGAGCGGTCAGCGAGTACTCCACGTGCGGCGGCACCGCCGGATACACCGTGCGGTCGATGAGGCCGCTGCTCTCGAGGCGCTTGAGGGTCGCGGTCAGGACCTTGGGCGTGACGCCCTCCAGGCGGCGCTGGATGGCGCCGAAGCGCTGGGGCCCGTCCTCGAGCGCGCCGATCACCAGTGTCGACCACTTGTTGGCGATGAGGTCCAGCACGTCGCGGCACGGGCACAGCCGGCCGTAGACGTCATGGTCGTCGTGTGCACCCGTGCGGCACGCGAGCGTCATCGAATCCTCATCTCGACAGTATCCAAAGGATAGTAATCTCCCTTGACGGTAACTATATCCCGACGGATAGCGTCGCGGTCATGACGCAGCTTGTACGAGGTGGCATGTCGGCGATCGTCGCGGTGGGCGGCGAGCTCGTCGACGACGTGGTCGACGTTCCGCAGCCGGGTTCGCACGACGTCGTGGTCGAGGTGCGGGCCGTTTCGGTGAACCCGGTCGACACCAAGGTCCGCGCGGGTGGCGGCGCCCGGCGGATCCTGGGGTTCGACGCGGCCGGCACGGTCGTGGCGACGGGCCGCGACGCGACCCGGTTCAGCGTCGGCGACGAGGTGTACTACGCCGGCGACATCACCCGGCCCGGCTCCAACGCCCAGTTCCAGGCGGTGGACGAGCGCATCGTCGGGCGCAAGCCGGCCTCCCTGTCCTTCGCCGAGGCGGCGGCGCTGCCGCTGACGACGATCACGGCATGGGAGTCGCTGTTCGACCATCTCCGCGCGACGCCGGAGACGACCGGCTCGCTCGTCGTGGTCGGGGCCGCCGGCGGGGTCGGCTCGATCCTGGTGCAGTTGGCGCGGGCGATGACCGGGCTTCGGATCATCGGTACCGCGTCGCGCCCCGAGTCGGCCGACTGGGTGCGGGCGATGGGCGCGCACGACGTCGTCAGCCACCGGGAGCTGGCCGCGGCGGCCGGGCAGCTCGTGCCGGGCGGCGTGGACTACCTGTTCACGGCCTACTCGAAGGACCAGATCGAGGTGTACGCCGACATCATGCGGCCGTTCGGGGAGATCGTCGCCATCGACGACGCGCGGTCGGACCTGTATCCGTTGAAATCGAAGAGCATCAGCTGGCACTGGGAGTTCATGTTCGCCCGTTCGATGCACCGTGCGGTCGATCTGCAACGGCAGGGCCGGCTGCTGGACGAGGCGACCGAGTTGCTGGACAACGGAGCGCTGCGGCACACCATGACCGAGGCCATCGGCGACTTCAGCGCGGCCGGCCTGCGCCGCGCCCACGAACTGGTCGAGACCGGCCGGACCGTCGGCAAGGTGGTCGTCCACCGCTGAGCCGCCCCGGCTCAGTTGACCGAGTCGCGTTGGACGGGTTCGGGTGGGGTCGCCACGGCCGGTACCATGACCAGCCCTCGCAGGTCGATCAGGGTGTGCAGCACGATAGGGATCAGCAGGCTGCCGGTGGGCAGGTAGAAATAGGCCATCGCCATGCCCAACGCGCCGGTGAGCAGCATCCCGAGCCAGCCCTGGTACAGGTGCGCCATGCCGAACAGGACGCTGCTGGCCAGCGCCGCGACGATCGGCGGCCATCCCGCCGCGATCCCGGCCGTGATCAGCAGGCCCCGGAACACCAGCTCCTCGCAAATTCCGGCGCTGATCGAGACCGCCCACGCCCATCGGCGTTCGGCGCCGGTAGCGGGTACCAGGATCTCCAGGCGTCGCGGGCGCGGCACCGGCTCACCACGGCGGGCGCTGCGCCGCCACCACAGGCCGGTGATCAGGATGACCACGACGAAATAGGCGAAGTGGCCGAGTGTGGCACCCGCGGATGGCCCGTGCGGCCAGGCCAACCCCAGGTGCGCGGGCCGCAGTCCGGGCACCACCAGGAGCAGCAGCGCGACCGGCGGCAGCAAGCCGATCTTCCGGGTCACGTTGCGGCGGTAGAACGTGACCAGCGCGGCGGGGTCCGCAGGCCGGGCGGCCTGCAGCATCAGCAAGGCCCGGCGGCCCCGCAGCGTCAGCACCACCAGGTATCCGATGGCGACCAGCACGATCGTCCACCCGGCGACGCCGAACCGGGGCACCATCGACAGGTCCGGGGCGACGGTGAACATGGCTGCATTCTGCCGGGCACGGACGAGCCGCGGCACCCTGCGCAACCGGTCCGGCGCGGTCCGGTGGTATCGCTCACGTCCGTGGTGGTCGACGGTGTCGCGGCCGAACCGGGAGTCCGGATACGGCCGAGATGCCATGCTCGATCACGTCGAACGCCTGGTTCAAGCGCCGTTGATGGTCCGTCGTGATGTCGGCGAGGTCGTCGCCGGCGAGCCGGCGTCGGACGGTCGCGACGACGACGATGCGGTACGCGGCGACAACGAGCGCGGCGAGGAGCGCGCTGTCCCCCGAGAAGCGCTCGTCGGATTCGAGCTCCTCGGCCAGCGCCGCCTCGATCTCGTGCTCGAACACGCGCAGCCGGGCGATCAACGTCGGAGCTCGCCAAGGCCATCGCCGCCCACCCCGACGATGTCGAAACCGCCGTCACCGAGTACGAGCGGGCCATGTTCCCCCGCAGTACCGAGGCCGCCGCCGAAGGCGCCGAGGGCCACGACCTCCTCTTCGGCGAGGGCATACCCTACGCCCTGCTCGGCATGGGGATGTGTAGAGTGACCCCCGTCAGCGATGAGGGGAGGTGAGCCCGGTGAACACCCAACGTCACGTCTGGGCGCTCCACCCGGCCATCCCTGTCCGCTGATTTCGCGCCGGGGAGCGCCCTCCAACCCGGAGGAACAATGACCTTCTCCCCGTTCCGCATCGACGTATCCGACGAGATACTCGACGACTTAGGTTCCCGACTTGCGCGTACCCGCTTCACCGTACCCAGTGGCGATCGGCCATGGCGGGCCGGCACCGACCCCGACTACCTGCGGCACCTGGTGTCCTACTGGATCGACGGGTTCGACTGGCGCGCTCGCGAGGCCGAACTCAACGCGCTCCCGCACTACCTGGCCCAGATCAGCGGCCGGCGCATGCATTTCCTCCACATACCCGGGACGCGCCCGGCGGACGCACCAGCACCGCTGCCGCTGATCCTGAGCCACGGCTGGCCCAGCAGCTTCGTGGAGATGCTGCCACTGGTCGATCGCCTGACCAACCCCGCCCGGTACGGAGGCAACCCCGCCGACGCGTTCGACGTGGTGGTGCCCTCCCTGCCAGGCTTTCTCTACTCGGAGCTGCCGAATGGCCCGCTCACCCGCGCTGCGATGGCGCAGGCCCTGCACCTGCTGATGACCGATGTCCTCGGCTACGAACGCTACGGCGCCTTCGGCGGCGACATCGGCGGCGTGGTCACCGGCTGGCTGGGTGCCCTGTACCCCGAGCAGGTAGCCGGCATCCACATGATCCACCCACCGTTCCCGGCCAGCTTCGACTCCCACCCACTGTCACCCGCCGAGCAGGCGTATCTCGATGCCGAAGCGGCGTACGACCAGACAGATGGCGGCTACAGCGCCATCATGGGCACCCGGCCGGACACCATTGCCGCGGCCCTGGCCGACTCGCCGGCCGGACTGGCTGCCTGGCTCATCGACAAGTACCGAGACTGGAGCGACAACCACGGGGACCTGGAAAGCCGTTTCGACCGGGACACCCTGCTCACGACCATCACCCTGTACTGGGCGAGCGGCGCCATCGGCTCCTCGTTCCGGCAGTACTACGACTTCGTCCACAACAGCCCACGACCCGCCATCACCGTTCCCGCCGCGTTCACCCTGAGCACCGAACCCTCGCAGGCCAACTTCCCCCGCGAGATCGCCGAACGCGCCTGCACCAATATCCGGCACTGGAGCGAACCGGGTAGAGGCGGACACTTCATGCCGCTCGAAGAACCGGACCTGCTCGCCGGTGAACTGAGACAGTTCTTCACGTCGCTTCGCCCGTACTGATCGGCGGGGGAGCCGGGTCGCTGCGGCCCTTCTCCCCTACCGGTTCCCGCGGGCATCGGGTTGGGAGTGCCCGACAATTGGCGTGTTCCCCGTTGAAGTGCCAATTGTCGGGCAACCCTTGCAGCGCTGTGGGATCCGTGCACCCGCTGCAGGTCGTGAGGGGGTGTGGGTGGAGCGGAGCTCCCCCACCGCGAGCGCAGCGAGCTAAGGAAACAGTCAGTTGCCGGCCGAGTAGAAGCCGGAGACCTCCGAAGCCGTCAGGGCGCGGCTGTAGAGCCGCACACTGTCGATGGCGCCGGTGAGGTACGGGTCGGCGTACTGCGAGCGGCCGAGCCAGTTCTGCGTGGTGTTGCCCAGGCTGCTCGGGCTGAGCGTCATGGCGCTGTTGCGGGCGACCTCGGCGCCGTTGACGTACAGGATGCCGACGTTGCCGCTGCGGGTCACCGCGACGTGCGTCCAGGCGCCCGCGGGCAGGGCGGCCGGGGCCTCGATGCGCTGCTCGCCGCCGGAGCCGCCGGTGGTGATGGCGAAGCGCGCGGTGCCGGTGCTCGAGCGCGGGGTCAGGAACATGTTGACGCCGGTGCCGGTGCCGAAGTCGAACACCCGCGACCAGGCCACGACGGTGGTGATGCGCACCCACAGGGCGATCGAGAAGTTCGTGGCGCCGTTGAGGATGCCGGCCGGCAGCGAGACGTAGCCGTTGCTGCCGTTGAGGTTGACGGCGCTGCCGGTGCGGCCGGTGGTGTAGGCGGCGTTGACCAGCGTCGCGGTCTTGCCGTTGCCGGACGCGTCGGTGGCGCTGTTGTCGAACGGGTAGTGTGCCACGAACGCGGGCAGCGTCTGGCCGCCGGTGACGGACCAGTAGACGGAGTACCGCTGGCCGTGGACCTTGTAGAACGGCTGGAGGGTGACGCCGTTCGCGGTGTACTGCAGCGGCGTGCTCGTCGCCGTGAGCGTGGCCGGGTCGAGGACCGGCAGGGCCGAGAGGTTGCTGGTGCCGAACAGGCCGCCGAGCACGATCGGGCCGACCTTGACGGCCTGCACGGTGCTGTTGTCGTTGGTGGCCTCGCGGGTCAGGGCCATCGGCAGGGTCAGGTCGACGACGTCGCCGGAGGCCCAGGTGCGGTTGATGGTGGCGTAGGTGCCGGGCTGCGGCGCGGCCTGCGCGACGCCGTTGACCTTCAGCGCGGCGCCGGTCGCCCACGCCGGGATGCGCACCTTGACGGTGAACGCGCCCGAGCCGGTGACGGTGAGCTTCGTGGCGCCGGCATCGGGGAACGTGGTGTCCTGGCGGATCGTCACGCCGCGGGCCGACCAGGTGAGCACGGACGGGATGAACAGGTTGACGTAGAGGGTGCTGCCGCCGTCGTGGAAGTAGATCGAGTCGCCGTACTTGGTGTTGCTCTCCATGCCGGTGCCGTGACAGCACACGAAGCTGTTGTAGTCGTTGCTGTACGTCTTGATGCCCCCGGCCCGCAGCGGCACGTAGTAGCACTGGAACCCGTGCGTCGAGTTCGGGTCCTGCGAGGCGAGCGTCTGGTTGTACACCGCCTTCTCGTAGTAGTCCATGTAGTCGGCGCGCGACGGGTTGGTCAGGAACAGCTGCCGGGTGAGCTTGAGCATGTTGTAGACGTTGCAGCACTCGGCGGTGCTGTCCGACAGCTCGCTGGCGATGCGGTCGGGTGCCTTGAAGTACTCGCCGTTGGAGTTGCCACCGATCGCGTACGTGTGGTGCTTCGTGACGATGTCCCAGAAGTTCACGGCGATGTCGCGGTAGCGGGTCGTACCGGTGGCGTGGTACTCCCGGATCGCCCCGACGATCTTCGGGATCTGGGTGTTGGCGTGGTAGTTGTTCAGGCTGTCCACATTGGAGGCGAGCGGGTCGAAGATCTCGGCGTGGTCGAACTGCTGCGCCGCGGCGAGGTGGTTGGCGTCGCCGGTGAGCTGGTAGAGGTTGGTCAGCACCTCGTTCATGCCGCCGAACTCGGTGTCGAGCATGTTCTGGCGCTGGGTCTGGGTGAGCCGGTCGTTGCGGAACTTGACCCAGGACGCCATCCCGGTGAGCACGGTGAGGGCCTGGGCGTTGCCGGCGAGCAGGTGCATGTCGAGCAGGCCGGCCATGATCTTGTGCAGGGTGTAGTACGGCGCCCACACCGACTGCCGCGCCTCGACCCGGTCGATGAAGCTCTCCGGGAAGGCGCTGAGGTAGCCGGTGTTGTAGCCCGCGGTGGCGGCGCGGGACTGGCACTGGGCGAGCACGGTGACCATCGCGTCGCCCTTGGTCTTGAAGGCGGTGTTGCCGCTGCTCGCGTAGGCCTGGGCCAGGGCGCTGAGCAGGTGCCCGGTGGAGTGCCCGCGCAGCTCTGTGGTCGGCGACTCCCAGCCGCCGCACGCGGTGGCCGAGGACGACAGCCCGACGTTGAGCCGGAAGGTGTGCAGCATTCGGTCGTTGTCGAGGAACAGCAGGTAGGACTGCGTGCGCCCGGTGTTGGCGGTGAACGGGCTGGACAGCAGCTGGACGGCGGTGAGCGGGAAGGCGTAGGCGGACACGCCGGTGTCGGGGCGGGCGGCGGTGGCGGCCGCCGCCCTTTCGGATACCAGGGTCGTGGCGGCGGCGGCGGTGGCGGCCGCCCCGGCCGCGAGCAGGGTGCGACGGGTGGGCATGGTTCCTCCAGAACCAGGGGGTCAGCCGCGCAGTGCTCCGGACATGAAGCCCCGGACGTAGCTGCGCTGCAGGACGAGGAACAGCACCAGACAAGGCACCGCCATGAACGTCACGCCGGCCTCCAACGCGGCGTAGTCGATGGCGCCGAAACTGGCGGTGCGCATGTTCACCACGGCGAGCATCATGGTGAACTTGTCGGTCGAGTTGAGCAGGATCAGCGGGGCGAAGAACTCGCTCCACGAGGTGAGGAAGGCGAAGAGGCCGACGGTGATCAGGCCGGGCCGCACGGCGGGCAGCATGACCCGCACCAGCGCGCCGAAGGACGTGCAGCCGTCGATGAGCGCGGACTCCTCCAGCTCCTTGGGCACCGCCTCGAACGAGTTGCGCATCATGAAGATCGAGAACGGCAGCTGGAACATGATGAGCACGAGGCTCAGGCCGATGAGGGAGTCCTGCAGGCCGATCCAGCCGAGCAGCACGTAGAGGGCGATGAGGATGGTCGCGTAC
The DNA here is from genome assembly GCF_039537565.1 of Dactylosporangium darangshiense. Lineage (NCBI taxonomy): Bacteria > Bacillati > Actinomycetota > Actinomycetes > Micromonosporales > Micromonosporaceae > Dactylosporangium > Dactylosporangium darangshiense. The sequence continues at coordinate 34,293 of NZ_BAABAT010000039.1, forward strand.
GGCACCATGAGGATCGCCAGCGTCAGCAGGAACAGCGCGTCCTTGCCGGGGAAGGAGAACCGGCCGAACGCGTAGCCGCCCAGCGTGCTCACCAGCAGGGTGCCCCCGACGGTGAGCAGGCTGACCGAGACGGAGTTGAACACGTGCTCGAAGCGGATGCCGTTGTCGGAGGTGAACAGGCGGGCGTAGTTCTCCAGGCCGAAGCCCTTCGGGGTGCGCACGGAGGCGAAGGCGCTCCACGCCAGCGGGAACAGGAACAGGATGGCGAGCGCCGCGCCGGTCAGCCGTCGCATGTCAGCCCCTTCTGCGCAGCACGGCGAGCTGCACGACGTTGAAGACGACCAGGACGCCGAGGAGCACCACCGAGATCGCCGCGGCGGAGCCGAGGTCGAGCTCGATGAACGCCTTGCGGTAGATGACCATCACCAGCGAGGTGGTGCTGTTGTCCGGGCCGCCGCGGGTGAGGATCCAGAACTGGTCGAAGGCCAGCAGCGAGCCGGTGACCATGAGCGTGAGGACGAGGGCGATCGTGGGGCGCATCAGCGGTACCGTGATGCGGCGGAAGAGCTGCCAGCGCGATGCGCCGTCGAGGCGGGCCGCCTCGTACACCTCCACCGGGATCGCCTGCAGCCCGGTGAGCAGGATGAGCATGTTGAAGCCCGCGAAGCGCCACAGCACCAGCCCGACGGCGGAGCTCAGCGCGCTGGTCGAGCTGCCGCTGGTCCACGACACGTAGCCGTGCAGCAGGCCCAGTGACTCCAGTATCCGGTTCACCGGGCCGATCTCGTCGCTGAGCATGCCCAGGAACAGCAGGGAGGCGCTGGCGAAGCCGACCGCGGCGGGGATGAAGTACGCCGTACGCAGCAGGCCTATACCCCGGCCCGGATGCTGCACCAGCAGCGCCAGGCCGAACGACAGTGCGAACAGCAGGATGGTGACGATGACGGTGTACTTCAGCGTGAACCACACCGCCGTGCTCAGCAGCTCGTCATCGGCCATGCCGGCGTAGTTCTCCGGCGCGTTGAGCTCGGGGGCCCCGAGCAGCGGCCAGTGGTGCAGCGACATCCACGCCACCAGGCCGAGCGGTACGAGGAAGAACATGCCGACCATGAACGCGGTGGGCGCGGCGTACAGGGCGCCGGCCCACCGCCGTGCACGGCGGCGCCGGGGCCGGGCGGCCGGCGGAGCCTCCGCCGGCCGCGCGGTGACGAGCACTGTCATGGTTCCTTACTTCTTCAAGGAGGCGGTCAGCGCGGTGGCGCCGTCGTCGAGGGACTTCTTCGCGTCGCCGAAGAGTGCGCCGCGGAAGGCGGTCACCCACGGGCTCTGCGGGTCGTTGTAGGTGGCGTTGAAGTTCTTCGCGTAGGGCGTCTTGCCCTTGCCCATGAGGTTGTTGATGGTGACGACGCGCGGGTCGGCCGAGGAGTACTTGTTCGAGGCCAGGTCGGTGCGCACCGGCACGCCCTTGCCCTTGGCCACGACCTCGACCTGCGCCTCGTCGCCGAGGGTCCAGGCCAGGAAGTCCCACGCCTCGGTGGCGTGCTTGGTGGTGGCGCCGATGCCGATCGAGTCGCCGCCGACGAACGTGGACTCGCCGCCGTTCATACCGCTGATCGGGGCCACGCCGAGCTTGAAGGTCGCCTTCTCCTCGATCAGGCCCAGCCACGCCGACGGGGCGGGCGCGATGCCGATCTTGCCGCTCTGCAGGGCGCCGAGCCAGGTCGGGCCGGCCTCGTCCTTCGACGCGGGCGCGGCGACGCCCTCGTCGTAGAGCTTGCGGTACAGCGCGAAGACGTCGGACATCTCCTTGCCGTTGATGGTGCTCTCGGTGCCCTCGGCGTTCATCACGTCGCCGCCGCCGGCCCACACCGACGGCCACAGCGTGAAGACGTTGCAACCGCCGCAGTTGCCGCCGAAGTAGGTGCCGTGGATGTCGCCGCCGAGCTTGTTGACGGCGCGGGCGTCGTCGGCGAACTGCTGCAGCGTCGTCGGCGGCTTCTCCGGGTCGAGGCCCGCCTTGGTGAAGAGGTCCTTGTTGTACAGCATGACCGACATGTCGATCGTGTGCGGCACCGCGTAGTTCTTCTTGTTCCACTGGCCGTTGCGCACGTGGGCCGGTGCGACCTTGTCCTTGACCGCGAGGGCGTTGAACTTGTCGGTGATGTCGAGCCACAGGCCCTGGGAGGCGTACTGCGGCGCGAACACGACGTCGGAGGCGAACAGGTCGGGCAGCGCCTTGGCGCCGGCCGCCGAGGCGAGCTTCGCCGGGTACTCCTCGTTCGGGTACGCCGTGACCTGGACCTGGTTCTTGTGCGTGGCGTTGTAGGCGGCCGCGTACGCCTTCGACACCGACTCGGTCGCGGCGCGCGTCCACAATGTGAGCGTTGCCCCGCTGTCGGCGTTCGCCGGCGTGGCGGGTGCTTTGTCGTCACCGCACGCGGCGGCTCCGAGCAGTAACGCGGCAGCGACGGTGCTGCACATCCAGCGTCTCACGGTCATTCCTTCCATTGTTGTGAGCGTTCTCATTTTGAAAAGTGGCCAGACGTGGAATTGCGAACGATCAGGCGCGGCTCCGTGCGGAAATGGCCGCTGCGGCGCGCGCCCGTCGAGATCTGGTCGACGAGCAGGTCCAGGCTGTGCCGGCCCAGCTCGGCGAAGTCCTGCCGGACCGTGGTGAGCGGCGGCAGCAGGTACGGCGCCTCGGGCACGTCGTCGAAGCCGACGACGCTGACGTCGCGGGGCACCCGGCGGCCGGCCTCGTGCAGCGCCCGCAGCGCACCCATCGCCATCTGGTCGTTGGCGCAGAACACGGCGGTCACCTCCGCACGGCCGGCGAGGTCGCGGCCCGCGTCGTAGCCGGCCGCGGCGCTCCAGTCGCCCGGCAACGGCGCCGGCGCGACCGCCCCGGCCTCCTCGAGCGCGGCCCGCCACCCGGCGAGCCGCTCGCGGGCCTCGGGCCAGTTGACCGGGCCGGCGACGTGGTGCACGGTGCGGTGGCCGAGCTCCAGCAGGTGCCGGGTCGCCAGGGCCGCGCCGGCGTAGTTGTCGACGGAGACCATCGGCACCTCCGCCTCCTCCCCTGCGCCGGCGCCGATGCCCAGCACCACGATCGGTATGTCCAGCGGCTCCTGGCGCAGCGCCGTCCAGGCCGCGGCGACCGGGGCGAGCGTGACGATGCCTTCGACGGCCTGCTCGCGCAGGCGCCGTACGGCGTCGCGGACCTGTGGCACGTCGGGCTCCCGGGCGCTGGCGATGCTGACGAAGTAGCCGGCCTCCCGGGCCGCTCGTTCGATGGCGTGGACCATGAACGAGGGCCCGAAGAGGGTCGTGTCGAACGTGACGAGGCCGACCGTCTGCGAGCGGTTCGTGGCGAGGGTCCGGGCGGCGACGTTGGGCTGGTAGTCCAGCGCCCGCATCGCCGCCAGCACCCTGGCCCGCGTCTCCGACCGGACGTTCGGATGGTCGTTGACCACCCGCGAGACGGTCTGGTGGGAGACCCCGGCGAGGTGGGCGACGTCCCGCATCGCCGGCGGTCTCCGCACGTGTTGCATGATCAGCTGTACGCCTTGACCTCGAGCAGCCCCAGCGAGGAGGTGCCGGTCGCGGTCAGCTGCACGCGCAGCCGGGTCGTCGAGGTCGCGGTGAAGGTGACGGTGTTGTAGGCGTTCTTGGTGAGGGTGTACGCGCTGGCCCCCGGCACGTCGACGTACGCCGAGCCGTTCCAGTACTGCAGCTTCCACGCCGACGGCATGTCGATGCCGCCCTCGTCGTCGAAGAAGTACACCTGGGCCTTGCTCACCGACTGCGCCGAGGACCACTGCAGCTCGGCCCACTGGGTGCCGGTCTGCGGCCAGGTGCCCCACCGGGTGCCGTCGTTCGCGGCGCCGATGTTCGAGCTGGCGGGCTCGTCGCCGTTGTTGATCGCGGCGCAGCTCTCCCACGCGGACGTGTAGGAGCAGGCGGCGGTCGCCGACAGCGCGAGGTTGGTCACCGGCGGGGGCTGGGTGCCGCCCCGGTTGTAGATCTTGACCTCGGTGAGGCCGGTCTTCGCGCCGGAGGCGTTGGTCGCCAGGACCCGCACCCGCTGCGCGCTGACCGCCGGGAAGGTGACCAGGTTGTAGTTGCCACGCGGCGCGCTCGGGTTCTTGGCCTGGCTGCCGACGCTCACCCACGCGCTGCCGTTGTAGTACTGGATGTCGTACGACGACGGCGGCCGGTAGGTGGCCGAGGCCGGGCGGCTGTCCTTGAAGTACAGCCGGACCTCGTTGAACGTGCGGGCCTGTCCGAAGTTGACCTCGTACCAGTCCTGGCTGTTCGGCGAGCCGCCGGCGCCCCAGTAGGGCTCGTTGGTCGGGAAGCCGTCCACGGCGCCGCCGGTGGAGGTGCCCGAGCCGGTGTAGGAGGCGGAGACCGTCGCGCCGCTGGCGAGGTTGGTCAGCGCCGGGGTGCTGGTGTCGACGCCGGCCTTGGCCAGGATGTCGAGCACCCGGGAGTCGGTCTGCACGACGTCGGTGGGCGCCTGCAGCCCGGAGTAGGCCTGGCTGTAGGTGACCGAGCCGGTCGTGGTGACCGTGCCGGTGGCCGGGTCCCAGGTGAAGGGCACGAGCGAGCCGACGGTGGCCACGCGGGTGCCGTTGATGAAGATGGAGTACCCCTGCGGCACGCCCGGGTAGCGGGTCACGCCGTCGGCGGGGTCGTCCCACACGATGGTCAGGTCGGCGTTGCGGTACCGCAGGTTGTTGACGGTGAAGTGGTCCCACCCGATGTTGATCGGCGACAGCTCGACCTTGGCGTCGTTGCGCGGCCGCAGGCCGGCGACGTCCTCGATGACGGTCCAGTTGCTGCTGCCGAGGATGTTGTGGTGGATCCACGAGCGGTAGGTGATCGAGGAGCCGTTCCAGTTCGCCCAGAACTCGTTGGCGTCGGGGTAGGCGGTGTTGCCGCCCACGTACTGCGCCCAGGCGTTCCAGTACAGCAGCTTCTTGTACCAGTCGTTGGTGAGGTAGGTGGTCGGGTAGTTGCGCAGCGCCGAGCTCAGCAGCCGGAACTGCACGGTGGAGTTGATGGTCGAGAAGTTGTTGCTGCCGGTGCCCGAGGCCGCCTTGTCCGCCTGGTTGGCGGTGTAGAACGGGAAGATCGGGTACTGCGCCGGGTCGTCGAACAGGCGCAGCGCCTGCTTGTACTGCGTGGTGTTCGGCACGGCCCCGACCGCGAACGGGTAGTAGATGTTGATCTCTTTCCAGGGGTTGAACGCCCCGTCGGAGGCCATCCGGTTCTCGAACAGGTTGTGCGACGGGTTCCACAGCACGTTGACGATCGCCGCGCCGATCTGGTCGGCCAGGGTGTTCATCTCGTTCGCCTTGGCGGTGTTGCCGACGGCCGCGTAGGCCTGTGCCGCCGCGCGGGCGCCGCTGTACTGGTACGCGGACTCGCCGCGGTCCATCTTGCCGGCGCGCCAGTTGAACGACACGGCGTCGGCGTCGTTGCCGGTGAGCGCGCCCCAGTCGTACTCGATGAGCTTGTTGTTGTTGCTGTCGTAGGTGGCCAGCTGCCCCTTGACGTCGCCCTCGGCGTACTTGGCGAGGTTGGCCGCGATCGCCGGCTGTCCGCCGTGGATCTGGTAGCTCTTCCACGCCGCCTCGGCGATGTACTGGGTGTAGCTGTTGGACCAGTTCTCGGGGTCGCCGGGGTTGTCGACGAACCGGCCGTTCTTCGACACCTGCCCGACGGAGAGCCAGTCGCCGTACGCGTACAACGGCGTGCGCAGGTACTTGAGGTCGTCGATGTGCATGGGCTGGGTGAGCGCGATGGCGTTGTTGTAGCCCAGCGCGCCCTCGACGGAGGTCGGGAACTGGTAGGTCTGCCCCGGGATGTTCGCGTCGAGGTTGTTGAAGCGCATCAACCACCAGCGATAGTAGTAGTTCTTGGTCAGCGCCGGCTCGGGCGAGTCGAAGAACGGGATGTTGTCCGCCCACCACTTGTTGTAGGCCCGCACGTGCGTGGCGAACGCGGTGGCGTTGGAGTATCCGGCGTACGCCGTGTACTCGGTCGAGGACTCGGGGATCTCGCTGGCGATGAAGCCCATCACGACCTTCGCCGTGGCGGTGGCCCCGGCCGCGATGGTGATCGAACGGTTCAGCCCGCCGGAGGAGACGGCGAACCCGTCGCCGGTGAGCCGGGTGGTGAGCGTCGTGAGGCTGTTCTTGACGCCGGTCGAGCCGGTCAGCTCGCTGCCGCTGCCGCTGGTCGCGTAGGGCGAGGTGGCCCGCAGCGTCAGCGTGGTCGAGGCGGAGCCGTTGTTGGTGATCGACAGGTTGGTGACGGCAACGTTGTTGTTGGTGATGAACTTCTGCTGCGTGATGGAGACCGAGCCGCTGTTGAAGACGCTCTTGGCGTAGCTCGGCGTCTGCAGGCGCTGCGAGGTCTGCTCGGTGAAGGTGCCCGGGCTGGCCGCGATCGAGTAGGCGTTGGCGTCGCTGATGCTCTCCCAGTACGCCACGTGGCCGGCGAAGCCGAGCACGGACGGGTCGTACGTCTTCATGAACAGCGCGCGGCCGCGGGTCATGAGGATCGCACCGTCGGCGTCGGCCGGGTCGCTGCCGCCGCTGCGGGCGAGCAGCCGGTCGATCCAGAAGTCGGTGCCGCCGCTCTCCGCGTTGTAGATGGTCTGCATCATGTTGCCGGTGGTGTAGCCGACGGGAGCGGCCGGGATCGCCGGGCCGGTGAACGTCGGGTAGCCGATGGTCTGTGCGGCCGCGGCGGGGCTGGCGGACGTCGCCACGGCGGCGACAGAAGCGGTCAGGGCGGTCGTCAACGCGATTGCCAGCCTGGACTTCCAGCGGGGGTGTGGCATCGCGTCACCTCCATTCAGGACGTGGTGGTGGGCAGCCAGACGCGCATGGTGGACGGGCCACGGCGGGCCCAGCGGTGGTACGCCACGAGCGGCACGACGATCGGTTCGGGCCCCTCGGCGGTGGTGCGGTCGTTGCGGTACGGCCAGGGCTCGTCGACCGGCCGGATCGATCGGCCCTTCACCGCGTTGACCTCCGGGGCGACGGCGGTGTCGACCTGGAGCTCGTCGAGGCGTACGCCGTCCTCCTGGTCGATGGACTCGGCGCACATGACGATCGGGCCCACCTCGACGGCGGCGCAGCCGCGCACCGCGTCGACGCGGGGGTCGGGGAAGGTCCAGCGAGGGCGCATGGCCAGGTCGAGGCGCACCTGCTCGCCGGGAGTGAAGACGCGCCGCTCGACGTGGGTGCCGCCGCCGGCCCACTGCGGCACCCGCAGGGTCAGCGTGCGCTCGTCGGCGGGTGCGGCAAGGACGGTGACGGTGACGTCGCCGGCGTCGGGGTAGGCGGTGGCGACCTCCAGGCTCATCCCGGCGGCCTCGATGCGCATCGGGGCGTACTGGTGGATCTGCACGCCGTTGTCGTCCTCGGTGGCCAGGTAGGTGCCGAGCGAGGCCAGCAGCCGCGAGACGTTGGTCAGGCAGCAGGAGACCTCGAACCAGGGTGCGCGCTGGCCGCCGCCGAAGCGCAGCTGCTCGTGCTCGGCCGGCGGCACCTCGGCGGGGGTGCGCTGGTGCAGGGTGTGCGCGTAGAAGAAGGAGCGGCCGTCGTCGGCGACCGCGGCGGCGATGACGTTGTGCAGCACGCGGTCGACGACGTCGCCGTAGCGGGTGTCGCCGGTGGCCAGCAGCAGCCGGTGGGCGAGCATGATCGTGGCGACGCCGGCGCAGGTCTCGGAGTAGGCCCGGTCCGGCGGGAGCGCGAAGTCGTCGCCGAAGGCCTCGTCGAGGTGGCGGGAGCCGACGCCGCCGGTGATGTAGGTGCGCCGGGCCAGGGTGCGGTCGAACTGGCGGATCACGGCGGCGAGCAGGTCCTCGTCGCCGGTCTCAACGGCGACGTCGACGGCGCCGTTGGCGAGGTAGAGGGCGCGCACCGCGTGGCCGCCGAAGACGTCGGCCGTGCGCAGCGGGGTCTCGTCCTGGAAGTACCGCCAGCCGAACTCGTGCTCGGGCAGGCTGCGGTGGCCGCGGCGCTCGATGAACGCCGCCGCCTGGGCGAGGTAACGCTCCTCGCCGGTCACGCGGTAGAGCTCGACCAGGCCCGGCTCGATCTCCGGGTGGCCGCAGAAGCCGCTCTGCGCGAACTGGGTGCAGGCGTGATCGGCGGCGCGGCGGGCGACGTCGAGCAGGCCGGGCGCCGCGCCGGTGCGGGCCGCCGCGACCGACGCCTGCAGCAAGTGGCCGGCGCAGTAGAGCTCGTGCCCGAAGTTGAGGTCGCTGTAGCGGGCCGGCTGGCCGGCCCGGCCGTAGCCGGTGTGCAGGTAGCCGTCCGCGGCCTGTGCGCTGGCGGCGAGGGCGGTGAACTCGGCCAGCAGCTCGCCGTGCGGGTGCCCGCCGGGCCGTGCCGTCTCCCAGCAGGCGGCCTCGGTCAGCTTGTACACCTCGGAGTCGGAGAACTCGCGGCCGCGGCGGCGCAGTGCGGCGTCCGGGTCGCGGAAGTTGCCCGTCCAGCCGAGCCGGTCCAGCCACTCGCGGCAGTGCTCGATGGTGGCGGTGCCGTTGACCGCCTGGCGCTGTCCCCAGAACCCGCCGGTGAGCTGCACCTGGTGCAGTCCGACGGGCCGCAGCGCCCCGCGCGAGGGCGCGACAGGTCCCGGGTTGGCCGTCACGCGGCCACCACCTTTCCAATTACCTACATCGACAAGTCGTTGGACCTTCGAAAACCTTTTCGGGAATGGTGGCAGCAGGTTACGGTCGTGTCAACGGTCTATTTCCGCTCCTCCGAACCGTGTGACAGTTGTGACGATTGACGCGCGTGTACTATGCTCTCCGAAAAGTTTTCGAGAGGACCGTCTGACGTGGGAAGAAAGCGCGCACAGGTCACCCTGACCGATGTCGCCAAGCGGGCCGGGGTCTCGATCGCGACGGCGTCGAAGGCGCTCAACTCGCGTGACGAGGTGGCCCCGGCGACCCGCCGGCGCGTGCAGCAGGCCGCGGAGGAGCTGTCGTTCCAGCCCAACGTACTGGCCCGCGGCCTGATCTCCGGCAACACGCGCACGATCGGGCTGCTCACCGACGAGCTGTCCGCGGCCCGGTTCGCCATCCCGGTGCTGCTCGGCGCCGAGAACGCGCTGGGCAACGAGCAGATGAGCGTGCTGCTGTGCGACGCGCGCGGCGACGCGATCCGCCGCCGCCACTACATCCGCACCCTGCTGGCCCGCCAGGTCGACGGCTTCATCATCCTCGGCGACGCCAACGACCTGCGCCCGTCGCTGACCCGCGACATCCCGGTGCCGGTCGTCTACGCCTACTGCGAGTCCGACGACCCCTCCGACCTGTCGGTCATCGCCGACGACGCCGGCGGCGCCCGGCTGGCCGCCGAGCACCTGGTGTCGCTGGGCCGGCGGCGCATCGCACACATCACCGGCGACCCCGGCTACCGCGCCGCCCGCGACCGCGCCGCGGCGCTGCGCGAGGTCCTCGACGCCGCGGGCCTGCCCCTGGCCGGCGATCCGCTGTTCGGCCAGTGGTCGCAGCGCTGGGGCCGGCACGCCACGGCCCGGCTGCTGGCCGCGCACCCCGACGTCGACGCCATCTTCTGCGGCAACGACCAGATCGCTTCCGGTGCCGCCGAGGCACTGCGCGAGCTCGGCCGTTCGGTCCCCGACGACGTGGCGCTGGTCGGCTACGACAACTGGGAGGTCTTCGCGACCGAGTGCCGCCCGCCGCTGACCACGGTCGACCTCAACCTCGAGCAGCTGGGCGCCACGGCGGTGCAGCACCTGTTCGCGGTCCTCGACGGCGAGCAGCACTCCGGCGTCGTACGCCAGCCGGGTCGCCTGGTCGTGCGCGAATCGACGGGAGTCGCGCCGGCGCGCTGATCCCCGACACGTGTGTCCCACCACACCGTGGGCGCCCGGTGGCCGACAGTTTCGGCGCCGGCGCGCCCCTACCCTCCGAACAGCATTTTCATTCGGAGGACATCACTCATGAAGCACATAAAGGTTCTGCTCACCATCGCCCTGGCCACGGGCACCGTCGTCGGCCTGTCCGGCTGCGAGACCGAGTTCTCGACCAGCGGCACGCCGGCGGCGGGCCGGGCCCTGTCCACCTCGTCCTCGGCCTCGGCCAAGCCCAGCAAGAGCGCGCTGCCGCCCGCCGACGCGCTCAAGAAGGCCGTCCAGGAACTCGACAACACCGCGTACACCTTCGCGATCAAGCAGGGCGAACTGACCGGCGGCGGGCGCATCGACCGCGCCTCCAAGAAGGCGATGATGCAAATGGGCGGCGACGTCTCGACGAGCCTGCACATCTCGGTCGCCTACACCATCATCGCGCCCGACCTGTGGATCAAGGCCGACTTCGGCGACGATCTCAACAAGGAATGGGGGCTCGACCCGACGACGTGGCTGCTCGTGGACAAGTCGAAGGTCGACTCCACCGCCGCCCTGCCCGTCGACGACTCCGGCGCGCCGGAGCTGGGCGTCACCGAGCTGTTCAAGGACGGCCTCGGCGAGGTGCAGCGCACCGACGCCACCCACTTCACCGGCACCGTCGACGTGACCGTCGCCAACAGCGTGCTCGCGCCGTCCGACGACGTGGTGACGAAGGCCGGCGCCCGCGCCAAGGCCGTGCCGTTCACCGCGACCGTCGACGAGGAGGGCCGGCTGACGAAGTTCGTCATCGACGGCGGCTCGATCGCCGCCGACCTGGCGATGGAGCTGACCTTCTCCGGCTTCGGCGCGATCCCGCCGGTCACCGCGCCGACCAACGCGGTCGCCGCACCGGACTCGGTCTACAAGCTGTTCAACTGACGGCTCATCGAAGCTCGAAGTCGTCGCCGTCGACGGTGACCCGCACCGGCGGATCCAGCCGGTACCGGTCGTCGTCGACGAGCTCGCGCAGCGCGTCGACGCGGTCCGCCGACTCGGACCACACGGCGCGGGTGTCCTCGTCGTGCGGGTGGCGCAGGTCCGCCTCCCGCACGTCGAGGAACGCCTCCAGCCAGTCCCGCTCGTCCACCCCGCCGGCCGGGTCCCCGCCGGCCTTGGCCGTCGCCCGCTCCACCAGCGCGGGCAGGCCGTCGGGGTCGTCGCCGGTGCCGTGCTGCACCGCGGTGTCGTAGAGCACGGCGACGCCGAGCGGCGTGCGGATGCCCAGCCGGCGCGCGGCCTGCCGGCCCGGGGTGAACGCGAGCCGGTCGGCGAGGGCGTCCTGCTGGGCCCGGAAGCGCGGGTCGGCGGCCGCCGCGGCCCAGTCATCGGCGAAGCCGGGCAGGCCCGCGGTGTCGCCGCTGCCGCCGTCGGCCAGCTCGCGCAGCCGGGGCAGATACCGGGCCAGCCGGGCGTCGGGGACCTCGGCGGCGTAGTCCTCCACAATCGTGCGGACCTCGGTGCTGCTCGTCGTGAAGCCGATCGTGCCGCAGGTGTACCCGCGCCCGTCGCCGAGCGCCTCGACCGCCTCGTAGTGCGGCCCCGGGTCGCCGTGCTCGAAGACGGAGACCAGGCGATCGGCCACCCGGCGCTGCGGCTCGCTCAGCTCGACCGCCGACGGCCCGTGCCCCGCCTCCGGCCACGGCTCGCCGCCGCACGCGGCTGCCGTCGCCGCCAGCGCGAGCACCGCCAGCCACATTCCCGCACGTCGCATCGACTCTCTCCTTACCCGCCGCGCCAGTGGATCATGCGGGACCCCGGCGACCCTTCTATGTTCGAGGACGTGACCGAGCAACCCGAGCCAAACCGTCCGATCGGTCGTGCCCGGATCGGCCGGGCCGTCGGCAAGGCGCAGACGCCCGAACGGGCGGCCACCGCCGTGATCCGCAACGGCCGGCAGGACCCGACGCCGGTGTTCGTCGACCCCAGCGGCGCGCGGCGCCGCCGGATCCGCCGGAAGGTGTACCTCGTCGGCGTCCTGCTTCTGCTCGCCCTGCTCGGCCTGTGGCTGAGCCAGTTCCTCGGGGCCGCGCGCCCGCCCGTCGCCTGATGGCCGTCTACCGCGCCGGCCCGATCGGCGCCGACCCGGCCTCCTCCAGCCACCTGCCGGCCGTCCGGCGCCGGCGCACGACGCTGCGGGTGCTGCTGGCCCTGCTCGCCCTCGCGCTGCTGGCCAACCTGCTGCTCGTCGAGGCGTACACCAACAGCGGCTTCGCCCCGGACCACGAGGGCAAGGCGCCACAGCCCGACGCCGCCGTGCCCGCCGCGGTCCGGGACGGCGGGCCGGTGATCGACGCGACCCGCGGGCGGATGGTCTCGCACGGGGTGCCGGAGCGCACCGTCGCGCTGACCTTCGACGACGGGCCCGACCCCACCTGGACGCCGAAGGTGCTGGAGGTCCTGCGCCGCTACGGCGTGCACGCCACGTTCTTCGTCATCGGCTCGGAGGTCGCCCGCCACCCGGACCTGACCCGCCGGCTCGTCGCCGAGGGACACCAGGTCGGCACGCACACGTTCAGCCATCCGCAGCTGCCCGAGCTGCCGGCGTGGCGGCGCACGCTGGAGTACTCGCAGACGCAGATGCTCATCGCGTACGCCACCGGCCGCTCCACGTCGATGCTGCGCCCGCCGTACTCGTCGTTCCCCGACGCGCTGCGCGACCCCGAGTGGGCGACGGTGCGCGAGGCCGCGGGCCAGGGCTACGTGACCGTCCTCAACGACCTCGACAGCCGGGACTGGGCGCGGCCGGGCGTGGACGCGATCGTGCGCAACGCGACCCCGGAGGGCCAGAACGGCGCGATCGTGCTCTTCCACGACGCCGGCGGCGACCGCGCGCAGACCGTCGCCGCGCTGGACCGGCTCATACCGCGGCTGCAGCAGCGCGGGTACCGCTTCACGACCGTCGCCGACGCCATGGGCGGCGCGCTCGGCCCGGCCAACCCGCCCGCCCGCGCCGCGGACGTCTGGCGCGGCCGGGGCCTGGCCTGGGCGATCAACATCGCCGACATCACCTGGTGGGTGCTGTGGGGCCTGCTCATCGCCGTCGGCGCGCTGACCATGGCCCGGGCGCTGCTGCTGTTCCTCTTCGCGGTGCGCCACTCCCGCCGGCGCCGCTCGGTCACCTGGTCGTGGGGCCCACCGGTCACCGAACCGGTGACCATCGTCGTGCCCGCCTACAACGAGCGGACCACGATCGAGCCGGCGGTGCGCTCCCTGGCACTGTCGGCGCACCCCGGCGTCGAGGTCATCCTGGTCGACGACGCCTCGTCCGACGGCACCGCCGACGCGGTGGAGGCGCTCGGCCTGGGCAACGTGCGCGTCGTGCGGGTGCCGCCCGGCGGGAAGGCGACCGCCCTCAACACCGGCGTGGCCCTGTCGCGCAACGACCTGATCGTCATGGTCGACGCCGACACCGTCGTCGAGCCCGACGCGGTGCACCGCCTGGTGCAGCCGTTCGCCGACCCGTCCGTCGGCGCCGTGGCCGGCAACGTCAAGGTCGGCAACCGCCGCGGGCTGCTCGGCCGGTGGCAGCACATCGAGTACGTCATGGGCTTCAACCTCGACCGCCGCCTCTACGACACCTTCGGCTGCATTCCCACCATCCCGGGCGCGCTCGGCGCGTTCCGGCGCCAGGCCCTGACCGACGCCGGCGGGCTCACCGTCGACACGATCGCCGAGGACACCGACCCTCGACCGCACCGAGACCGCGATCGGCTGGGCGGCGATGCTGGTCGTGCACACGGTGACGGCGATCCTGGCCTTCCGCCTGGACCGCGAGCCGCTGCGTCCCCTGTGGACACTGCCGTTGCAGCAGCTGGTGTACCGCCAGGTGATGTATCTGGTGCTGTTGCACTCGGCGATCACCGCGGTCACCGGCCGGCGCCTGCGCTGGCAGAAGCTGCGCCGCACCGGCGAGGTCGACGTGGTCGGCGCTTAGTGACGGTCCCGGATGGGTACTGCAACCGACGTGCCCAGCGAAGGTGACCTGATCAACGAGCGCTACCGCCTGGACGCCCGCATCGCCGCCGGCGGCATGGGCGAGGTGTGGCGCGCCACGGACACACTGCTGGGCCGGTCGGTGGCGGTGAAGCTGCTGCACGACGATCGGTCCGGCGAGCGGGAGTTCCAGACCCGCTTCCACCACGAGGCCCGCTCGATGGCAGCGCTGCGCCACCCCGGCATCGCCGCCGTCTACGACTACGGCGGCGACGGCTCCGGCGCCTTCATCGTCATGGCCTTCATCGACGGCGTCGCGCTCGACCGTCGCATCGCCGAGGAGGGCCGCCTGGACGCGCCGACGACGATGTCGGTCGTGGCGCAGGCCGCCCGGGCGCTGGAGGCCGCGCACGAGGCCGGGATCGTCCACCGCGACGTGAAGCCCGGCAACCTGATCGTCCAGCCCGACGGCACCGTCGTGCTGGTCGACTTCGGCGTGGCCCGCTACGCGGCCCTGGCCTCCGTCACCGCCACCAACGACGTGGTCGGCACCGCCCTGTACATCGCGCCCGAGCAGGTCTCCAAGCGCCCGACCGGCCCGGCGACCGACGTCTACGCCCTCGGCGCCGTCGCCTACCACTGCGTGGCCGGCCACCCGCCGTTCATGGGCGACAACCCGGTCGCGATCGCGGTGCACCACCTCAACGACGAGCCCCCGCCGCTGCCCGCCGACGTGCCCGCGCCGGTCCGGGACGTCATCACCACGGCCATGGACAAGCAGCCGTCGCGCCGCTACCCGTCGGCCGCCGCCTTCGCGATCGCCGCCGAGGCCGCGGCAGCCAGTGCCGCCGGGTCCGCAACGGCCGCCGCCCTCGCCTCCACGGAGGCCGCGACGGTCGCTGCTCCCGGAACCGCCGCTCCCGGAACCGCCGCTCCCGGAACCGCCGCTCGCGGGGTCGCCACTCCCGGGGCCGCCGCGCCGATTGGTATCGCCTCCCGGGCCGCGGGCGGGCGTCCAACTGCGGCAACCGCGCAGTTGGACGCCCGCACCGCCGCCGGGTTCGGCGACGAGCCGCCGCGCCGTGCGCCGCGCCGGACGGTGCTGCTCTGGGTGCTCGGCCTGCTCGCGCTCGCGGCGCTCGCCGTCGCTATCACCCTCGCGTCGGGGACCATCTTCCGCGGGCCGGATACCACGCCAACGCCCACCGCCGACGTCACGGGCGACACCGGCGTCGGCACCGCACCGGCCGGCGGCGGCAACAACACCGGGCGTCCCGCCACGCCCGGATCGTCCGGGCAGCCTGGCGGCTCCGGGCAGGCGACCACCGGGAACGGCGGCGGCGCCACCCCACCGGGCGGTGGCGGCGCAACGCAGACGACCGGACCGCAACCGACCGACACCCCGCCGGCGCAGGAGACCACGGCGCCGGCGCCCACCACTGAGCCCCTGGCGACCGGCAGTGGGTGAGCCGTTCGCCCGGTCCGGGTGAACGCGCGGTCACCCGCCCGCCCACATCGTTGATCGCATGAGGCCGGCAGCCGCGGCGCACGTCGAGTGGGGTCCGGTGGCGGTGTGGGTGGGCGCGCTGATCTCGTCCCTGGCCGTGATCGTCGCTCTGCTGGGCGGCATGGGGTGGTTCGCGCGCCGGCGGCAGCCGATCCTGAGCCTGACCTTCGAGCCGGAGCAGCCCTGGTGCCGGCGCGTCGGGCGCCACGACGGCGATACGGGCGTGCCGGACGCGCTCTGGGTGCGCATCGCGGTGGAGAACCACGGCAAGAGCCCCGCGTACGGGTGCATCGGGCGGCTGGTCGGGCTGAACACCGACGAAGCGCTGCGCTCGGACATCGACCCTGTGCAGCTGCGGTGGGCCGGCGTGCCGAGGTCCCGGTCGTTCGAGCCGGTCGACATCCGGCCCGGCCAGCGGGAGTACCTCAACGTCGCCTACCGCCCGTCCGGCGGGCACTGGGTCATCGACACCTTCGACGACGACGACTTCGAACCGGGCTTCCCGATCCGCCTACCGGCCGACCAGCGGCACGTGCTCACCGTCGCGCTGTTCACCGACAACGCGCACACGCGCTCCATCGGCCTGCGCATCGAGGAGGGCACGAACGGCCCCCGGCTGTCCCGGGAACCGTAGCGCCCTCACCCCCCGCAGCGGTACACGGACTCGGTTGCCGCACCCACGCCGGTCTCGGCGCAGGAGGCGCGCACCCAGTCGGCGATCTCGGTCACGGCCGCCGTGCCACCCGGGCGGCCGGACGTCCGGTCGGGCCCGGCGCCGGAGACGGGCAGCAGGAAGTAGCGCAGCTCACCGCGCGCGACCAGGCCCCGCACGGCGGCGAGCGTGGGCTGCGGCACGTCGCCGCTGAACCCGCCCATCGGCAGGTACGGCCGGCCGGTCGCCATGATGTACGGCGCTGCGGTGCTCCACGAGGTCGTCGCGGCCACGAACCGGGCGCTGCCGCGGTGCGCGACCAGGTAGTCATCGATCCGGCGCCGCTCGGCGGTGAGCGTGCCGGTCGCCTCGGCGAACGGGCCGCCGCCGGGCCCGCCGAACTGCTGCGCCATGGGCACCGGCGCCCCGCCACCCGGGCCGCCCGGCGCCTGACCACCCGGGAACTGACGGGCCGGGAACTGACCGCCCGGGGGCAGGAATCCGCCCTGTGCCGGGAAGCGGCCGCCGCCGGGGCCTTCCATCGCCGTCGGGCCGGCCGAGGCGTCGAAGGCGCTGCCGCCGTACCGCGAATGCAGCACCGACCCGGCCCAGGCGCTCGGCGCCGCCACCATGGCCGCGACGGCGAGCCCCATCGCCGAGCGCAGCACGGCCCGGCGCGGCTCGGGCGCGCGCGGCAGGGCGGCGGCGACCAGCACCGGCAGCGCGACGAGCGCGGCGGCCGCCGCCGCCCACGGCAGCCAGGGCAGGAAGGCGGGGAACTGCCGGGCGAGGTACACCGTCCACGCCGCCTCGGCCACGACGAGCGCGGGCAGCAGCCACGGCGCGTCGCGGTCGCGCAGGCCGCGCCACGCCTGCACCACGGCCGCGGCGGACAGTGCGGCGACCGGCGGCGCGAGCGAGGCGAGGTAGGCCGTGTGCGGGATCCTGATGGCGCTGAACACCACGGCCACGGTCACCAGCCACAAGCCCCAGAACAGGTGGTTGGCCCGCACCGGGTCGGTGCGCGGCGCCCGGCCCCGCGCGGCCATGCCGAAGAGCAGGCCCAGCAGGGCGACCGGATACAGCCACCCGACCTGCGAGCCGTAGCGGGGCCCGACCAGCTTCGCCGCGCCCTCGCCGCCGGAACCGCCGCCGACACGGGCACCGCCGGGCAGGTCCGCGCCCGCTGCCGGCCCGGCCGGCACACCCACCGGCGCCTCGATGCGAGCCGGGCCGCCGGTGAACATCGACTCCACGGCGCCGGGGACGTGGACGCCGAAGCGGTCGAGGCCGTTGTACCCGAACACCATCGCGATCGCGCTGTTGTTCGTGCTGCCGTCCACGTACGGGCGGTCGGCGTCCGGGGTGAGCTCGTACAGCGCGACCCAGGACAGCGACACCGCGAGCATCACCGCGCCCGCGGCGCCCAGGTGTCCCAGCCGGCGCCGCCACGGGCCGGGTGCGGCCACGAGGTAGGTCACCGCCATCGCCGGCAGCACCATCCACGCCTGCAGCATCTTGGCCTGGAAGCCGACGCCGACCCACACCCCGGCGAGCATCAGCGAACGCAGCCGCCCCTCGAGCATCGCCCGCTGGAAGGCGTCGGCCGCCAGGACCAGGCACATGGTGAGCAGCCCGTCCTCCATCGGATGGCCGAACATCGAGGCGACGACGGGGGTGAGCCCGAACAGCCCGGCCCCGAGCAGCCCGGCGGCCGGGCCGGCGAAGCGGCGCCCGATGCGGTACATCACGAGCACCGCCACGACCCCCTCGACCACCTGTGGCAGGGTCAGCGACCAGGCGTGGTAGCCGAACACGCGCGCGGCGATCGCCTGGGGCGCGAACGAGCCGGCCAGCTTGTCGATGGTGATCGTCGCGCCCGGGTCGAGCGCGCCGTAGAAGAACGCCTTCCAGCTCACCGACATGCTCTTGGCCGCGACCGAGTAGAACAACGCGAAGCCGCTGTCGCGGATGCGCCAGGCGTAGAGGACGGCGGCGACGGCGGCCACGGCCAGCAGCGCGGGGCGGGCCCACCCCGGCTGGGCCTCGGGCGAGCGCCAGAACACGAGCCGAGACGGGACGCGAAAAGTGCGCACAACGACCTCTCCACGCAGTATGCCCGATTGATCCCCGACCCGTAGTGTGCCCACCGAACCTCATAGACACCTGGGAGCGGCCGGGCGCCGCCTCGAAAGATCACTACGAGGCGGCGCCCGGGTCGAGCGTGTGGCGCTAGGCCGGGATGTTGTACGGGTCGCCGTACACCTTCCAGCTCAGCGGCGGGTCGAGGTCGAAGTTGCGGTTGTTGAGGAACACCCGCTGCTCGGTGTCGACCCGGCTGGTGTCGCTGTGCGCCTCCTCGGTCTTCATCGCCGCGACGCGCGCGTCGAGGAAGGCGTTGAGGTACGTCGCCTCGTCGCCGCCCTGCGCCGGCGTCTTCGCCTTGGCCATGGCGGCCTTGCGGATGCCGCCGAAGCTGACCGGGTCGGTGCCGGGGCCGTGCATGACGATGGCGTCGTAGTAGATGAACTGGCCCAGGGCCCGCAGGCCGTCGGCCTTGGCCTGGTTGACGGCGGGGTTGAAGTACACCCGGTCCCGCTCGTCGTCCTGCGCCTTCTGGAACTGCGTGTCGGCCGCCGCCGTCTTCCAGTCCCTGGTGAAGTTCGGGTCGAGCCCGGAGTGCGAGTCGCTGCCGTTGACGTTGCGCAGCGCCGGCAGGTACTTCGCCAGGACGTTGCCGGGCACCCGCTGGGTGTAGAGCTCGACGAGGTCGAGCATGTCGCCGGTGCCGGAGCAGAAGCCGATGATGCCGGCGGTGTAGCCGCGGCCGTCGCCGATGTCCTCGATGTACTTGTACTGGGCCTTCCAGTCCAGCGAGGAGTTCTCCGCCGAGGACACCAGCTGCATCGCGATGTCCTTCTTCCGGGGGTCGAACAGGTCCTTGCCCGAGGGCGAGGACGTCGGGCTCTTCGTCGGCGAGGCGCTGGCGGACGCGCTGCGCGACGGGGAGGCCGACGCGGACGGCGAGGCGGTGCGCGACGCCGAGGGGCTGGCGGTCGGCGTCGAGTCGGTGCCGTTGCCGTACACCTTGAACTCGTACAGCGAGTAGCCCCACTGCGTGCCGCGGGCCGTGCCGTACAGCCGCACGTAGCGCCCGGAGCCCGACAGCCCGGTCAGGTCGTCGGTGCCGCCGTCGCCGCTGCTCGTGCTGTAGATGCTGCTCCACGTTGCGCCGTCGGCGGACGTCTCGATCCGGTACGCCTTGCCGTATGCGGCCTCCCACTTGAGGTTCACGTGCGTGATGGTGCGGGTCGCGCCGAGGTCGACGCGGATCCACTGCGGGTCCGACCCTTCCGCGCTGGCCCACCGCGTGCTGGTGTTGCCGTCGAACGCCAGTGCGGCGCCGAGGGACGACGACTCAACCGACGACGAGGTGGCCGGCTTGCCCTGCGACAACAGGGTCTCCGTGGCCGCGTCCGCGCCGTGCATGACCAGGACGGTCGTCACGGTGCCGGTGACGAGCATGGCCGCGGCGCCCAGGCCGGCCAGCCTGAGGGGGTGGTTCACGAGGCGCCTCCAAAGTTTAACTGTTAGGCAACTTGCCTGACAGATATTCGGATCGGATGACCTCGATGTCAAGCCCCCTAAAACTTCCTTCATGTCGCGTTATGGTTCGCACCCCGCAGGACACGTCTCGACCATGTTTGACCCGATTTGTACGTATACTGGGTGCGAGGGGATTGGAGGCCGCGATGTCGACGGTTCTGATCGCCGAGGACGATCTTGCGATCCGCGATCTGCTGACGTTCCTGCTCGATACGTCCGGCCACCACGTCCTGGCCTGCGCCGACGGCGGCAGCGCGCTGGCCACGGCGCGACGCGAGCACCCCGACCTGGCCATCCTCGACGTGAACATGCCCGGCATCGACGGCATCGAGGTGTGCCGGGCGCTGCGCGGGACCGCCGACACCAGGCCCATGCCGGTGCTCATGCTGACCTCGCACGGCCAATGGCTCGACGTGAGCACCGGCTTCGCCGCCGGCGCCGACGACTGCCTGGTCAAGCCGTTCGAGCCGAGCGAGCTGATGTCGCGGATCGAGACACTGCTGGAGCGGCCGGGAACCGCCGGGCCGCCTGCCGCATCCTAGTGGGCATGGGACGCCTCCGGCCGATCGTGCTCGCCCTCGCCCTCGCGGCATTCCCCCTCGCCGCGTGCGCGGACGCGCCGGCTCGGCCGGAGGCTCCCGCCTCACCCTCGTCGGCTTCGTCTGCTTCGCCGGCCGGGTCCGCCGAAGCCGGCGACCTCGTGGTGCGCGACGGCGACACGGTCGAGGCGTCCGGGCGGGTCGTGATCGTGCCGGGGCGCCCGACCCGGTTCTGTGCGCCGGCGCCCACGACCCTGGAGGGCACCATCGGCGGGCCGCCCAAGCGCTGCGACATGGGCGTCGACCTCGACGGGTTCGACGCCCGGAAGCTCGGCCCGGACGGCAGGGCGCTGCTGCGCGGCACCCTGCGCGGCGGCGTGCTGCACGTGAGCGCGCAGGGTCCGGCCCGCCCCGAGCCGGTGCCGACCTTCGACTGGCAGGTGCCCTGCCCGGCGCCGGCCGGCGGCTGGAAGAACGGCGACCGCCCCGACGACAACGGCCTGCACGAGCTGGTCTACGACGAGCACCCGGAGTGGTACCGCGACCTGCGCGTCACCTACCCCGACGGCGAGCCGGGCAGCAGCACCGACGGGCCGCAGCCACGGACCGTGTTCGTCGTCGAGATCGTCACCGCCGACCACGACGCGGCCGAGCGGGCGGTGCGCTCGCGCTACACCGGCAACATCTGCATCGTCGTCAGCCCTGGCGCCAAGAGCCTCGCCGACCAGCAGCGCGACCTGGAACGGGTGCAGGACGTCGCCGACCCGTTGATGCAGGACCCGGCCAACGGCGTCTACGAGCTCAGCGGCGGCGACCGGGTCGAGCTGTCGATGGTGGTGCTCACCCCGCAGCTGAACGACCGCCTCGCACCGGTGCGCGAGCTCATCACGGCCAACCCCTGGCTTCGGCGGGTCACGTAGCGTCCGGCAGAATTAGTCCGGTGACGCACAGCATCGAGGACGACTGGGTAGCCCGTTTCGCCGACGAGGTCATCGCATCCGCGCAGGACCGCGCGCCGGGCCGGCCGATCGTCTGCGCGTCCGGGCTGAGCCCCTCCGGGCCGATCCACCTGGGCAACCTGCGTGAGGTCATGACCCCGCACCTCGTCGCCGACGAGATCCGCCGCCGGGGCGAGGACGTCGTGCACATCCTGTCGTGGGACGACTTCGACCGCTTCCGCAAGGTGCCGGCCGGCGTGCCGGGCGTCGACGAGTCGTGGAGCGAGCACATCGGCCGCCCGCTGACCGCCGTGCCCGCGCCGCCCGGCAGCCCCTACGGCAGCTGGGCCGAGCACTTCAAGGCCGCCATGGCGGAGTCGCTGGAGCAGCTCGGCGTGCAGTACCGCGGGATCAGCCAGACCGAGATGTACCGCTCCGGGGCGTACACCGAGCAGATCCTGCACGCGATGCGCGAACGGCAGCACATCGACTCGGTGCTCGCGAAGTACCGCACGAAGATCGCCCCCGAGGAGAACGACGAGGACGGCGACAGCGCGACCGGCTACTTCCCGTACCGGCCCTACTGCTCCGTCTGCGGCCGCGACACCACCACCGTCACCGCATACGACGACGACACCACCGAGCTGACCTACACGTGCTCCTACGGCCACGGCGGGACCGTGCTGCTGTCCGAGCACCGCGACGGCAAGCTGGTGTGGAAGGTCGACTGGCCGATGCGCTGGGCCTTCGAGGGCGTGCACTTCGAGCCCTCCGGCGTCGACCACTCCTCGCCCGGCTCGTCCTACGTCGTGGGCAGCCAGCTCGTCGCCGAGGTCTTCGGCTCGCGCCCGCCGATCGGCCCGATGTACGCGTTCGTCGGCATCGCCGGCATGGCCAAGATGAGCAGCTCCAGGGGCGGCGTGCCGACCCCGGCCGACGCGCTGCAGATCATGGAGGCGCCGCTGCTGCGCTGGCTCTACAGCCGCCGCCGGCCGAACCAGTCGTTCAAGATCGCGTTCGACGACGAGAACCAGCGCCTCTACGACGAGTGGGACACGCTGGGCCGCAAGGTCGGCGAGGGCACCGCGCCGCCGGCCGACGCCGCCGCCTACCACCGCGCGATCGGCACGGCCGCCGGGCCGCTGCCGGTGACGCCGCGCCCCCTGCCGTACCGGATGCTGGCCTCCGTGGCCGACATCACCGTCGGCGACCCGGTCCAGATGCTGCGCATCCTCGCCGACGTCGACCCCGACGACCCGATCGTCACCCTCGACGACACCCGGCCGCGGCTGGACTGCGCGGTGCGGTGGGTCACCACCTACGTGCCGGAGGAGTCGCGAACCCACGTGCGGTCCACCCCGGACGAGGAGCTGCTGGCGAGCCTCGACGACGAGCAGCGCGCGTCGCTGGCGCTGCTGGCCGAGCGCCTGGAGGACCGGTGGTCGCTCGAGGGCCTGACCACCCTCGTGTACGGCGTGCCGAAGATCCGCCTGGGCCTGCCCCTGGACACCGCGCCGACGCAGGAGCTCAAGGTCGCCCAGCGGCAGTTCTTCGCGCTGCTCTACCGCCTGCTCGTCGGCCGCGAGTCCGGCCCGCGCCTGCCGACCCTGCTGCTCTCCCTCGGCGCACAGCACGTCCGCGCCCTCGTCGGCGCGGCGTAGGGCTCGCTGCGCGAGCGCAGCGAGCTTCGGTACGGCGCCTACCGGTGGTCGAGGGCCTGGGTCAGGTCGGCGATGATGTCCTCGGGCTCCTCGAGGCCGACCGAGACGCGCAGCAGGGCGGCGTCGACGGTGTCGGCGGTGCCGCCGTGCGCGAAGATCAGCGACGCCGGGTGGGTGATCAGGGTTTCGGTGCCGCCCAGGCTGACGGCGTTGCGGGCCAGGGTCGTGTGCTGCAGGACGGACAGGGCCGCCTCCGGGGACTCGACGGTGAAGGCCAGCATGCCGCCGAAGCCGCTCATCTGGCGGCGGGCCAGGTCGTGCTGGGGGTGCGTGGGCAGGCCGGGGTAGTGCACGGCGGCGACGCGCGGGTGTGCGGCCAGGGCCTCGGCGACCGCGTGGCCGCTGGCGTTGTGCCGGGCCATGCGCAGGGGGAACGTGCGCAGGCCGCGGGCCAGCAGCCAGGCCTCGAACGGGTGGCAGGTGGGGCCGAGGACGCGGGCGGTCTCCCAGGCGCGGTCGATCAGCTCGGCGCGGCCGGTGACGACGCCGGCGGTCACGTCGCTGTGGCCGTTGAGGTACTTCGTCGCCGACTGCACCACCAGGTCGGCGCCCAGGTCGAGGGGGCGGGTGTTGTACGGGGTCGCGAACGTGTTGTCGACGACGAGCAGCGCCCGCGGCGCGGCCGAGCGGACCGCCGCCAGGTCGGTGAGGACCATGGCCGGGTTGACGGGCGTCTCGGCGTAGACGACGTCGACCGAGTCGTCGACGGCGTCCTGGAGCGACTCCTGCGGTACCAATGCGACATCCACGCCGAACGAAGGCAGGACGTCGCGCAGGAGCGTGAGCGCGGCCGTGTAGTGGTTGGTCTGCGCGACGACGCGGGCGCCGGCGCGGACGTTGGACAGCAGCGCGGCGCTCACGGCGGCCATCCCGCTGCCCAGCAGCAGGGCGCGCTCGGCGCCGTCGAGGCCGGCCAGCATCGCCTCGGCCTCGGCGTTGTTCGGGGAGCCGTAGCGCGTGTAGTACCCGCTGGGCGCCACCGCCGAGGCGATGTGTGCCGCCTCGGGCGTGCGGGGCAGCTCGTACGTGCTCGTCTGGTAGACCGGCGTCGTCACGGGGACGCCGCCGGGGCGCTGCTCGACGTGCGGGTGCAGCAGGCGGGTCATGCTGGGACGGGGGGCCTCTTCGATCGCCATCGCACCAGTATCGTCGCCGGTCAGGCGCTGATCATCCGCGACGACACCGCGCACCTCGGGCCCGGCGACCAGGTGATCAATAACGGACACGCCTCCGTGCGCCTCACCGGCGTGTGAGCAGGTCCTGAGCGAGGCCGTCGAGGACGGCGCCGAGGGCGGACTCGGCGGCGCCGATGGATGGGCCGCGGGAGCCCAGCGCCGCCGGGACGATCGGCGGGAGCGCGGCGCGGCGCCAGGCCATCGCGGCCGGGCGCACGGCGGCGAGGAGCGCGTCGCCGGCCGCGTCGAGCAGGTCGGCGCCGAGCCCGCCCAGGGTCACGATCGCCGGGTCCAGCGCGTTGAGCAGGGCGCCGACGCCCCGCCCGAGCGCCGTCGCGGCCTCGGTCACGGCGGCGCGGGCCGCACCGTCGCCGCCGGCGGCCGCGGCGAGGACCTCGGCGGCGAAGCCCCGCGGGTCGTCGGGCGCGGGGCGGCCCAGGCGGCGGGCCATCGCGCGGCCGTCGACGGTCACGTCCCAGCAGCCGGTGGCCCCGCACGGGCAGGCCAGGCCGGGCTCGCCGAAGGGCACGTGCCCGAACTCGCCGCCCGCGCCGGTCGCGCCGAGCACGGGGCGGCCCTCGACGAGCAGCACCCCGCCGACGCCGACCTCGACGGTCAAGTGCAGCGCCACCGGTACCCCACGGGCCGCGCCCCGCAGCGCCTCGGCCACGCCGGCCAGGGACGCGTCGTTGCCGACGGTCAGCGGCAGCCCGCCGCCGAGCGATGCGAGGTCGACGTCGCGCCAGCGCAGCGTCGCCGCCTGCACCGCCGTGGTGCCGCGCACCGTGCCCGGCAGCGCGACCCCGACGGCGGCGAGCCGGCCGCCGGCCCGGGCCCGGGCCTGTTCGACCGCGGCGCGGACCTCGGCGAGCACCGCCTCGGGCGGGCCGCCGCGGTGGCGGTGCACCGGCGCGGGCGCGAGCTCGCCGCCGATGCCGGCCGTGGTCACGCGCCAGGTGGCGTGCGTGAGCTCGACGACCGCGACGAGCGGGCCGTCCGGGTGCGCGACCAGCTCGGTGCTCGGCCGCCCCCGCCCGCCCGTCGCCGCGACCGGCCGCTCCCCCAGCAGCCGGGCGGCGCGCAGCCGGCCCATGATCTCGGTCGCCGAGCCGCTGCTGAGCCCCAGGCTCGCGGCCGCCTCCGCGCGGGTCACGCCGGGGTGGGCGTGCGCGTGGCGCAGCAGCGCGAGGGCGCCCTGCACCCGCAGTGCCTCGGCCCGCATCGTTGCCACTACCCGCCCTCCGGGAATATGCTCGCCCTACGAGTTTATTCATCCGAGGGGGTACGGGCAATGCGGCGCTTCGGTGCGGTACTGCTGGACATGGACGGCACCCTCGTGGACTCCGACGCCGCCGTGGAGCGCGCCTGGCTCGCGTGGGCGGCCGAGGCCGCGGTGCCGGCCGAGCTGATCATACCGATCATGCACGGCAACCCGGCGCCAACCACGATCCGCGCGGTCCTGCCCGGCCTCGACGGGCCCGGCGTGGAGCGGGCGGCGGCCCGGCAGCTCGAGCTGCAGTACACGGACCTCGACGACGTCGTGCCGACCCCGGGCGCGGGCCGCCTGCTGGTCGCGCTCAAGGAGCTGGACCTGCCCTGGGCGGTGGTGACCAGCGCGGACCGGCGCCTCGCCGCGGCCCGCCTCGGTGCGGCCGGCATCGACCCTCCCCTGCTGGTCACGTTCGAGGACACGCCGCGCGGCAAGCCGGCACCGGACCCCTACCTCGAGGCCGCCGCCCGCCTCGGCATCGCACCGGGCGACTGCCTCGTGGTCGAGGACTCGCAGCCGGGCATCGACGCGGGCCGGGCGGCCGGCGCCGCGGTCGCCGCACTGCGCGGCCTCGACGGCGACCTGCGCATCGCCGACCTCGGCGACCTCGCCGAACTGCTCCTGGCCGCGGGTTCGCCACGGGCGTAGCACGCCCGCGGGCCCGGCGGGTCAGCGGCGATCTACGTTCGGGCTTCGCGGGATGTTCACCGGATGCATGCCGTGGCGTACCGATCGAGGTCGACGCTCTCGTCTCATGGCACTGAACAGGCGCGACGTCCTGGCCGTCACCGGCCTCGGGCTGGTCGGCGGCGGGCTCGGCGGGGCGTTCCTCGGCGGCGGGACCGCCGGCGCGGCACCGGCCGGCGGCGGGTACGGGAAGCCGGCGGTCGACGGGTACGGGCCGCTGTCGCCCGCCGGTGCGGAGCTGGCGCTGCCCGCCGGGTTCACCTACCGCACCTTCGGGGCGGCCGGGACCCGGATGAGCGACGGCCTCGCGACGCCGGGGTGCCACGACGGGCAGGCGGTGTTCGCCGCGGGGCGCGGCCGGGTGCGCCTGATCCGCAACCACGAGATCGACCTGGACATCCCGGGCGCCCGGCAGCGCGCCCTCGGGCCCCGCAACGCCTACGACCGCTCGGCGCCGGCCGGGTGCACGTCGTCGCTGTACGACATCGGCTCCGGAAAGCTTCTCGAGAGCTTCCTCGTGCTCAACGGCACGCTGTCCAACTGCAGCGGCGCCCCGACGCCGTGGGGTTCGTGGCTGTCCTGCGAGGAGACCACGGACGGGGTCAAGGCCGGGTTCGACAAGCCGCACGGCTACGTCTTCGAGGTGCCCTCCGATGCCCGCGGTCCCGAGGATCCGGTACCGCTGAAGGCGATGGGCCGCTTCGAGCACGAGACGGCGCCGATCGACCCGCGCACCGGCATCGTCTACATGACCGAGGACAACGGCGACCCCGGCGACGGCTTCTACCGCTTCCTGCCGCGCCGCCCCGGGCAGCTGGCCGCGGGCGGGCGGCTGCAGATGCTCGCCGTCACCGGCGACCGCACCTACGACACCGCCACCGGGCAGCGCGTCGGCGAGGTCCTCGAGACCCACTGGGTCGACATCGACGAGCCGGACCCGTCCGACGCCGAGGACAACCCCGGCGCGGTGTACTCCCAGGGCCGCGCCAAGGGCGGCTGCCGCTTCCTCGGCCTCGAGGGCTCGGCGTGGACGAACGGCGGCGTGACGTTCGTGGCCAGCGAGGCCGGCGACGGGGAGAACGGGCAGGTCTGGCGGTACGTGCCGACCGGGCCCGACGGCGGCACGCTGCAGCTGCTGTTCGAGTCGCCGAACGCGCGCACGCTCAACCAGCCCGACACCGTCGGCGTCGCGCCCGACGGCACGATCCTGCTCGCCGAGGACGGCGACGGCGAGGACGACGGCGGCGACAACTGGCTCAAGGTGCTCACCCCGGCGGGCGGCATCGTCGACCTGGCCCGGGTGATCGCCCCGCTGGACCTGCACTACTGGAATCCCGAGGACTTCCCGCAGCCGGGGCCGGTCGGGGCGAGCGAGCTGGCCGGGGCCTGCTTCACCGCGGACGGGCAGCACCTGTTCGTCAACGTGCAGTACCCCGGCGTCACCTGCGTCATCACGGGACCGTGGCGGGGCGGGCACCGCTGAGCGCGAACCCGTCGGGGACGCGGTAGTCGTCGAGGTCGCGCAGCCGGCGGATCGGCGAGCGCAGCAGCGCCAGCGGCGCGAGCGCGGTCGCCGCGGCGAAGGCGAACAGCGCGACCCGGGCGCCGGCGGCGTCGGCGATGAGGCCGGCGAGGACGCCGCCGACCGGGATCGCGCCCCAGGAGACGAACCGGACCGTGGCCACGACCCGCGGCAGCAGCTCCGGCGGGCTGGCGAGCTGCCGGTAGGTGCGCGTGGTCACGCTCAGCACGACCACGCCGCCGGCGAAGACGACGTTGCCCAGCACGAAGGTGGCGTAGGCGGCACCCGCGGTACCGACGGGAATGATCATTGCTCCCAGCAGGGCGACGAAGGCTGCCACGACCAGGGCGCGCGCGGTGCCGGCCCGGGCCGTGAACCGCGGGGTCAGGGCGGCGCCGACGAGGGTGCCGGCGCCTTCGACGGCCAGCAGGGCGCCGGCCCAGCCCGGCGGGGTGTGCAGGTCGCGGACCAGGTACAGCGGGAACAGCGCCAGCTGCGCCCCGCACACGAAGTTCACGGCGGTCGCCGTCCACATGCCCGGCCCCATGATCGGGTGGCGGGTGACGAACCGCCAGCCCTCGCGGATCATCGCCCGCATCGGCGGGGCGGCGGCGTCGGGCGCGCCCGCGCGGCGGGGCGGCAGGGTGCGCAGCATGGCCGCCGAGGCGAGGTAGCTCACCGCGTCGACGAGCAGCGTCGGCACCGGCCCGAGCGCCTGCACCAGCAGCCCGCCGACGGAGGGGCCGCCGAGCTGGGTGGAGGCCTCCGTGGCCGAGGTGAGGCTGTTGCGGGCGTGCAGCCGCTCCGGCGGCACGATCATCGGGAAGAACGTCGCATTGGCCACGACGAAGATCACGTTGGCCAGGCTCACCAGCAGCGCGACGGCGATGAGCTGCGCGACGGTGAGCACCCCGAAGTACCAGCACACGGGAATCGATGCGACAGCCGCCGCACGCACGAGGTCGGCGCCGACCTGGGCGGCCCGCAGCGGCAGCCGTTGCACGATGACCCCGGCCGGCATGCCGATGAGCAGCCACGCCACGTAGCTCGCGGCGGCGATGAGCCCCATCTCGACCGGGGTCGCGTCGAGCACGGTCAGTGCGGTGAGGGGCAGCGCCACCGCACTGACCGCCGTGCCCGCCGAGCTGACGGCTCCGGCCGTCCACCAGCGCCAGAACGCCGTCATGCCCGCCCCCGATTCTGTGCATTCCATTTTGGAACTCACTATAATGCATGGGTGCGGCGCGAGGAACTGGCCGATGCCGACTGCGGGATCGCGCAGGCGTTCGGCGTGATGGGTGACTGGTGGACGTTCCTGATCGTGCGGGACGTCGCCGGCGGCACCACGCGCTTCGACGCGCTGCAGCGCGAGCTCGGCGTGAGCCGCCGCGCCCTGGCCGAGCGCCTGGCGAGCCTGGTCGAGCACGGCGTGCTGCGGCGCCGGGAGTACTCCGCGCACCCGCCCCGCTACGACTACGTGCTCACCGCGAAGGGCGAGGGGCTGCTGCCCGCGCTGATCGCCCTGCAGGACTGGGGCTCCCGGCACGTCATGGGCGACGGCACGCTCGACGCGGTCGGCACCGAGGCGGAGGCCCGGCGGGTGCACGCCCTCGAGGGGCACACCGTGGCAGGGATGGAAGGTCCCGAGTGGACGGTGCTGTACTTCTTCCCCGGCGCCTTCGCGCCCGGGCCCAACGGCCACCCGCCCGGCTGGGGCGAGATACCGGGCGCCATCGGCTGCACGCTGGAGTCGATGACGTACGCGGCCCGCGAGCCGGCCTTCCGCGAGCTCGGCGCCCGCATCCGCGGCATCAGCATGCAGCGCCCCGACCAGCTCGGTGCCTTCGCCGAGCACGCCCGTCTGCCGTTCCCGCTGCTGTCCGACGCCGAGGGCCGGCTGGCCGCGGCGCTGCGCCTGCCGACGTTCCGGGTCGCCGGCGCGGACCGGTTCAAGCGGCTGAGCCTGCTGCTCGACCCGGGTGCGGCGATCCGGGCCGTGCAGTTCCCGGTCACCGACCCGGCCGGCTCCGTCGACGAGATGCTGGCGCTGCTGCGCGCACGGGCCTAGCGGGCCGCTCGACCCGGACCGGGTCGCCGCGCACCAGTTCGTCGTGCACCCGCCACCGCGCCGTCTCCAGCGCCGCGCCGGCCGCCTCGTCGCGCTCCTGCAGCCGGCGGCGCAGCTGGTCCAGCGCGATGCGCCGGTTGAGGCCGAACTGCCGCTCGGTGTCGGCCACGACCACGATGCCGGTGGGCCGGTGCGTGGCCCGCACCGCGGTGCTGACCTTGTTGCGGTGCTGCCCGCCGGGCCCGCCGGTGCGGCACGGCACGATGTCGACGTCGGCCTCGGCGAGCTCGGTGCGCGGGGCGTCGAGCCGGCAGGGCCCGGCGATGACGTACCAGTTCTTGCGCCCGGCGCCGGCGCGGTACGGGCTCGGCGCCTGCCAGCACAGCGTCCCCGTCCACGCCGCGACGAGCCGCCCGGTCGCCTCTCCGTCGATGCGCAGCACCACGGACCGGAAGGTGCCGGCGCGGTCCCCCGGCACCGTCTCGACCCGCTCGGTGACCAGCCCGAGCCCGGCGGCCTCGGCCTCCAGCCGGGCGGCGAGCTCGGCGACGGCCCACGCGCACTCCTGCGGCCCGCGTCCGGCCGACATGAGCAGGTGCGCCCCGCTCATCGCCGCCCCTGCCGCTCGGCAGTCTTGTACGTAACCACCGGGACCGTGCTCACCACGGGCGTGGCGAGGCCGTGCGCGACGAGGTCGGCGACCACCTGCTCGATGCGCTTGTAGGCGCCGGGCGCCTCCTCGAACAGCAGCTGCCGGTCCCCGCACACGACCACCGACCCGGTCGGCGGCCGGCGCAGCGCCTCGACGGTGTGCTTGGCCTTGTTGCGCACCAGCGCGTCGGCCCGCGACATCTTGCGCCCGGCGCCGTGCGCGACGGACCGCCCGGCCTCGTCGCCGGCGTGCGCGGCCACGAGGTACGACGGCGTCCCGCGGGTGCCGGCGATGAGCACGTCGCGCCCGTCGCCGGGTGCCGCGCCCTTGCGGTGCAGGTACACCCCGTCGCGGACCTCGACGAGGTTGTGGCACTGGTCGACGATCGGCTCGACCGGCTTCGCACCGAGCGCCTCCGCGACCCGCGCCGCGATGACGCGCCGGTTGAGCGACCCCCAGCGCACGGCGGCGTCGTGCCGAGCGAGGTAGTCCGCCGGGTCGGCGGCCGGCCCGGCGCCGTGCACCTCGGTGTGCGAGCGCAGGATGCGCTCGCCGAGCCCGCGCGACCCGCTGTGCACGATCAGCACGAGGTCGCCGGCGGCGAGCCCGAGCCGCTGCGCGTGCCCGGCGTCGAGCACCTCGTGCACGCGGGCCAGCTCGGCGAAGTGGTTGCCGCGCCCCACGGTCCCGAGCCCGTCGAGGTACCCCGCCGGGACGTCCTCGGCATCGGCCCACTCCGGGCCGACGGGGACGTCGAGGTCGGGGAACTTCGCGGCCAGCTTCTCGGGATCGGCCCGCTTGAGCGCGAAGGGGAACACGGCGATGCCGCACCCGATGTCGGAGCCGACGAGGTGCGGATACAGCACGGTGGAGGACATGGCGGCGCCGATCGGCGCCCCTTTGCCGGGATGCAGATCGGGCATCCCGGCGACGTGGACCATCCCGTCCAGCGCCGCGACCTGGTGACACTGGTCAACGGCGTCGGACTCGATCCAGCTGCCTTCGGAGGCAAAGACGGAGACGTGCGCAGGCAAGGACGCGGCTTCCTTCGGAAGTGAGTCGGAATTCGGAAGACCGTAGGAGCACCGTCAGCGCGTCATGCCTTAACGATCCCGAACCTTGTTCGCCTCCGTCAAACGCTTTACCGGTCCCGGCTGACCTCGCAACGTGCTCTCGACCCACCAGACGTGCCGCCCGTCCTGGACACTCTCGGACACCTCCGGCACGATCCGCGCCCCGCACCTGGAGCACCGGTCCTCCCGAAGGTTCACGCGCCCGGATTCCCGACGACGCGGACGTCCGGCAGCTGCGCGACAACGTCGTACACGGTCACCGGCCGGACTCTACGCGGTCCGTCAGCACCCGGTATGGCACGGCGAAGCAGAGCCGTAAAACGCGTTGCGCGGGACGCCGGGTGGCGAGTACAACATCCGCCGGCGGCGAATGATCGCCAGAAGGGAGGAGCCAGCCATGTCCGCAGGACGTTCTCGCGTTACGAACACAACTGGAGCCTCACATGCAACGCACCTTGCGTCCCATCTCGGGGCGTGACGAGCTCGATCTGTTCCGCCGGCTGCCGTATGTGCTCAATAGTGAGCTCGACGGCGACCTGACCGCCGGGCGGCGGCGGGCCGAATGGCTGTGGGTGGCGCTGGACGGCGACCGGGTCGTGGCCCGGGCCGGCTGGTGGGCTCGCGCCGGGTCGGCCGAGCCGTTCCTCATGGACTTCTTCGACTTCGCCGACGGCGAAGTCGAGGCGGGCGAGGAACTGCTGCGCGCCGCGCTCGACGCCCTGGTCCACGACGGCGCGACGCCGCCGGAGTACATCCGCTTCATCCCGCCGGACTGGCACGACGACCCGGGGGCCGTGCAATCGCGCATGGCGGTGCTGGAGCGCCTCGGCGCCCGGCCCCTCGTCGAGCGGCGCCGGCTGGAGTGGCGGCCCGGTGCGGGCGTTCCCGCCGCTTCCGGCCGTCTGCGGTTCCGGGAGTTCAGCGGTACCACAGAAGCCTTGGATCTCATGACCCAAGCCGTGCAGGGCACGCTCGACGCCCACCACCGGACCGACCTCGAGCGGCTCCCGCCGCGCGCGGTCGCCGAGGAGCACCTGCACGGAGAACTGGTCAAGTACCCGAGCCCGCACGACTGGTGGCGCGTGGCGACCCTGCCGAACGGTGAGCCGGTCGGGTTCGTGTTCCCCGCCCGCAACGACTACGGGCCGATCATTGCGTACATCGGCGTGCTGCCCCAGCACCGCGGCCACGGCTACATCGACGACGTGCTCGCCGAGGGCACCCGCGTGCTCGCCGGACAGGACGCGCCGCGGATCCGCGCCACGACCGACGTCGGCAACGTGCCGATGGCGCGTGCGTTCGCCCGGGCCGGCTACGACAACTACCAGAATGAGCTCAATATGACCTGGTAGCCGCAGCGGGGCGCCGACGCGCGGCGAGGCCACGGTGCTGGCCCGCCGCGCCGGCGCACCGGCACCGGGCCCGGGCTCAGCCGAGGTAGGGCGGCGCGACGCCCCAGCCCCAGCGCGGGACCGGGGCCCGGCGGACCGGGTCGGCGCCCGGCTGCGAGTTGCTCGCCGCCAGCCGGGTGCCCCACTCCAGGTAGCCGACGAACGCGGCCCGGAACTCCGGGTCGGCCGGCAGTCCGGCGTCGTCGGCGGCGTCCATCATGAGGTTCAGCCAGCGCCGCCGCTGCGGTTCGGTGATCCCCCGGCCGATGTGCAGGCTCAGCATGTGCGCGTAGCCGCCGTGCTGCTCGGTGTAGACCGGCGGGCCGCCGAAGACCTCGGCCAGCCACAGGGCCACGTAGCGTGCGTGCCCGGGGTCCATCTCGGCGAACATCGGGGCGAGCAGGTCGTCGGCGCGGGCGCGGTCGTAGAAGGCCTCGCACAGGCGCACGAAGGCGTCCGTGCCGCCGGCCCAGGCATACAAACTGGGTGTATCCGGTTGGTCCACACGAAGCACACGATCACGGCCGGTGCGGCGCCACAAGTACGCACCTTTCGGTGAGTAGCGGAGGCGAGCATGGTCAAGCGGTACCACTGCCCGGTCGAACTGGCCGTCGACATCGTCGGCGGCAAGTGGCGCCCGGTGATCCTCGCGCACCTGAAGGAGGGCGTGCACCGCTACGGCGAGCTGCGCCGGCGGATGCCGCACGTGAGCGAGAAGATGCTGGTGCAGCGGCTGCGGGAGCTGGAGGCCGACGGGCTCGTCGCGCGGCGCGACCTGGGCACCAACCCGCCGCACGTGGAGTACGAGCTCACCGCCGAGGGCCGCAGCCTCGCACCGGTGCTGCAGGCCCTCTACGACTGGGGCGCGGCCCGCGCCGAGCGCTCCGGAATCTCGATCGCCGATTGATGCAACCGGACGGGGGGCTCGTTGGTCGCACCGGTATGCGCATCATGACGGGGATTCTCTGCGTACTGCTCCTGGCGGCCTGTTCGAACGGCGCCGACGGCGCCGAGGCCGGCGCGACGGCCCAGCCGGCCGCGACGACGGCAAGGGCCGCGCCGAGCCCGACCGACCGGCTCTGCGGCGACCCGGAGCTCAACGACAAGCAGGTCAGCTTCGCCGGGCAGGCCGGGGCGTACCTGGCCGGCTACGTGCTCGGCAGCGGCTCGGTGACCCTCGTGCTCGCGGCACAGGCCAGCGCCACCGGGTGCTCGTGGCTCGCGTGGGCGAAGCAGCAGGCCGCGGCCGGATACCGGGTGCTGGCGTTCGACTTCAACAGCGAGGGGCGCTCGCAGCGCGCCGACACCGGCAAGCTCTCCGGCGACGTTTCCGCCGCCATCGCCTACGCACGGGCCAAGGGCGGGCGCGACGTTGTCCTCATCGGGGCGTCGCGCGGCGCCACGGCCACGCTGATCGCGGCGTCGCGGCTCGAGCCGCCGGCGACCGCGGTGATCAGCCTGTCCGGGCCGGGCGACTACGCCGGCGAGAGCGCCCTCGAGTCGGTGCCGAAGCTGACCGCGCCGGTGCTGTACGTCGCGGCGACCGGCGACAGCGCGTTCGCCAGCGCCGCGCAGCAGATGTACGCCGCCACACCGGGCGAGAAGCGCACCCTCGCGATCGTCCCCGGCCAGCTGCACGGCACCGGGCTGCTGACCGTCACCGCCGACGGCGCCGACCAGGCGGCCAAGGCCGTCGGCGACTTCCTCAAGTCCGCCGCACCGCCGAAGCCGTGAGCGCCGCCCGCCGGGGCGTCACCACTGCAGGTCGACGCCCTGGCGGACGGTCGGGGTGTGCTCGCGCGCGGCATCGAACGCCTCCCGCTCGGCGTCGTCGTCCGGGGCGAGCGCGAACCGGGCGCTGCGCCAGCCGCAGTCGCAGTGCGCCTGGTAGAACTCGGTGTCGTGCGCCGAGGTCAGCCGGACCCCGGCGCGGTGGCGGATCTCGATGGTGTATCGCCCGGCGATCCACAGCACCGCGACCACCACGGCGGCGACCGTCAGGCCGGCGATGCCCGCGGTGATCGGCAGCGCCAGCGCCGGTGGCACGTCCGGCCCGCCCTGGAACTGCAGGCCGAACGCGGCCAGGCAGACGACGATGAGCCCGGGCGGGAGGTTGCGCACCAGCATCGGCCGGGTGCGCAGCCACGGCGCGAGCAGCAGCCCGGCCACCGCGCCCGCGGCGAGGAAGACCGGCAGCAGCAGCCGACCGTTGGCGACGTCGTCGGAGATCCACAGGGCGCGCACGAACGCGGCGCCGGCCGCCGGGGGCAGTAGGGCAAGGAGGACCAGCGAGTACTCGTTGGGCTGTAAGCCGTCCACGTATCGATGGTGGCACCTGTCGGCAACCCGACGCAGCCCCGCTCAGACGCACTCGCGCGGCGCTCCGCGCAGCACCGTGCCGAGGTGGTCGGCGGCGCCGCACAGCCCGGCGACCGCGTCGGCGACCATCGGCCCGGCCGCGTCCGGGGTGTCCCGGGCGGCCAGCAGCTGGATGAGCACGCCGAGCGTGGTGGCGACGGCGTCGGCGTGCGCGTCGGGCCGCCGCCCGCGCTGCCGGGCGACGCTCTGCTGCACCCACGCCAGGCGCGCCGCCTGCAGCCGGTCGGCCCGCCCCGGGCCGGCGGCGTCCCGGTCGGCCTGCCAGTGCAGGTCCGCGCGGTCGTCGACACCGAGGCCGGCGAGGGTCTCCAGCGTCTCGAGGCGGTCCACGAGCGCGGCGCTGATGTGCGCGAGCAGCTCCGCGCGGCGGCGCTCGTCGTCGTGGTCCTTCATGATGTACAGCGGATCGCCCGGAATCCCCAGGATGGTCATGGCCCGCAACAGGTCGTCGGTGCTCGGCAGGGTCTGCACGCGGCCAGGGTATGCCCGCCCGGCCGGTCAGGGCTGTGACGAATCCGGCAGCCCGAACCGCGCGAACATCCCCGGCTCCTCCCAGACGTCGATCCCGGCGAGCCGCCCGTCCTCGACGCGCAGCACGATGATCGCGAACGCGCGGTAGGCGCTCTCCCCCGCCGCCCGCACGTACGCGGCCACGGCCGGCTGCCGGTTCGCGGCCGTCGCCACCATCCGCCAGCGCCCCGGCCGGTTCATGCCCGACCGCAGCCCCCGTGACACCGCCGCGCGACCGTCCCACACCCCGACGCTCGGCTCGATGCCCAGTCGCACGTCCTCGTGCAGCAGCGCGATGACCTTCTCCGGGTCGGCGGTCTCGTGCGCCTCGATGTAGCGGCGCACCAGCTCCCGCTCGGCGGCGTCGCCCCCGCGCGCCGGCCAGTCGAGCCGCCCGCCCGGCCACCGCCCGCGCAGCGTCTCCCGGGCCCGCTGCAGCGCGCTGTTCGCCGCGGTGACCCCGATCCCGAGCAGCCCGGCCGCCTCGGCGGCGGAGAACGCGAGCACGTCGCGCAGCACGAACACGGCCCGCTGCCGCGGCGGCAGCAGCCGGATCGCGGCCATGAACGCCAGCGAGACCGTCTCCCGCCCGACCGCCACCGCCTCGGGCTCGGGACCGTCGTCGAGGAGCTGGTCCGGGTACGGCTGCAGGCTCGGCTCATGCCGCCGCAGCGTGTCCAGGCAGGCGTTGGTGGCGATCCGGTACAGCCACGTGCGCGGGCTCGCGCGCTCCTCGAACGCCCCGCGCCCCCGCCACGCGCGCAGGAACACCTCCTGGACGTGCTCCTCGGCCAGGTCCACCGAGCCGAGCATCCGGTAGCAGTGCACCTGCAGCTCCCGGCGGTAGCGCCGGGAGAGATCCGCGAACGTGTCGGCGTCCACCATCACTGTCATACAGGTACCGACGCGGATTTTTTGGAAAATCACCGGTGAGTTCCTCCTCCGCCCTCGTCGGCACGGTCATGAGCGATGTCGAGGTGAACATCACCGTGTCCGTCGACGGCTTCGTCACCGGCCCCGACCCGGGCCCCGCGCAGGGCCTGGGCGCCGGCGGCGAGCCGCTGCACGACTGGCTGTCCCACGACGAGGGCCGCCGCCTGTCCGCCGCCACGTTCGCCGCGGCGGGCGCGGTGGTGACGAGCCGGACGGTGTACGACCTGACGGGCGGCTGGGGCGCCGACGGCCTCTACCGCATGCCGGTCTTCGTGGTCACGCACCGCCCGTCCCCCACGGTGCGCAAGGGCGACACGACCTTCACGTTCGTCGAGGGTGTGCCGGCGGCGATCTCGGCCGCGATCGCCGCGGCCGCGGGCAAGGACGTGCACGTGATGGGCGGGGCGTCGATCGCGCGGCAGGTCCTGTCCGCCGGCCTGGCCACCCGCCTGCGCCTGCACGTGGCCCCGATGCTGCTGGGCGCCGGCACGCCATTGTTCAACGGCGCACCGCCGGCCCGGCTCACGCACCTGGAGACCGTCGACACCCCGTTCGCCACGCACATCACGTACTCGTGCGCGTAGCGCCGCGGGTGGGTCGGGCGCGCGCCGTCACGAGGCGCCGAGCGCACGGCCCAACCGGTGGGCGATCTCGTCCGCCTTGTCGATGTCCGCGGTGTCGATCTCCACCTCGCGATCGCCGCACTTCACCCGGATCCTCGTGCGCCGGGTCGTCGCCCGCGCCGACAGCCAGCCGGCCACACCGGTGACCACCATGCCGAGCAGCTCCTTGGACAGCACCGCGGTCTCGAGCGCGGCCACCACGCCGCCGCTCATCTCGCCGCGCCCGGTCGCCGCGCGGACGGCCTCGACCCGCAGGCGCGGCACGTCGACGCGCAGCCACGCTCGCAGGTCTTCGAGCGCATCCCCGGCCGGATCGTTCACCGCTTCGATGACCACGCCACCGCTCCTCGGCATGGCTGCACGCTAAGCCCTCGCCATCGACGGAAACAATGCCCGTGCACATGGGAGCGCGGCGCCGCGGCATCAGCGCCGGGCCGCGGCCCTCCGCTCCAGCAGCCCGCGCAGCAGCGCGGCCTGGCCGGCGTGTTCGAGGCCCTCGACCAGCACGCCGGCGAGGCGTTCACGGGCGGTCACGGTGTCGCCGAGGGTCGGGCTGGGCGCGGGGCGGCGCAGGTCGGGCTCGGAGCCCACGATGGACAGCAGGCGCTGCGTCGCGGCCCGGTGGTAGGCGGCGAGGACCTCGGGCGCCGGGCTGCGGAAAGCGGCCATCTCGGCCGTCGCGTGCCGGTAACCTGTTTCGTCGGGGTCGGCAGCGCGGCCGAACCGGGCGTGCCAGCCGTCGTGCGTCCACAGCTGCGGCAGGCCCAGCAACTCGCTGCCGTTGCGGTCGTGGCTGCGGGTCAGGTGCCACACGAGCCAGCCGATGCGGTTGGTGCCGTCCTCGGCGGGCGCGTCGAGCAGCGCCGGGTCGATGCCGTCCAGAACGGCGGTCACGTCGCGCTCGATGCTCTTCACCAGATCGTGTGCAAGCTGCCGCCACGGCCCGTCGTCATACATCCGACGATCCTGCCAATACCGGGGCAACAAATGCCACTCGATTAGGAGTTGGCATGCCATTCATCAGGACATGTGGAGGGTCGTGCATGCCACGTGTCGGGTTGCCCTTAGGCTATGTCGAATTCGTGGCGGCGGGATGTCACGGCGACCCGATACATTTCCGTGCATTGGAGGTGGGGCACGGTGTCACAGAGTGCGAACGGGGAAGAGGGTTTAGGCCGGCGCAACGCCTGGCTGTACTACCTGCTCGTGGGTGGTGCGGCCATTGTGTTGCTGCCGTTCACGGTGGTGTTGCACGATCAGCTGTGGCCGCAGTTGGCCGAGGTCCTGCTGCTCATCGTGCCCGGCAGCATCGCGTTCGTGATGGGCAACCGGCGCCCGAAACCGCGGCTGCTCGTCGTGCGCGCGGGCGAGTTCATCGCGCCGCCGTCGTACTTCGGACTCGCGACCACTGCGGCGAGTTGGCCGGCGGTGGTCGGCATCCTGCTCGCCACCCTTTTCGACGACGACGACTGGGGCGTGTTCAGCTGGATGCTGTTCGCCGTGACGCTCGGATGCGCCTACTTCATGGTGCTGTCGTTCGTCATGCTGGTGCGCGGCACGGGCCTGCTGGTCCTGCGCCCCGACGGCCTGTGCGTGGTCGACGCGTTCGTCACCTACGACGTGCCGTGGGAGGCCATCATGACCGGCCCGCTGCCCACGGTCTTCGGCATCGGCCGCCTCGGCATCCTGTGGCCGGAACTGGTGAAAAGCCGCGGCCCGCTGCGCCGGCGCAACCTGCAGCGCATTCAGCTGCAGCTGCAGCGATCGGCGGTGCACCGCGAGTTCCTGCACGACGCGGTCAACCACTACCTCAACCACCCCGAGGACCGCGGTGTGATCGGCACCAACGAGGGCCTCGAACGGCTCCTGGGCGCACTGCCGGCCTGAGGCGGCGTTCAGGCGGCCAGCGCACGCCGCCCGCTTGAAGTGTCGTTCAGGCGGCCAGCGCACGCCGCCCGCTTGAAGCGTCGTTCAGGCGGCCAACTCACGCCGACTGCTTGAAGTGTCGTTCAG
This sequence comes from Dactylosporangium darangshiense, assembly GCF_039537565.1. NCBI lineage: Bacteria > Bacillati > Actinomycetota > Actinomycetes > Micromonosporales > Micromonosporaceae > Dactylosporangium > Dactylosporangium darangshiense. The sequence continues at coordinate 73,430 of NZ_BAABAT010000039.1, forward strand.
GCGGCCATGCCCAGGGCGCGCAGGTGGCGCGCCTCCCGGGCCGAGCGGGCCAGGGCCTGCGTGGTGCGCGGGCCGGCCACCCCGTCGACGACCAGGCCCGCCCGGGCCTGGAAGCGGCGCAGCGCCTGCGGCACCTCGGCCTCGAACGCCCCTGGCCGCAGCAGCCCCAGGTCGGCGAGCAGCGCCCGCACCTCCCGCGGATCGGCCGGCGGCACGGCCTCGTCGGAGGCGCTGACGGCACCGGCGAGTGCGGCACCGACGACGTTGAAGATTGCACGAACGGTCATACGTCGAGTGTGCTGTGCGAACATAAAGGCGGCGTCAGGGGAAACCCTGTCAACCCACCCTGAAATCACAGCTCGAGCGCGGCGCGTACCGCATCGGCACCCCAGCGGCTCGCGAATGCCTCACGCAGCGTCCAGCCGGCCCGCAGCAGCTCGCGCTGCCGGTCCAGGTGCGCCGCGTTGCCGTCCGGATGCGGTGCGCACACGTACCCGACGTTGTCGACGACCAGGTCCACCGTCCAGTCGCCGACCGGGTACGCCAGGCGGGCATCGCGCCCGGCCGCCGTCAGCTCGCGAGCGAGCCGCTCCGCCCACTGCACGGGCGCCGCAGCGGGTCCCGGCGCCGCCGGCGGCGCCGAGGCGTGCGCCAGGAACTCCGCGATCAGCCCGGTCCCGCCGTCCAGCGACGTGACCACGATCATCCGCCGCCGCGCCCGGGTCGTCATGACGTTGAACAGGTTCGGATCGGCGGCGAAGCGCAGCCGCGCGGGCGTGTCGGCGCCGGTGAGCCCCAGCGAGACGATCACCGTGTCGGCCTCGCCGCCCTGGAACGCGTGCACGGTGCCCGAGCGCAGCGCCAGCCGCTCGATGTCCTCGACCGTGAACGCGCGCAGCAGCCCCGCCTCGATCGCGTCGGCCTGCGCGCGAAACGGCGTGACGACCCCGATGCCCGTGTCGCCCGTGCCGGCCAGACTACGGACGGTATCGATCACGGCGTCGACCTCCGCCCGGTTCACACCGTCACGTACGGTGGCATCGGAAACACGGACGACGTCGATGGCGGCCTCGCGCTCGGTCACCGGCGTCCGGGTCATGAGCGTCAGCCGCCCGTCGTAGAACCGGCGGGCGGCGAACCCGATCAGGTGCGGCGCGCACCGGTAGTGCTCGCCCAGCCAGGTCGCCGGCGCCGCGCCCACCGCCACGTCGTAGGCGCTGGACCGCCGCACGTCGATGCGGTCCGGCAGCCCGTGCCGCTGCAGCGTCGCCGCCACGTCGACGTCGGCGACGAACGACACGAACCGCAGCTGGCTCGGGTCGCCGGCGACGAGCGCGCGACGGGCCCGCGCCGGCACCGGCGCGGCCCGGATCTGGTCGATGTGCGCGGCCTCGTCCAGAATCACCAGGTCGAACAGCCCTGGCGTCGGCGGCAGCAGGTCCTCGACGTCGGCGACGGTGCCCACCCACAGCGGCAGCGCGCGCACGAGCGCGGGCCCGTCGAGCTCCGCGAGGGCCTCACGGCGCCGGTTGCGCCCGGTGCGCAGCGCGGTCCCGAGATCACGGGCGGTGCGCAACGCGTCACCGCCCCACCGGGCAGCCGCCGCCGCGGCGTCGCGCATCGCCGCGCCGACCGCATCGCGCAGCCGCTCGTCGGCGGCCAGCAACGCCGGCCAGACCCCACCGAGATCGGTGCCGCCGTTAACGGCCAGGGTCGCCGCCGCGCGGTCGGCCTCGAGCGCCTCGAGCAGCGCCGGCAGCCGTTCGGCACCGACCCCGGCCATCCGCCGGACCCGCATCTCGCGGAAAAACCGAGAAGCCAAAAGCCTTTTCGCCTTTGGTACGTCAAAATCTCCGCCGAACACCCGAGGCGCCTCGGCCCGCAGCCCCGCCAGCAGCGGCTCCCAGACAGCCATGGTCGCCGCCTTCCGCTCCAACTCCAGCGCGGCACCGACGCCGGCTTCGAGCGCCCCGACGGCGGCCGCGGCGGCATCCACCTCGTCCCGCCGCCGCTGCAGCTCACGGCCCTGCACCCCGGCGGGCCGCCCGGCGGCGAGCGCCTGCGCGAACCGGTCGCGCCGCTCGGCATCGCCGAACAGCACCGGCTCGGCGCCCGGATACCGGCTCAGCAGCTCACCGAGCACCTCGGCGGCGTGCGGCGCCTGCGTGGCGACCAGGACGGACCCGCCCCGGTACACGGTGTCGAGCGCCGCCGCCACCAGGGCGTGGCTCTTCCCGTTGCCCGGCGGCCCGGACACCACGACGATCCGCTCGCGCCTGACCCGCCGCACGACGTCGCGCTGGGCTGCGTTGAGCGGCAGCGGCGAGTACACCTCGCCGGGCTCCACCGACTCCCCGGCCGTATCGAACTCCCCCACCGGCTCGGCGCCGCCGTACACGACGGCAAGCGCGGTGTCCTCCAGCCCGGCCCGCGCGGACCAGGCCCGCAGCGTGTCGCGCAGCCCCGCGGAGGACACGTCGCGGACCACGTACAGCGCGGCCGCGGCCTGCCCGACCAGCTCCCCGTCCGGCAGCCGCGCGATCGGGGTGTCGTCGGCGGCAATCCGGTCCGGCTTGAGCCCCGCGGCCTCGGCGGCGGTCTCGACCCAGCCGGGGGTGCCGGTCGCGCCCAGCCACGCGGCGGTCCCGAGCCCCGGCGCGGACTCGAGCACCGCGGCCAGCTCGGCATCGGCGATCAGCGGCGTGACCTCGAGGTCACCCGCCGGCACGACCCGCCGCCCGCGCAGCCCGGCGGACCCCTCCAGCCGCACCGGCTCGGCAACCAGCGGCATGCGCAGCTTGCGCACGGACCCGTCGACCTCGGCGGTGCCGAGCAGCCACGCCCACCCGCGCCTTAGAATCCGCTCATCGCGGTGCAGCGCATCCAGCGCGGCAAGCCGATCCGCCGCCCACCCACGCGGCGCCCGGTCCGGATCGGCGAGCCAGACGAGCGGCTGGTCCCCCTTGGCCACGTCGAGCACCCGGTCCCGCCCGGCCGGTGCGAGGTCGGCGAGCGCGGCGAGCACGCTGCTTGGTTCCATAGGCTGCCGATTCTGTCACCGCGGCGCCCGCCCTCGGCGCCCCGTCTATGGCCCCGATTGCGGATTATCGATTACCTGCAATCCAATAATCGTAATTCAAAAATTATCGCCCGATACCACACAAGATCATCTCAACCCCGGCATCCGCACATTGACCACGCCGCGCCCCGCGCAGGGTGCCACGGGGCGCCCCGCGCCCGCTGCAGCCGCACGGCGAACACGCCGCACCCTGCGCAGGCAGCCACATTGACCACGCCGCACCCCGCGCAGGCAGCCGCACGGTGGCCACGCGGCGCCCCGCGCCCGCTGCAGCCGCACGGCGAACACGCCGCACCCCGCGCAGGCAGCCGCACGGTGGCCACGCGGCGCCCGCGCGGGCAGCCGCACGGTGGCCACGCGGCGCCCCGCGCCCGCTGCAGCCGCACGGCGAACACGCCGCACCCTGCGCAGGCAGCCGCACGGTGGCCACGCCGCACCCCGCGCAGGCAGCCGCACGGCGAACACGCCGCGCCCCCGCAGGCCGCAGGCAGCCGCACGGTGGCCACGCGGCGCCCGCGGGCAGTCACATGGTGACCACGTGGATCCCCGAGCGGCGTTCGCGCGGGCAGTTGCGCGGCGTCGTGATCGCAGCACTGTCCTCGGCGACCGCCGCACCGTAGCGGCGCCCAGCCGGGGCGGGCATGGATGGAGTTCCCCGCCTTGACTATTTCGGGTACTGGCGAAATAGTGAGGTGGTGGACGTCGACGAGCTGCTTCGGGCGCTCGGGCACCCCGCGCGGCGCGAGATCCTGCGACGCTGCGGGTCGGCGCCACAGGCCGCGGGTGCGCTGGCCGATGCGCTGGGGCTCGCGCCGGCCAGCACGTCCGAGCACCTCAAAGTGCTGCGCAAGACCGGACTGCTGATTCTGGAAAAACAGGGCACATTTCGCTGGTACCGCACGGATCCCGCCCAACTCACCACACTGCACGCCTGGCTCGGCGGCTTCATCTCGGACTTGGGGGATATTTCATGACACCGCAGATCGTGCACTTCGACGTGCTCGGCAGCCCGGAGAGCGCCCAGCATCGCTTCTACGCGGACCTGTTCGGCTGGACCGTCGACGTCAAGGGGCCCGGCTACGCACTGGTGCACACGCCGGACGGCGGGCCCGACGGCGCGCTCGTCGACGCCGACGCGCCCGGCATCTCACTGGGCGTGGCCGTGGACGACCTCACCGCCGCGGTCGAGCGGGCCACAGCACTGGGCGGCACGGTGGTCATGCCGCCGACCGACAACGGCTGGGTCGTGAAGGCCCAGGTCACCGACCCGGCCGGCAACCCGGTGACGCTCATCCAGCGCTAACGCGTGTCGGTCTCATCCAGCGCTAACCGGCCGGGCCGGTCTCATCCAGCGCTAGCCGGGCGCGTCGGTCGCCGCCGGTGGCCGGGCGGCTCAGTCGGCGGCGTCGACCGAGAAGAGGTCGACGCGGGTGGTCGGGCGGCTCAGTCGCCGGCGTCGACCGAGAAGAGGTCGACGTGGGTGGCCGGGCGGCTCAGTCGGCGGCGTCGACCGAGAAGAGGTTGACGCGGGTGTTGGTCATCTTCCGCGGTACGAAGGTGTTGATCCCCGCCAGCACGGCCCGGGTGCGGCGGGACAGACCCCGGCGCACCGCCCAGTCCGGACGGCTCAGCGGCCACGACTCGCGCAGCGTGAGTCCGAGGTCCCACTCCTCCAGCGCCTTCGGGTCCTCGCACGACCACACCAGGTCGGCGGCCATCCCGGCGAGCGGGCCGCGAGGCTTGGCGATAATCCACTCACCGTACGTGTCCAGCGCGATCCGGCAGCCCGGGAAGCGGGTCGCGACGATCGACAGCGCGCGGCGCACGTCGACCGGGTCCAGGTAGACCAGCACACCCTCGGCGAGGAACAGGTACGGCCCGGGCTCGGCGGCGACCTCATCCGCCCAGCCCGGGTCGAGCACCGACCCGGTGATGGTGCGGCGGCGTTCGCCGTCGGGCAGCAGTGCTCGGCGGAACTCGGCGGCGTCGGGCAGGTCGACGTAGCACCAGTGCGCCGTACCGTTGTCGAGGCGGTCGCCCCGCGTCGACAGCCCCGCCCCGAGCTCCACCACCGTCCCGTGTGGACGCTCGGCGAGGAACCGCCGCGTCCACTCGTCCATCGCGTTGGAGCGCAGCACGTGGAACACCGCCGTCGGCCCGGCGTGCCGCTCGAAACGCGCGAAGTCGTAGTCGATCGCCGCCACCAGCCGCGCGGCGTCGGCGTCCCCGGCCGTGGCCCGCGCGTGCAGCGTGACGAGCATCGTCTCCTGCACGGCGCCGAGCAGCGGCGTGTGCCCGTCCAAAGCCTCGTCGGCCATGCCGTGCAGCATAGATCCGCGTCTCACCGCCCGGCCGTCCGCCAACCGTCCGAATCCGCGCCCGGGCCTCCGCCCGCCGCCCCAATCCCGCGCCGGGCGGGCCTCACACGCCTCACGATGCGCGGCACAGGCCGTGCCTCAGCGCCCTCCGCACATGGCGCCTCGCCGCCCGCTGCGCACGGATCCCGCCGCCGGGCGCGCCGCAGCTAGGCCGCAGCGCAACGGCGCGGCCAGCACCGTTGAGAGGCCCGGCGCCGCGGAAGGGCCAGCACGGCACGGAGGCCAGCACGGCACGGGAGCCAGCACGGCACCGGGGATGCCGCCGCACAGGACCGGCGCCGCAGAGGACCGGCGCCGCACAGGACCGGCGCCGCACAGGACCGGCGCCGCGTCCCTAGGCCGGGCAGGGCGCGGGTGGTCAGTCCTCGGCGGGCTTGGTGCGGCGCTTGCGCGTCGTGCGCTTGCGGGGACGCGGAGCGCCGGAGGCCAGCTTCGTGTACGTGAGCATGTTCGCCAGGCCGATGCCGATCGCGGCGAAGACGACCTGGATGGCCAGCTCCCACCAGCTCCACTGGATCTTCCAGACCTTGACGACCGCCTTGTCGTCCAGGCCGACCAGGCCCGCCACGAGCGTGCCCAGCAGCGCCGCGCCCACCCCGATCAGGAACGTGATGAACACGCCGATCGACTGCTTGCCGGGGAGCACGAGGCGCCCGAGCACGCCGATGAGCAGGCCGACCGGAATCGCGACCCAGAAGTCGTTGATGTGCATGGTCCCGCGCGCTCCCCTCGCGTTCGCTTCGACCTCGCTCTACGAAGACGAAGGTCGAACGGGACCGTACACGATCAGTCCGGCGGGGCAGAGACGGGTGTCTGTCAGCGGGCGGTCATGCCCCCGTCGACGGTCAGCACCTGGCCGGTGATGAAGCTGGCGCGGTCGGAGCCGAGGAACAGGACCGCGTCGGCGATCTCGTCGGGGGTGCCGACGTGGCCCATCGGGACGTGCGCGACCATTTCGGCCTCCGCCCGGCCGGCGTCGCCGAGATAGCGCTGCAGCATCGCGGTCGAGATCGGGCCGGGCGCGATGGCGTTGACGCGCACGCCGGACCCGGCGACCTCCAGCGCCGCCGAGCGGGTCAGGCCCTCCACGGCGTGCTTGCTCGCGGCGTACAGCGCCTCGCCGGCCTCGCCGACGTGGCCGAGGACCGAGGACATGTTCACGATGCTGCCGGAGCGGCGGGGCACCATGACGCGCAGCTCGTGCTTGAGGCTGAGCACGGTGCCCAGGACGTTGGTCTCGAAGGTACGGGCGTACGTGTCCGCCGTCTGCTCCTCGATCGGCCCGGCGACGCCCTCGGTCCCGGCGTTGTTCACGGCCACGTCGATGTGGCCGTAGCGCTCGACGACCTCGTCGACGAGCGCGCCGATCTCGTCGTCGTGCCGCACGTCGGTGTGCACGTACGCCGAGCGGGCCCCGGCATTGCGCATGTCATCGGCCAGCTCCGCGCCGGCGTCGTCGTGCCGCCCGGCGGCGACGACGGTGGCGTGCTGCTCGGCGTAGGCGAGCGCCGTGGCCCGGCCGATCCCGGTGAGCGCTCCGGTAATGAGTACGACTGGTGAGTTCATGACCGAGAACTGCCCCGGCCGCCGCCGTCCAAGCGGTATCAGGGGCGCCCGAGGGTGGACAGGATCGTCTCGCGGACCGAGGCGCGGCCGGCCTCCTGCGCGCCGAGCAGAGCGGCGTCGTCCTGGACCAGCGTGGTGGCGATCGTGGTGTCCAGCGGCGCCGCCTCGGCCAGCGCGGTCGCGACCGCCGAGCCGAGCAGTTCGCCGCCCGCCTGACCGACCTCGCCGCCGATGACGACCAGCGGCGGGTCGAGCACCGCGACGACGGCCGACAGGCCGATCGCGATCCGGCCGGCGAGCTCGTTGACGAACGCGTTGGCCGCCGGGTCGTCCTCGGCGGCGCGCTCGGCCGCGGCGGCCATCGTCCCGGCCGCGGTCGGCGCGACGGGCAGGCCGTGCGCCGCCGCCAGCTCCTGCAGCGCGCCGCCGCCGACGAGGTCCTGGAAGGCGACCCGCCGGGCGGCGACGTTCATCGGCATGTAGCCGATCTCGCCCGCCCCGCCGCGGGCGCCCCGCAGCAGGCCGCCGCCGAGGTCGATGGCCAGGCCCAGGCCCGCCTCGCCGAGCCACAGCAGCGCGAAGCTCTCCGCGTGCCGACCGGCGCCGTGGGCCCGCTCGGCGACCGCGGCCAGGTTGACGTCGTTGTCCACGCCCACCGGCACGCCCAGCCGCCGGCGCAGCTCCTCGATCAGGCCGGGGCGGCCCCAGCCGGGCACCTCGACGTGGTGCAGCACGTCGCCGCGCGGGTCGTACGAGCCAGCCACGGCGATCTGCACCTGCGCGACCGGCTCGCGGGCGACTCCGGCCTCCTTGCAGACGGCCTCCACGGTGTCGACGACCCCGGCGACCGGGTCGGTGCGGGAGAAGTCCACGGCCGACTCGAGCCGCCCGCGCACGGTGCCGGCGAGGTCGGTGACGGCGGCGGTCACCGTGGGCGTGTCGCTGGCGCCGCGGTCGCGCACCGACAGGGCCACGGCGTAGGCGGCGTCGGGGTTCACGGCGTACACCTCGGCGTTGGGCCCCGGTCCGGCGCTCACGTAGCCGACGACGCTCACCAGCCGCGCCTCGGTCAGGCGGCGCAGCGCCTCCGAGATCGTCGGCTTGGACAGCCCCGTGAGGTCGCGCAGCTCGCCGCGGGTCAGTGGCCCGCGTTCGAGCACGTGGCTCAGCGCGGCCGCGTCGTTCATGGCCCTGAGCAGCTTCGATGATCCGCCGACGTGCGTCATGGTGGCTCGAACCGTATGGGCGCCCCAGGCATGTGTCAATTACGGACACGCCCTTAACCGTCGTACCGGATGAAATGGGACGGCAGAGCACGCCGCGCCCGCCAGGGACGTTCGGCAGCGAACGCACAGGTGAGGAGCCTTGCCCCACCGCGCCGCGAGAGGGACGGTGGATGAGAAGGGGGTGCGTCATGCTGCTGGAACACAGTCCCATCGTCGTCGGCGTCGACGGTTCGACCGCCGCCCTCGGCGCCGTGCGGTGGGCCGCGGACGAGGCCGCCCGGCACGACCGGGTCCTGCGGGTGGTGCACGCGATGTCCTGGGAGGGCCCGGCCGACGGGCAGGGCGTTGTGCTCGACGCGGCCGCCGAGGCCCGCGCCTGGCAGCCGGGCATCGCGGTGGAGACGATGACACTCGGCGGGGCGCCCGCGCGGGTGCTGCGCGAGCAGTCCCGGACGGCCGCGCTGGTCGTCATCGGCGGGCGGGTGCACGACGGCGGCCTGCTCGACGCGTCGGTCGGCGCGCACCTGGCCGGGTTCGCGCACTGCCCGGTGCTGGTGGTCAACAACGGGTGGCGCTGGGCCGACCCGATGTCGGCGCTGCCGGCGCACGCGCCGGTGGTGGTCGGCGTGGACGGCTCGCCGTCGAGCCAGCGGGCCCTCGCCTACGGGTACACCGAGGCCGCCTCCCGGCACGTGCCCCTCGTCGCCGTGCACGCCGGCCGGGCGCGCCCGCACGAGGTGGTGGCGGCCGAGATGGAGCCGTGGCTGCGGCGGCACCCCGAGGTCGAGACCCGCTTCGACAGCCGCGACACCGGCGTGCTGGAGACGCTCACCGAGGCCGCGCGCAGCGCGCTCATGCTCATCGTCGGTGCGCACCGGGTCGGGTGGTACGAGCAGCCCCGCCCCAACCCGGTGACCCAGATGGTCGTGCACCACGCCGCGTCGCCGGTCCTGGTGACCAGGAGCGTCTAGACCGCCGGCACCGGGTCGGGACCGTACGCGCCGCCGGGCCGGCAGCGCGCGAGGCGACGTGTGGCCAGCCACAGGCCGCGCGCCGCGCCGTGCGTCTGGATGGCCTCGGCGGCGTAGTGGGAGCAGCTGGGCGTGAACCGGCAGCAGGGAGTCTCCCGCTTCGAGCTGATTTCCGTCTGGTACCGCCGGATCGCACCCACCAGCGGTCCGTCCGCGGACGCGGCGGCCCGGGGCGCCCTCGCCACCGTGAAGAGCATGCTCGGCAGGGACAGCAGGCCGAGCATCAGGCAGCTGCCGTCGATCGCCTCTCCGATGCAGCAGCCGGCCTCGAGCAGGCAGGCGTCGCGCAGGCAGCTGTTGCCGCCCCCGCCCTGGTAACCGTGGTGGTGGTGCCGGTGGTGACGCCGGCCGAACCATCGTTCGCGCATGAGTCCGTGATACAGCTCCGGCGCCACCAGTAGGGGTCTCCCCGATTGCCGGGGCGCGCTATCCTGCCTCAGCTCGCGCTGCCCTCGCGTGCCTCCTGGAACACGCCCGCGGCGGCCAGCTCGGCGATGACGGCGTTGAGCTCGTCGACCTGGTCGTCGGTGTTGGCCGCGGTGACCTGCACCCGGAAGCCGACCTGGTCGCGCGGCACGCCCGGGTAGGGCGCCAGGGTCACGAACAGGCCCCGCTGCCACAGCAGCTCGGAGACGTCGACGAGGTCGCGGTCCAGGGCGATCGGCAGCTCGATGATCGGGGTGTTGTCCGTGTTCGGCGTGAACACGCCCAGGTCGCGCACGTGGTTCAGGACCCGCATCGACATGCGGTGCAGTTCGGCGCGCAGCTTGTCGCCGCGCTCCGCGTTGACGTCGAAGCCGGCCAGTACCGTGGCCAGCGACGCGGTCGGCGATGGACCGGAGTAGAGGTAGGGCGCCGCGGAGGCCTTGAGCCGGTTCTTGAGCACGGTGGGCACCGCCAGGAACGCCAGCAGCGACGAGTAGGCCTTGGAGAAGCCGCCGACGAGCACGACGTTGTCATAGGGCTGGTCGAAGTACCGCATGATGCTGTTGCCCCTGGAGCCATAGGGGCTCGTCTCGTCGTCGCCGCGCTCGCCGATGACGCCGAAGCCGTGCGCGTCGTCGACGTAGAGCACCGCGCCGTGCTCGCGGCACAGCTCGGCGTAGCGCCGGACATCGGGAATGTTGCCCGTCATGCTGTTGACACCGTCCATGCACACCAGCACCGGCCCGGCGGTGGCGGAGCGCAGCCGCTCGGCCAGCTCGTCGAGGCTCTTGAACCGGGCCATCGTCGCGCCCTGCGCCCGGGCGAACACGCAGCCGTCCCAGATCGTCTTGTGCGCGCGGGCGTCGACGAGCACCGTGCCCTGGTGCGCGAGCACCGGGATCACCGACAGGTGGATCTGCGTGATGGTCGGCAGCACGAGCGTGTCGGGCGCGCCGAGCAGCTCGGCGAGGCGCTCCTCGATCTGCGGGTACACCCTCGGGTTGCCCAGCATCCGCGACCACGACGGGTGGGTGCCCCACCGGCGCAGCTGCTCCTCGACGGCGCCGATGATCTGCGGCTCCAGGTCGAAGCCGAGGTAGTTGCAGGAGGCCCAGTCGGTGAGCCAGTGATCGCCGACGCGGATCCGCCGCCCGTCGATCTCGTCGATGACCGCGTCGTAGTAGCGGGTCTCGGTGCGGAGGCGGGCTATGCCGCTGTACCGCGGGTCAAGGTCAACTTCGGTGGCGAGTTGCTCGGCGCGCACAAATCCTCCGGTGGCTCAGGCCGCGTTGCGACCTCCCCGTTGAGGCCCCGACGAATCGTCAGACAACCATTGGCTCGCGTCACCGTAACTCAACGGGCGCGAGTACAAGTACCCCTGCCCGTGGTCGCAGCCCATCGCCACCAGCAGCTCCCGCTCCGCCGTGGTCTCGATCCCCTCGGCCACGACCTGCAGTTTCAGTAGCCGGGCGAGCTGGACGATCATGTTGACGACCGCATGCTGCTCGCTGGAGGAGACCACGGTGTCGATGAAGCTCTTGTCCAGTTTGAGCACGTCGACGGGGAGCCGGCGCAGGTAGGACAGCGACGAGAAGCCGGTGCCGAAGTCGTCGATGGCGATGCGCACGCCGGCCTGTCGCAGCGCGAGCAGCTCGGCGGCGACCTCGCCGTCGTCGTGCAGCAGCAGGCTCTCGGTCATCTCCAGCAGCAGGGCGCCGGGCGGCAGGCCCATCCGGTCGATCTCGGCGAGCACCCACTGCGCGAAGTCCGGCGAGCGGAACTGCCGCGCCGAGACGTTCACCGAGACGTAGACCTCCTCGGCGGGGTAGGCGATGCGCCACTGCGCGGCGGCGGTGATGGCGCTGCTGAGCACCCAGGCGCCGAGCGGCACGATGAGCCCGCTCTCCTCGGCGACGGAGATGAACTCCTCCGGCGGGACCATGCCGCGGGTCGGGTGGTTCCAGCGCACCAGGGCCTCGAACCCGCGGGTGCGGTCGTCGGCGAGCGTGACGATCGGCTGGAAGTGCAGCAGGAACGCCTCGTCGCCGATGGCCCGGTCCAGGTCCGCGCGCAGCTTGTGCCGCTCGACGACGGCGCTGTGCAGCGAGGACTCGTAGCGGCGCCAGCGGTCGCGGCCGGCGTCCTTGGCCACGTACACGGCGAGGTCGGCGTGGCGCAGCAGCTCCTGCGCGGTGCCGGCCTCGGCGGTGGTGGCCACGCCGATGCTGGCGGTCGCGGTGACGGTGCCGTGCGCCAGCTCGAAGGGCGCCTTGAAGCTCGCGAGGACACGGTCGGCGACCCGCTCCACGTCGGTGGGGGTGCCGGCCCGGCGCACCAGCGCCGCGAACTCGTCGCCGCCGAGGCGGGCGACGGTGCCGGCCGCGCCGTAGGAGCCGTCGACGGCCCGCAGCGCCTCGGTGAGTCGCTGCCCGACCGCGACCAGCAGCGCGTCGCCGGCGCCGTGCCCGAAGGTGTCGTTGACGACCTTGAAGTCGTCGAGCTCGACGATGAGCACGCCGACGGTCGCGCCGGTCTCCGCGCCGGAGGCGACGGCCTCCTGGACCCGGGTCAGGAACACCTCGCGGTTGGGCAGGTTGGTCAGCGCGTCGAACGTGGCCCGCTGGTACAGCTCGGCCTGCAGCCGGCTGCGCTCGGTGACATCGCGCAGGGTCACCACGACGCCGCGCACGGTCGGCTCGTCGCGCAGGTCGCGAAACGCCGCCTCGATGAGGGCCGGGCGGCCGTCGGAGCCGGTGACCTGCAGGTCGTCGCCGGGGCGGTCGGGCGCGCCGGCGCGCACGTCGGCCAGGCGCCGGGCCACCTCCACGGCGCTTTCCTCGGCGAACGCGGCCGGCAGGGCGGTGCCGACGAGGTCGGAGCCGAACAGCGCCTGCGCCGATGGGCTCGCGTAGTTGACGAGGTCGTCGGCGCCGAGGATGAGGATGACGTCGGCGGTGTTGAGCACCAGGGTGCGGAAGTACGCCTCGCTGTTGCGCCGCCCGATCTCGTCGCCCAGGGCGATGCGCTCCAACGCCATCGCGGCCTGGGTGGCGAGGATCTGCGCGGCCTCCTGCAGCCCGACGAGCACGACCTCGTCCGCGGCCACGTACAGCGCCCGCTCCGCGGCCCGGCCGTCGGCGAGGGCGAGCGGGCAGCACAGCGTCACCTCGAAGTCGCCGAGAGCGGCGGCGACGGAGGGGTCCAATGTGGACGTGTACGGCATGGAGACCTTGCCGCCGAGTCCGGGGACCGGGCCGAGGGCGACAGCGTGCGCGCGGCCCGCCGGCAGCAGCTCGGCGACGGCCTCGCGGACCGTGCGCGTGACCGCATCGGCGTCGGTGGCCATGAGCAGCGCGGCGCCCGCGCGGCGCAGCCGCCGTTCGCGCTGCACGGTGAGCCGTTGCGCGCGCACCGCCCGGCCCAGCCGCAGCAGGACCAGGCCGGACAGCAGCGCCGACACGGCGGCAATGGCGGCAGCGTCGCGCACCCGGCCTCCCCGCATCTCGACGAACAGCACGATCGGTGCGATGAACAGCGACAGGCCGAGCAGCAGCAGGCGGCCGAGCCGCTCGTCGCTGCCGCGTTGCACCTGCGGCTCGGTGAGCTGGCGCATCGACGGGTGCAGCGCCGCGGCGCCCCACAGCGCGTAGAACGCCGCCCAGCCGATGTCGACCGGGCCGCCGGTCGCCCAGTCGGCGGCCAGCTGGCGCAGCCCGTAGCCCACGTCGGAGCTGAGCAGCCCGACGGTGCCGACGGCCAGCAGCGCCACGGCGGTGTCGAACCGCACGGAGGCGATGAGCCGGGCGCCGACGAGCAGCACGATGATGTCGGCGAGCGGGTAGGCGATGGAGATGGTCCGATCCAGCGCCGACAGGCTCGGGTTGTCCACGTACGGGCGGATCAGGAAGATGTACGACAGCAGGCCGAGACCCGCGGTGAGCGTGACGGCGTCGAACAGGCCCGCGGGGTCCTGGCGCACGACGCCGAGCCGGTAGAGCCAGCCGAACGCGGCCGCGATGAGCACGTACATCGTGAGGTAGAACGCGTCGGCGACGGACGGGAAGCCGGGCCGGTGCAGCAGCCGCGTCAGCACGTCGGCGGCGAGGTCGCCGGTGATGAAGCAGGCGACGGCGGCGGCCAGCAGCAGCCACGGCCCGCGCCGGCGCGGGCGGTGCAGCAGCACCCCGGCCACGATCGCGGCGACGCTGGCGTAGCCGATCGCGGACCACAGCACCAGGTGCAGTCCGGGCAGCGCGAAGTTGGCGATCACGAGGACCACCATCGTGCCGACGTACGCCGCCAGCACCCCGCGTGCCGACCCGTTCACTCCCAGCTGCCCTTACCCTGAAACCGTTGTGGCGTCCGCGTTTGCCCGCGGCGAGGCAGACGCTACCCAGTTCGTTGCCGAATGAGGAGTACCTGGCAGGAACGTTCCAGCGGCCCGCACGAGGTTTTTACCGCCATTTGCGCATTTGGCGGCTTAGATGGTACTGCCGATCGCGTCACACATCTACGGCGCGCAACGCCTTGTTTTACGCACGGCAACCGATTTCAGGATTCATTCATGCACTCTTCAGGTTGCGTGCTCATCATGCGGACACCCGAGGGCCTACTTGACGGCGTTGAGGAACGTCTCGGCGATCGGCCCGGTGACGTCCGCGCCGGCGTCGGTGACGTAGACACAGTAGGCGATGTCGCCGCGGACCCCGACACTGAGGCCCGGCACGTTGAGCGCGCCCGAGACCGCAGGGCCGGCCGGCGCCGGGTCGCCCGGCGCCGGGTTCTTCACCAGGACGGGCTGCTGCCACTTGCCGCGGGCCAGCGCGGCGGCCGCCGCGGCGTAGCCGATCGGGGCGGCGACGACCCCGCCCGGGCCGGTCCGGCCGGCGAAGACCTCGGCGCCGAGGCGCCAGGGCGCGCCGACGCCGAGCGCGGCCGGGTCGCCCGGCCACGCCGGCCCGGCCACCTCGCCCAGCAGCGCTAGGTCGTAGCCGGCGGCGTCGGGGCCGTTGGCCACCGCGAGGACGGCGCCGTCGCTGATGCGGATCGCTACCAGCGCCGACTGTTTCGCCGTTTTGGCCACGGCGGCGTCGGCGGCCTGCTGGACGCGCACGTCGAGGGTCGTGGCGATCGTGGCGCCGTCCTGCGGCGGCGCGGTGAAGAGCGGGTCGCCGGCCTTGCCCGCGGCGGCCGGCACCGGCGCCGACGGCGACGCCGAGGGGCCCGGCGACGCGGCGGGCGGCGCCTCGACCGGCACCACCGAGAGCCCGGGCCGGCCGCGCAGCTGGGCGTCGTACGTGCGCTGCAGCCCGGTCAGGCCGGCGATGTCGCCGGCCCGCAGCGCGCCCTTGCTCGCGTCGATGAGCTCCTTCGTGGCCGGCCCGGACGTGCCGAGCAGCCCGCGGGCGAACGAGCGGGTCATCGCCAGCGACAGCGTGCCCGTGCGGGTGCGCACGCCGGCGGTGGCGTCGAGGTCGGCGGAGATCTCGTTGAAGTCGCTGCGGCGCAGGGTGACGACGTCGACGAACGCATCCGGCTTGGCTGCCTTGATCCGGGCGGGCAGGCCCTGCACGTCGACCTCGACGCGGACCGACTTGAAGACGATGTCGAGCCGCTGGACCAGGGCGTCGACGTCGGGGACGCGCTGGGGCTCGACGCCGACGTACACCACGGGCGTGTCACTGACGATCGGCGTCCCGTCGCCGGCCACGACGACGCCGCGCTTGGCCGACGTGGTGCGCAGCGTCATCCGCTGACCGGTCTGCAGGCCGGGGTGGACGGTCTCCGGCCCGAGGTACACGTGCCACCGCCGGCTGAGCAGCCGAGCACGCAGCGTGGTGTCGTAGGCCCAGGTCCGCCCGCCCGGCAGCGTCCACGACACCCCGACGCTCAGCGTGGCGTCCGCGTGGTCGACGGCCGCCTTGCCGTGCGGCGTGAGGGTCGGTCGGTTGACGGCGAGCTCGCCCTCGGCGGAGGCGAGGGCCGCGCCCGCGCCGGCGGCGTCCAGCGCCCGACCCTGCGGCGAGAGCAGGTCCGGTACACCCGCGAAGTCCGCCTTGCGCCAGGCGGCCAGGAAGGCGGCGAAGCGCTCGTCGACCGTCGGCGGCCCGTCGTCGTCGCATGCGACGAGCGCGGGCACGGCCAGGACCAGGGCCGCGAGCAGAAGCAGTGTCCCCCGAAGCTTCCTCACGGCCCCGACCCTAACCCTGCTCATGCAGTCAAGCGCGATACCGATCGCATCTTGTTCATTGCGTCAAGCGCGGCAACTTTGTAGGACTCCGCGAGCGTCGGGTAGTTGAACACTGCGTCCACGAGGTAGTCCACGGTCCCGCCGCAACCCATGACCGTCTGTCCGATGTGGACGAGTTCGGTCGCGCCGGTGCCGAACACGTGCACGCCCAGGATCTTGCGGTCCTCCGGCGACACAATGATCTTGAGCATCCCGTAGGAGTCGCCGATGATCTGCCCGCGGGCCAGCTCCCGGTAGCGGGAGATGCCGACCTCGAAGGGAATGTTGTTGTCGGTGAGATCGTCCTCGGTGCGACCGACGAAGCTGATCTCGGGGATGGTGTAGATGCCGATCGGCTGCAGCGCGTGCATGCCGCGCACCGGCTCCTCGCACGCGTGGTGCGCGGCCAGGCGCCCCTGCTCCATCGACGTCGATGCGAGCGCCGGGAAGCCGATGATGTCGCCGACGGCGTAGATGTGCGGTACCTCGGTGCGGAAGTGCTCGTCGACGGTGATGCGACCGCGCGCGTCGGCGCTCAGCCCGGCCTTGTCCAGCCCGAGCAGGTCGGCGGCGCCCTGGCGGCCGGCGGAGTACATGACGGTGTCGGCGGCGATCCGCTTGCCGCTGGCCAGCACCGCCACGGCCCCGCGCTCGTGGCGCTGGACGGCCGCGACCGACTCACGGAAGCGGAAGGAGACCGAAAGATCCCGCAGGTGGTACTTCAGCGCCTCCACGATCTCCAGGTCGCAGAAGTCGAGCATGCGCTCGCGTCGCTCCACGACGGTCACCTTGGTGCCCAGCGCCGCGAACATCGACGCGTACTCGATGCCGATCACCCCGGCCCCGACCACGACCATCGACCCCGGCACCTTGTCGAGGTTGAGGATCCCGTCGGAGTCGATGATCGTCACGTCGTCGAAGTCCACGCTGTCGGGCCGCGCCGGGCGTGTCCCTGCCGCGACGATGATCTTGTCCGCCGACACATGCGACTCGCGCCCCTGCTCGTCCTCGAGCGCGATCGTGTGCGGGTCGACGAACGTGCCGGTGCCCTGCAGCAGCCGCACCCGGTTGCGGGCCAGCTGGCTGCGGATGACCTCGATCTCGCGCCCGATCACGTGCTGGGTGCGGGCGCCGAGGTCGCCGACGGTGATGTCCTCTTTGACGCGGTAGCTCTGGCCGTACATCTCGCGCTGGTTGAGCCCGGTCAGGTACATGACCGCCTCGCGCAGCGTCTTGCTCGGAATGGTGCCGGTGTTGATGCAGACCCCGCCGATCATGTTGCGCCGTTCGATGACGGCAACCCGGCGGTCGAGCTTCGCCGCCGCGATCGCGGCTTTCTGCCCACCCGGCCCGGAGCCGAGCACAAGGACATCGAAGTCGTACATGGGCCACAGTCTGAAGGGCGCGCCCACGACGCGTAAAGACGCGTGCGGTTATGGTCGTCGGCGTGAAACGACTTCTTCAGGCAGTGGCAACACGGCTGGGCATGCGCCGCGCCCCCGCACCGGCGCGCACCCCGCACCCCGTCCCCGGCCCGCCGCGCCGCCACGAGACCCAGAAGCTGCTGGTGTACTCCCCGCAGCTGGACGGCGACGCCGACCCCGGCGAGATCGTGTGGACCTGGGTCGCGTACGAGGACGACCCGTCGCAGGGCAAGGACCGCCCGGTCCTGGTCGTGGGCCGCAAGGGCCCGGCGGTGCTCGGCCTGATGCTGTCGAGCCAGTCGGAGCGCGACGGGCAGCGCAACTGGTTCGCGCTGGGCCCCGGCTCGTGGGACCGGGAGAAGCGCCCGAGCTGGGTGCGCCTGGACCGCGTCCTGACGGTCGACGCCGACGGCATCCGCCGCGAGGGCGCCGTGCTGGACCGCACCCGTTTCGACCGCGTCGCCGCCGAGCTCCGCGCCAACTACGGCTGGTCCTGACTGTTCTTCCGGCTCGCTGCGCTCGCGTTGGGGGAGCCGATTTATGCCCCGTCCGGGTATAAATCGGATAAGTCGCGGCACGCAGTGCCCGACTTATCCGGAAAGCAGGGTTTGACAGTATTGGAGGGTGGCGCCGCGTAGACCGCACGCTGTCGTGACCGAGCCGCTCGGGGCTCTGCTCGCCAGCGTGCCCAAGAGCAAGCCCAGCTGGCTCACCGTCATCAAGACCACGGCCGCCGGGACGATCGCCTGGATGCTCGCCCGCCAGCTCGGGGAGAACGTCGCCGTCCTGTTCGCGCCCGTGGTGGCGGTGCTGACGCTGCAGGCCAGCGTGTACGGGTCGATCGCCACCGGGCTGCAGCTGCTGTTCGCCAACCTCATCGGCACGGCGCTGGCGATTGTCTGGACGCAGCTGCTCGGACTGAGCTGGTGGTCACTCGCGCTCGCCCTCTTCGCGGCGCTCGCCGTCGCCCGGCAGATCACGAACACGCCGCTCGCGCGCAACCAGCTCACTATCTCCGCGCTCGTCGTGCTCGTGCTGGCGCCGGTCGCCAAGGGGTACGGGCAGTGGCGCTTCATCGACGTGGCCATCGGGTCGTTCGTCGGGCTCGCGATCGCCGTGGCGGTCCCGGAGCGGCCGCGGGTGGCACAGATCCGCACGGCCCTGGACGGCTGGACGAGCGGGACGAGCGCCGTGATCCGAACCATCGCCGACGAACTGGAGCGGCAACGGCAGCTCGGGCCGGACGAGTACCACGGGTGGATCAGCGACTCGCGGGCGCTCAACGAGGTCAGCGCCGAGGTCGCCGCGGCCATCGCGGGGATCGAGGAGATCTCGCTGTTCAACGTGTTCGCGCCGCACCTGCGGCGGGACATCGCGCAGCTGCGCCGCCGGCAGGGCTGGCTGGTGCGCATCACCCTGCAGGTGAGGGCGATCTCGCTGGCGGTCGACCGGCTCTACGACCGGTCGGGACCACCGCCGGCCCTCCACCGCGACACGCTGCAGGCGCTGCTGCGGACGCTGGCCGACCTGATGGAGCGGCGCTGCCACGGCGAGCCGATCAACGACGAGTCGCTGCGCTCGGGGCTGATCGCCGCCGTCGAGCGGGTGCACGCCGCCTTCCCGACCGCGCTGGCCGTGCTCGACTCGGTGTCACTGCTCGGGCGGCTCGACCAGTTGCGCCAGGACATCGCCGGGGAAGTGGCCGCGGCGCTGATCGACACGGACGCGCTCACACGCGGATAAGCGAAACTTAATTTAAGTTTCCTAACAAGTGGGGTGAGCTGCGCATATACGATTTAAGGCGGCGACTCGGCGGTTGACAAGACATAGACGGAAGCGTTTATTGGCAGCCACTCTGCCTGATTCCGACCCGGCTAGGACCGCCCATGAAACGCCGCTCCAAGCTGCTCATCGCCTTCACCGCCACCGCCGTCGCCGGCGCGCTCGGCGTCCTCGGCATCCACGCCGCCAGCGCCGCGAGCGCCGGGCCGATCACCGGCATCGGCGGCAAGTGCGTCGACGTCGCCGGCGCGAGCTCGGCCAACGGCACCGCCGTGCAGCTGTACGACTGCAACGGCAGCGCCGCGCAGAGCTGGACCGTCGGCTCGAGCGACAACACCGTCCGCGCCCTCGGCAAGTGCCTCGACGTCACCGCCGCCGGCACCGCCAACGGCACCACCATCCAGCTCTACGACTGCAACGGCACCGCGGCCCAGCAGTGGACGAGCAACGGCGCGGCGCTGGTCAACACCGGCTCCGGCAAGTGCCTGGACGCCACAGGCCAGAGCTCGGCCAATGGCACCCGCCTGCAGATCTGGACCTGCACCGGCGCGGCCAACCAGGCCTGGACGCTGCCCGGGGGTACCACCACACCCACCACCCCGTCCACCGGCCTGAACCCGAACGTCGCACCGGGCGGCAACTTCGACCTGTCGATCTGGCAGCTGCAACTGCCCGTCGGCAGCCCGGGCGCGCCGACCACCATCCAGCCCGCGCAGCTGAAGGGGCCCAACGGGTACACCAACCCGGCGTACTTCTTCACGGACAAGAACGACGGATCCATGACCTTCTGGGCGCCCGAGAAGGGCGTGACCACGCCGAACTCGAACTACGCGCGCTCGGAACTGCGCGAGATGAACGCCAACGGCAGCGCCGCGGACTGGCGGCTGGCCGGCTCGCACAAGCTCTCGGCGACGCTGCGCATCCCGTCGGTGACCAAGAACGTCTGCGTCGGCCAGGTGCACCTGGGCTCCGGCGGGACGTCGACGAAGCCGCTGCTGGAGCTGTACTACCGGCCCAACGGCGACATCATCCTCGGCACCGAGAACTCCCCCGACGGCGGCCAGACGCTGCACACGGTCGGCAACGTCCCGCTCGGCACCAAGTGGAGCTACGTGATCGCCATCTCCGGCGGCAACACGATCAAGCTGACCGTGAACGGCAGCACCACGAGCTACGCGATCCCGTCGTCGTTCAACCAGTACGGCATGTACTTCAAGGCCGGCTCCTACAACCAGTCCTCGTCCGACAGCACGACCAACGGCGCGAAGGTGAAGTTCTACTCACTCACCGTCAGCCACAGTTGAGCGAAGCCCCGGCATAGGGCAGGCTTACCTACATTTGCCGGGGAGCGGGGGACAGATGACGCGCGAGGGTGAGTCGCTGAGGGAACTGCTCGGCGGCTGGCAGTCGGCGGTGGAGACGGCGGTACCCGTCGTGGCCTTCGCCGCCGGCTGGCTCGCCGGCGGGCGGTCCATCCCGCTGGGCGCCGGCGTCGCTGTCCTCGCCGGCGCCGGCGTGGCCGCGTGGCGCCTCGCCGCCGGCCGCCGCCCCATCGGCACCGTGGTCAGCCTGCTCGTCGTCTGCGTCGGCGCGCTGGTGGCGCTGCGCACCGGCCGGGCCGAGGACTTCTTCGGCGTCCGGGTGCTCACCAACGCGGCCAGCGCGCTGGCGTGGGCGGCGAGCATCCTGGTCCGCTGGCCCTTCCTCGGCCTCGTGGTCGGCACCGTGCTGGGGCAGAAGTCCCGCTGGCGAGCCGACCCGGAGCTCCTGCGGGCCTACCAGCGCGCCAGCTGGGTGTGGGTCCTGCAGTACGTCGCCCGCCTGATCGTCTTCGTCCCGCTCTGGTGGGCGGGGCAGGTGCTGTGGCTCGCCGCCGCGCAGACGATCCTCACCTGGCCGCTCGTGGCGGCGTGCCTGGCGGTCAGCTGGTGGGTGCTGCGCCGGACGCTGCCGGAGGCGCACCCGGGCATCCGCCACCCGCGGGTCCTGCAGCCGCAGGAACAGCGCGGCTGACCTACTCCAGGGCGGCGCGCGCCTCGTCGACGGTGCCGGTGAGGATCAGCACCCGGTCCAGCGCGGTCAGGTCGAAGATCCGCCGGATGCGCGCGTGCGGGCAGACGATGGCGAAGCCGCCGCTGTCGCGCAGCCGCTTGTGCACCGATACCAGCGTGCGCAGCGCCGTCGAGTCGATGAAGTCGACCTCGGACAGGTCCAGCACCAGCCGGGTCGCGCCGTCGTCGAGGGTCCGGTGCAGCAGCGTGTGCAGCTCCGGCACGGTGGCCACGTCCAGCGCACCGGCCGGCGAGACCACGACACACCCGCCGACCGTCCCGGTCGCGATGCCGTCGGTCATGCCTGCCCCTGAGACCTGCTGCGCGTCAATCGTGATCCCTCTCCCGTCCGGACACGCGGCATGTTACCGCCCGCACCCGCCCGGCCCGACATCCCGGCCCGGACGAATTCGTGCGTGACCCCGCGCACGGGCCGCACGCTAAGGTCGCAGCGTGCGGAACTACGACCACCCCAACCTGTTCAACTTCCGCGACCTGGGCGGCTACGCCACCGGCACCGGGCACACGACGCGCTGGCGGCGGCTGTACCGGTCCGACTCGCTCAGCCGCATCGACCCCGCCGACGCGACGTCGTTCACCTCGCTCGGCGTGCGCACCGTCATCGACCTGCGCCGGCCGCGCGAGGTCGAGCGCGACGGGCGGGTGCACGCGTTCGACGGGATGACGTACCACCACATCAACCCAATGCACGCGGAGTGGGAGGAGGCGACCGACCACGACGAGCCCAGCGATGCGCGGTGGCTCGCCAACCGCTACCTCGACCTCGCCGAGCACGGCCACGCCGCAATCACGGCCGCGGTCGAGGTGATCGCCGACTCCGGCAACGCGCCCGTGGTCGTGCACTGCGTGGCCGGCAAGGACCGCACCGGCGTGGTGTCGGCCGTGACCCTCGGCGCGCTCGGCGTGCCCGACGAGGTCATCGCCGAGGACTACGCGCTCACCAGCGCCGCGACCGAGCGGACCCTGGCGTACCTGCGCGGACTCAACCCGGAGATCGAGAAGATGCCGAAGCGCTGGCTGCTCTCCCCCGCCGAGGCGATGCTGCTGTTCCTCGCCGACCTGCGAGCCCGGCACGGCTCGGTGCGCGACTACCTCGGCCTGCCCGACCCGGTGTACTCCCGCCTCGAGGACAACCTGCTCGAGCCGCAGGCATGAGCGGTCCGCGGCGGGTCTGCGTCGTCGGCGCCGGTGCCGTCGGCGCGGTCTTCGGTGCGCGCATCGACGGGCCGCTGTCGGTGCTGGCCCGCGGCGCCACCCTCACCGCGCTGCGCGAGCGCGGCTGGTCGCTGGACGGTGCCGTCCGGCCGGTGACCGCCAGCGACGACCCGGCCGACCTCGGCGAGCAGGACGTGGTGATCCTGACGGTCAAGGCACACGCCCTGCCCGGCCTCGCCCCGGCGCTCGAGCCGCTGCTCGGGCCCGGCACGGTCGTCGTGCCGGCGCTCAACGGCGTGCCGTGGTGGTTCTTCCCGGACCGGGCGCTGCGCAGCGTCGACCCCGACGGCACGATCGCTGCGACGATCGACCGGTCCCGGGTCATCGGCTGCGTCGTGCACCTCAGCGCCGCCGTGACCGCGCCCGGCGAGGCCGCGCTCGCCGCGGGCAACGGCCTCATCCTCGGCGAGCCCGACGGCGGCGGCAGCGCGCGCCTGGACGCCGTGGCCGAGCTGCTGTCCGGCTTCGACGTCACGCTGTCGGCCGACGTCCGGCGCGACGTGTGGTACAAGCTGTGGGGCAACATGACCGTCAATCCCATCTCGGCGCTGACGGGCGCGACCGCCGACCGCATCCTCGACGACCCGCTCGTCAACGGCTTCGCGCACGCGGTCATGCGCGAGGCGGCCGCGATCGGTGCGCGCATCGGCTGCCCGATCGAGCAGAGCCCGGTCGACCGCAACGCGGTCACCCGCCGCCTGGGCGCGTTCAAGACGTCGATGCTGCAGGACGCCGAGGCCGGCCGGCCGCTCGAGATCGACGCGATGCTCACCGCGGTCCGCGAGATCGCCGGCGCGCTCGACGTGCCGACGCCGTCGCTGGACGCACTGCTGGGCCTCACCCGGCTCGCCGCCGAGCAGCGCGGGCTGTACCAGAAGGCTCATGATTGACAAGGTCAACTGTTCGGTTGATACCTATTGGGCCGAGAAGTTGACATAGTGCCCCTCGCATCATTTGCGGGGGAGGCATCAATGAAGCGAATTGCGGCACTGGCATGTGTCGTCGTCCTCATCGGCGGCGCGCTGAGCGGCTGCGCCGTCAAGGCCGGCGACGGCGACCTGACCGACGACTGGGCGATGATGAGCGCGCCCAAGGTCCCCGAGCCCGAGACCGGCTCGTGCTGGACCACGAGCGCGACCGAGGTCAGCGACCTCACCCCGTCGAACGTGACCCAGACGACGTGCGACCTGACGCACACGTTCGAGACGGCGAAGGTGGGCCACTTCTCCGGCACCGCCGCCAACTCGAGCTCGCCGCCGTCGCCGTCGCAGCTGGCCGACGCGTGGACGGACTGCGACAAGGCCGTCGCGGACTACCTCGGCGCCGAGTGGCAGGCCGGCAGGGTGTACGTGCAGGTCACCCCGCCGACGAGCCGGCAGTGGACCGGCGGCGCGCGGTTCTACCGCTGCGACGTGGCCTCCCTGCGCACCGAGGCGGGCATCTTCGACCCGCGCAAGGAGACCATGAAGGGCACCCTGGCCTCCGGCGGCGAGCTGCGGCTGACCTGCGGGACCCAGGTGGGCACGACGAACGACAGCTGGGACGACATCACGCCGGCCAAGTGCACCGACCCGCACGACGTGGAGTACGTCGGCTTCGTCAGCAGCCCGACCAACGACTACCCCACCGGAAGCAAGGCCGTCGACGACGCCTTCAGCAAGGCCTGCGAGGCGAAGATGCTCGCCTTCATCGGCATGAGCCGCTCGAGCTGGAGCTCGCAGAAGTCGCTGTACTACGGCTACTGGATGACCGCCGACAAGGACGAGTGGACGGCCGGCAACCACACCGCCCGCTGCTACCTCATGATCGACAAGAAGAAGATCAACCGGTCGCTCAAGGGCGCCGGCGACGTGGCCGTCTGACGCCGTGCGACGACGTCTCATCGCCCTGACTGCTGTACTGGTGCTGGGCGCCCTGTCCGGCTGCGCCGGGCAGCCCGCGGGCACCGACGGCGACCTCGGCGACGACTGGGCCATGCTGCCCGCGGCGAAGGTACCCGAGCCGGTGCTCGGCGAGTGCCACAACTCCGGCGGGTACAAGGACCAGGACGTCTCCTCGTGGGACGGCGTCGCGCCGGTCGTGCCCTGCGACGGACCGCACCAGGTCGAGATCGTGGCCGTCGGCAAGGTGCCGGCGGAGCTGGCCAAGGAGGCCAAGCGCCCGGACCGCGACAAGTTCGCGGCGCTGTACGCGCAGTGCGAGGAGGCCGCCGCGAAGTACCTCGGCGGCGACTGGCACGCCGGGCGGCTGTACCTGTACCTGCAGCCGCCCACGTACGCCCAGTGGCTCGGCGGCCTGCGCACGTACCACTGCGACGTCGCCGTCATGGGCGCCGACGGCCACAAGATCGAGTCGTTCGACAAGACGTTCAAGGGTGCGGTCGCGCCCGGCGGCCCCCTGGCCAACGGCTGCTCGCTCACCTCGGGCGCCACGAACGACACCCTGTTCGCCCAGGCCGACCCGGTCGCGTGCACGCAGCCGCACGACTTGGAGTACGCCGGCTACGTCACCGCACCGGCCGACGCCGCGTTCCCGAACGACACCGCCGCCAACGAAAAGTTGTTCGGCAAGGCGTGCGAGGCGAAGATGCTCGAGTACACGGGCATGTCCCGCACCGCCTACAACCGCCAGCGCGACGTCTACTACATCTGGTGGCGCACGGCCGGCTCCACCGGCTGGAAGGCCGGCGACCACTCGTCGCGCTGCTTCTTCTTCCTGCACGGCCGCAAGCTCAGCAAGTCGGTCAAGGGTATCGGCGACGCCACACTGTAATAGCGTTGCCGGGCGCGGGACGGGCCCGCTATCGTCGAAGGCGATGTGATCACCGACCCTTCCCGCGCCCGCGTCCGAGGTTTCATGCCCGGCGGGCGGAAGCGTCTACCCGCCGGTGGTCTTCCTTGTCTCTCGCACCCCTGCTCGCCCATGACCTCGTGCGCACGTTCGGCACCCGCCGCGTGCTCGACGGGGTGTCCCTCACCGCCGCGCCCGGCCGTCGCATCGGCCTGATCGGCGAGAACGGCACCGGCAAGTCGACGCTGCTGCGCCTGCTGGCCGGCGCCGACGAGCCCGACGGCGGCACCGTCGTACGCCCGCCCGACCTCGGCTACCTGCACCAGGAGATGCCGTTCGACCCGTCGGCGGCGGTCCGCGACGTCATCGCCGGCGCACTGCGCGAGGCCCGCACGTGCCTGGCGGCCCTGGACGCCGCCCTGGCCGAGGACCGCCTCGACGACTACGCGGTGCTGCTGGAGCGCGCCCAGGAGATCGAGGCCTGGGACGCCGACCGGCGGGCCGAGATCGTGCTCGCAGGTCTCGGGCTTTCGGCGGTACCACATGATCGGCCCCTGCAGACGCTGTCGGGCGGGCAGCGCGGCCGTCTGGCGCTCGCGGCCCTGCTGGTGCGCCGCCCGGCAGCGCTGCTGCTGGACGAGCCGACGAACCACCTCGACGACGACGCCGCGGCGTTCCTCGAGGACCAGCTGCGCGGCCTGCCCGGCGTGGTCGTCCTGGCCAGCCACGACCGCGCGTTCCTGGACGCCGTCTGCACCGACCTGGTCGACCTCGACCCGGCGGTGGACGGCCCGATCCGCTACGGCGGCGGGTACACCGCGTACCAGGCCGAGCGCCGCGCAGAACGGGAGCGGTGGGAACGCCGCTTCGCCGAGGAGCAGGAGGAGCTGGCATCGCTGCGCCAGGCGGCCTCGGTCACCGCGCACCAGGTGGCGCACAACCGCCCGAAGCGCGACAACGAGAAGATGAACTACGGCCGCACGACGGGCCGGGTGGAGCACCAGATCTCCCGGCGCGTCCGCAACGCCACCCGCCGCCTGGACACCCTGACCCGCGACCAGGTCCGCAAGCCCCCGCCGCCGCTGCGTTTCCGCCCCGGCCCGCTGACCGCCCACTCCGACGGCCTGCTGGTCTCGCTGCGCGACGTCTCGGTCCCGGGCCGCCTCGCGCTGGACCGCCTGGACATCCCGTCGGGCGACCGCCTGCTCGTCACGGGCGCGAACGGCACCGGCAAGTCGACGCTGCTCGCCGTCCTGTCGGGCCGCCTGCCGGCGCCGGGCGTCAACCACCGCCCCGCGTTGCGGGTCTCCCTTTTGACCCAGGACACCACGTTCGACCGCCCTGACCGGACCGCGCTGGAGACCTACGAGGCCGTGCTCGGTTCGGCATTGGCGGAGTCGGTACCGCTACGCACGCTCGGCCTGCTGGCCTCCCGCGACGCCGCACGGCCGGTCGGCGACCTGTCGGTGGGCCAGCGCCGCCGCCTCGCCCTGGCCCTGCTGATCGCCGACCCTCCGGACCTGTTGCTGCTGGACGAGCCGACGAACCACCTCTCCCCCGCCCTGTGCGACGAGTTGGAGGAGGCCCTGACCACGGGCCCCGGCGCGTTCGTGGTCGCCAGTCACGACCGCTGGTTGCGTTCCCGCTGGCCCGGCCGGACCCTGCACCTGGAACTCAGCCGGGGGGAGTCCAGTTGACGTCTCGGCCCAGGTACGCGGCGAGGTGGTCGGCGGCACTCGCCCGGTCGGGGACCGGCTGGGCAGGAGCGAACGAGCCGCCGGGCGTTCGCGGCAGCTCCGCGTACATCTTGCGGACCGCGGCGAGCGTCGTCGCGGCGGCGCCGGGAGCGAGGTCGGTGGGGCGGCCGGTCGCTTTGGCCAGGTCCCAGCCGTGGACGAGCATCTCGATGACGACCTGTTCGACGAGTCGCCACCCCGGGGCCGGCCCGTACCGCTGCGCCAGCATGCCGGGCCGGCGGAAGGCGGTCAGCGCCGCCTCGGCCGAGGCGCGGAATGCGGCCACATGGTCATCGCCGAGGTGGTCGGCGGCGAAGTCGTTGCGGGGGTTGCCGCCGGCCAGGCTGGTCCACATCAGGTTCTCGTAGACCAGGTGGTTGAGCAGGGCGCGAACGTTCCAGTCGGCGCAGGGCGTGTGGTCGTCGAAACGGTCGGCGGTGACCGCGGCCACGATCGTGTCCACCTCGGCCAGGACCCGGGCGTAGGCATCCAGCACCGCTGACGGATCGGGCTGGCCGACGTCCCCGAGGGCGGCGGAGATGCTCGCGGCGCGGACGCCCGGCGCGGGGTTGGCGCGCAGCGCGGTCATCAGCCACTGCCCGGCCGTGGCCAGGCTCGGTCGCACGGGCCAGCCGTTGATGATGCACAGCAGCTGCCAGTACCGTTCGGCGCTCGGATCGGCGGCCATCTCCAGCTGCTCGAGCAGCCGGCTCCGCGCGTGCTCGCCGTCACCGCCCGGCCGCGGGTCGCCGCCGTCCTGCATGGGCAGCCAGGCGCCGACGACATCGGCCACGATCGAGTCGGCCGTCGGCGAGTCCGCGGCAATGCCGGCGTCGATGGCCGCGGTGACCCGTTGCACCCAGAAGTCGGTCACCTGCTCGACCGCTCGCACGTCGCGGTCGTCGTACGGGCCGGGGGCGTGCCGTGCGGCGTATTCGCCCATTCGGCGCATCGCCGTGCGCAACCGCGGATCGTCGAGCATGTCGGCCAGTTCGATCCAGGCGTCGACCTGCTCGTTGGTCCGTTCGTCGGGCAGGTCCGGCGTGGCGGCCAGCAGGCCCTCCCGGTACCCCGGGGCCTCCAGGTCGCCCAGCACGTCGGAGATGAACTGGTGAATGATCGCATTGCGCTGCGCGGCGGACAGCCGTGCCAGCTTGGTCATGACAGCAAGCTCCTCGGTCGTGGAACCACGGTTGGCGACCGAACGCAGCACCGCACAATGCACCCGCAGAGCGCGTATCTGCGCCTCCAGCGCGTCCGCGTGCAGTGCGGCCACGTCGGCGACTCCGCTCCGCCAGCTCACCGATGCTCATCAGGACGGCGTCATCGGCGGGCACGTCGCCAACCATCGGGTCTCCCACGATGGGAGAGTCAACCCCACTCCCAGACCCGATAAAAGAAAGACTCTTTACAGTTAACTAACTTTGCGATATGAAAAAAGCCCCCAAAGAGATCAGGGTCCATGTCCCGCCCACTCCCTCACCCAGGAGCATCACCATGGACAGATCACGATCGGCGCGCCTGCGCCGGGTGCTCGTCGCGGCAGCCGCTGCCGTCCTCGGCGCCTTCATCCTCATCCCGGATACCGCGGCAGCCGCGGGCACCGGCGCGATCACCGGCTACGGCGGCAAGTGTGTCGACGTCTCCGGCGCCAACACCGCGAACGGCACCAAGGTCCAGCTGTGGACGTGCAACGGCACCAACGCGCAGAGCTGGACCGTCGGCACCGACGGCACGATCCGGGCCCTCGGCAAGTGCCTTGACGTCTCCGGCGGCTCAACGGCCGACGGGGCCAAGGTCCAGCTCTGGGACTGCAACGGCACCGGCGCCCAGCAGTGGGTTGCCAACGCCGCCCGCGACATCGTCAACCCCCAGGCCAACAAGTGCCTCGACGCCACCGGCCCCAGCTCGGCCGACGGCACGCCGCTGCAGATCTGGTCCTGCGGCGGTGGCGCCAACCAGAAATGGACGGTCCCCGGCGGCGGCAGCGGCGGGTCGACGAGCGGCTTCGTGGTCAGCGAGGCCCAGTTCAACCAGATGTTCCCGAGCCGGAACTCGTTCTACACCTACGCCGGACTGACCGACGCGATGAAGAAGTACCCCGCGTTCGCCAC